>NZ_JBEXOT010000011.1:0-125731 GCF_040611675.1 Streptomyces sp. NPDC006551
GTCAGCAGGCGCCGCTAGCTCAGTTGGTTAGAGCAGCTGACTCTTAATCAGCGGGTCCGGGGTTCGAGTCCCTGGCGGCGCACAGACGGAAGAAGCCCCTCGCGCGAGCGGGGGGCTTCTTCGTGCTCCCGTACTCACGCCCGCAGATAGGTCAGAACGGCCAGGACCCGGCGGTGGGTGTCCTCGGCGGGCGGCAGGTTCAGCTTCCCCAGGATGTTGCCGATGTGCTTGCCCACGGCCGCCTCGGTGACGACGAGCCGGCGGGCGATCTCCCCGTTCGAGTGCCCCTCGGCGACGAGCCCGAGCACCTCGCGTTCGCGCGGGGTCAGCGCCTCCAGCGGATCGCGGTGGCGGCGCAGCAGCTGCCGTACGACCTCGGGGTCGACGACCGTGCCGCCGGCCGCGACCCGGGTGAGGGCGTCCAGGAACTCCTCGACCTGACCGACCCGGTCCTTGAGGAGATAGCCGACGCCGGTGCCGTCGCCCGCGTCCAGGAGATCGGCGGCGTAGGTCCGCTGCACGTACTGGCTCAGGACGAGGACGGGCAGCGCCGGGCGCTCGGCGCGCAGGGCGACGGCGGCGCGCAGCCCCTCGTCCTGGAAACCGGGCGGCATGCGGACGTCGGTGACGACGATGTCCGGGTCGTGCGCGGCGACGGCCGTGCGCAGGGCGTCGGCGTCGCCGACGGCGGCGACGACCTCGTGGCCGAAGCGGTCGAGGAGCCCGATCAGCCCTTCGCGGAGGAGGACGCTGTCCTCGGCGAGGACGACGCGGAGAGAGGCGGACACGGGATCTCCACTCGTAGGACGGTCGGGCCGCCCGGGGGGCTGATGATCGTCAGTGTGCCATCGAGGACCGCGACCCGGTCGGCGAGTCCGGTGAGACCGGTGCCGTGGGTACCCGCGCCGGAGCCGCTGATCGACGCGGTGGCGCCGCCGTGCCCGTCGTCCTGGATCTCGACTCGGAGGGTCCGGTTCTCGTACCGGGCGGTGATCCGGCCCTTGGTGGCGCCGCTGTGCTTGCCGATGTTGGCGAGGGCCTCGCGGACGACGAAGTACCCGGCGGACTCGACCGCCGCGGGCAGCCGGGGCAGCGCGATGTCGCTGTCGACCTCGACGGGGACGGCGGAGCGGTCGGCCGCGTCGGTGAGCGCGGCGGCGAGGCCGTAGTCGGCGAGAACCTGCGGATGGATGCCGTGGATCAGCTCGCGCAGCTCGGTGAGGACCTGGCCGGCTTCGGAGTGCGCCTTGGCGAGCTGGTCGGCGAGCGGTCCGGGCGGGGCGTCCAGCCGGGCCAGCCCCAGGGTCATGGTGAGGGCGACGAGGCGTTGCTGGGCGCCGTCGTGGAGATCCCGCTCGATCCGGCGCCGCTCGGCCTCGAAGGCGTCGACGAGGCGGGCCCGGGAGGCGGTGACCTCGCCGATACGATCCCGCAGCTCGGTCTCCCGGGGCGCGAGGAGGGCCCGGCTGAGAGCGGCGCGGGCGCCGGCGAGGGCGGCGAGCGGGTAGAGGAGGGCGAGGAGGAGCACGGCACCGAGGAGAGCGGCGGCGAAGGCCTGCGGCTGGGAGGTGACCAGGTACGCCTTGACGACCTTGGTCTCGTGGCCGTCGAGGGCGAGCCGGAGAGGGGTGCTGATCAGGGCGGCGGGAAGCCCGAGGGCCACCGCGAGCACGATCAGGTCGAGCGGCCACAGGACGGTGGCGTGCAGCACGGCGTACGCCAGCTCCCGCCAGGTGGCCTGCTCCCGGACCCGCAGCCGGAGCCATGCCGCCAGGCCGGGGGCGTCGGGGACGCGGTGCGGGTCGGCGGCGGGGTCGCGTTCGACGAGCCGGAGCCGGCGGCGTTCGACGCCACCGAGGGCGACGCCCGCGAGCAGGAGCAGCGGCAGCCCGACGAGGACGGCGGAGAAGACGACGAGCACGAGCAGCACGAGCAGCGCGGGCAGGCCGGTGACGACCCCGGTCGCCAGATATCCGGCGGACCTCCACGGCCAGCTGCCGCGCGGATACCGGCTCCGGGTGAGGGCCTGCCAGGGGTTTCGTGGCTCCATGCGCCACACCGTAGGGGGCTGTCGCGGCGCGGGGCCATGGTGGTGGGGGGTGTACGGAGGTAGGGCTGGGCCTACCTCGGGAGCGGGCGGCCTTGTACGGGCAGGGCTTGGGACTGGTCCGGGGGCGGCGGCCGTGGGCGGGACAGGGCGGCTTGGGACTGGCCCGGGGGCGGCGGCCGTGGGCGGGACAGGGCGGCTTGAGACTGGCCCGGGGGCGGCGGCCGTGGGCGGGACAGGACGGCTTGAGACTGGCCCGGGGACGGGCGGCCGTGGGCGGGACAGGACGGCTTGAGACTGGCCCGGGGACGGGCGGCCGTGGGCGGGACAGGGCCTACCCGGCGAGCGGGCGGCCGTGGGCGGCGTACCGGGCGCGGAGGTCCGTCACCGCCCGGGGTGTCAGCGGCTCGTAGGGGGCGCCCGGCGCCGGGCGCCACCAGACCGGGTCGGCGCAGAGGAAGGACTCCCGCCGCAACGCCACGCGGTGGATCTTGTTCGTGGCCGTCAGGGGAAGCTCCGGGACCACGCGGACGAAGCGGGGCGGCATCTTCGTACCCAGGTCCGGCTGGGCGGCGAGGAACTCCTGGAAGGCCGCCGGGTCGAACGGCGTGCCCTCGCGCAACGCGATCGCCGTCATCACCTGGTCCCCCGCGACCGGGTCCGGTATCGCGTAGACGGCGAGGCCGGCCGCCCGCTCCCAGCGGGAGAGGATCCGCTCGATCATCGCCGCCGCGAGGTTCTCGCTGTCGACCCGCAGCCGGTCGTCCGTGCGCCCGGCGAAGTACAGGAAGCCCGCCGCGTCCCGGTAGAACAGGTCCCCGGTCCAGTACCAGCCGCCGCGCCGCCTGGCCGCGTCCGCCTCAGGGTTGCGCCAGTAGCCCTCGAAGGGGCTCCGCCCCCGGTTGACCAGTTCCCCGATCGCCGTCGCGGCGTTGAGCAGCCCACCGTCCGGCGAGAAGACCGCCCGCTCGCATTCCTCACCGGACTCCGGGCGCACCACCGCGAGGTCGTCCCCCGGTGCCGCGCGCCCGACGGCCCCAGCCGGTGTGTCCGGGGTCCGCTGGATCGCCGCCCCTCCCTCCGACGACCCGTACCCCTCGACGAGCCGCACCCCGAACCGCGCCTCGAAGCGGGCCGCGTCCACCGCTCCCGCCTCCGTACCGAACCCGAGGCGCAGGGAGTGCGCCCGGTCGTCGGGCCCGGGCGGGGTGGCGAGGAGGTACTGGATCGCCCGGCCCACGTAGGTGAAGTAGGTCGCGCCGAACTCCCGTACGTCCGGCAGGAAGCGGGACGCCGAGAACCTGGCCCGCAGCGCCACCCCCGCCCCGGCCACCAGCGCCGGCGCCCAGTCGGCGATCACCGCGTTGCCGTGGAACATCGGCATGCAGATGTAGTGGATGTCGTCCGGTCGTACGCCGAAGTGTGCGACGAGCGAGCGGCCCGCGGCCGCGAGTCGCCGCTGCGTGCAGATCGCCGCCTTCGGGGCGCCCGTCGAGCCGGAGGTGAAGTAGAGCAGCATCCGGCTGTCGGGGCGCACGGGGCGGACCACGGCCTCGTCCGGCTCGGCCCCCTCGTACGGCGCGAGGAGCGCCCGGTACGCCTCGGTGTCGGTCACCAGCACCCGTACGCCCGGCAGGGGGAGCCCGTCGAGCAGGGGAAGGTACGCGCGCTGGGTGACCAGGATCCGGCACTCGGTGTGCTGGATGTCGCGGGCCAGTTCCGCTCCGCGCCGGGTGGGGTTGATCCCGGCGACGGCGGCCCCCGCGAGGGCCGCCGCGCTCAGCCAGAGCGGGAACTCGGGTGAGTTGTCGAGCAGGACCCCGAGGTGCGGCTCCACACCCCGTGGCAGCAGGTCCACGAGCAGCGCGGCCCGCGCGGCGGCGCCCGCGGCGACCTGGTGGTGGGTGAGGGTCCGTTTCTCGTCCCTCAGTCCGATCCGGTGGTCGCCCCATTGGCGCCGTACGAGCTCCGCGACGGTGTCCGCACCACTCATGGGCCGGACCATAACTGACGAGACGTCAGAACTGAACGTCCGAGCAGGCGTAGAAGGCGTTCGCGGTGTCCGCGATCGTCCAGACCGCCAGGATCAGATGCTTGCCGGTCTTGCCCGCCGGAATGGTCCCGGAGTGCGAGAGCGTGGCCGGCGGCTGCTGACTGTTGTACGGGACCGTCAGGAAGGGCTGGGAGTCGAGCGCCGCCCGGGTGAGCGGCTTGGTCCGGTCCCAGCCGTTCTTGGTGATGTAGTACCGGAAGTCGGTGGTGCGGTGGCGGGCGGTGAACTGCCAGCGGAAGCTGTAGCTCTGGCCCGCTGTGACGTTGGTGGCGGGCCAGTTGCCGCCGCGCGGGTCGTCGAGCTGGGCGAAGTGCGAGAGGCCGGCGGAGCAGAGCTTTCCGTCGGCGGGCCCCCCGGACGGGAAGCCCTTGGGCCCCTCGACCGACTGCGGCTCCCATTGGATGGAGCCGCAGTTGGTCACGGCGCCGTTGGCGCAGAGCTTCTGCCGGCTGATCGGCGAGTCGGTGTAACCGTGGCTGCCGGCGCTACTCGTGGCGAAGAGGGAGGCGCCGGCGACGCCGAGCGCCACCGCCGCCACGCCTATCTTTTTGCGCATGCTGTCGCTCCTGGTGAACGTGGGGGAGTTCGATGAGCCGTGCTGCACGCGTGCGACGGTCGTGCGGTGGTGCGGTACGTACCGCCGCTCCGCGGTGGTGCCTATTCCGGTCTAGACCAAGTACCAAGGTATTGACGGAAGTTGAACATGTCCATACCAATCACGCTCCTTCTCCGGCGTGGGAGCGACCGGTGTAGAACGCCACCGTCAGGTCCTTGACCAGCGACTTACGCTCGTAGTCGTCCAGCTCGACCAGACCACGCGTGGTCAGCCGGTGGACCACGTCGTCCACCGCGTCCACGACCGCGGTCAGCACGCTGTCCCGGTGCTTGGCGTCGAGCGCGGCGACCCGGCGGCGCTGCATCGCCGCGGCGATCTCGGGGGCGTACTCGATCCGGGTCGGCTGCGCCGAGAACACGTCGATCCCGACCGGCGCGCACTCCGCGGAGAGCATCCGGGTCAGGGCCTCGCCGACCGCCTCCGCGTCGCGCAGGGTCGGGGCGTCCTCATGGAAGGCGTCGGCCGGCAGCTGGGACAGGACCCGGGCCATGGCCGCCTCGACCTGCTCGCGCAGGTACTCCTCGTGGCCCTCGACGCCGAGCGCGGCACGGACGGTGTCCCGGATGCGCCAGACGACGAGGACGACGACGTTGAGGGCGGTTCCCTTGGCGTCGACCGCGGAGAGCGGCTCGCTGCGCCAGTGGCGGAGGCGGACGTCGACCCGGCGGCGCAGGAGGAGCGGGCTGGTCCAGACGAGACCGGTACGGCGGACGGTGCCGCGGTAGTCGCCGTAGAGGGTCAGGACCCAGGCGTAGCCGACGCGGCCGCGGCCGAGACCGCCGAGGGAGAAGAGGACGGCCAGGACTCCGAGGGCGAGAAGGGCCCACTGACCGAGGTGGATGCCGTGGTACGGACGCGTGGGCAGCCGGAGCATCCGGGCGAGCTCCTCGGGCACGGCCCCGGCCCACCAGAGGACGGCGGCGCAGCCGGCGAGGGCCAGGAGCCCGGCGACGACCCCGACCCAGCCCGGCAGGACGGGGCCGGGGCGCTCGACGAGCTTGGGGTCGGCGGTGATGGCGGGGCGGGAGGGCTCGGAGCGGGTGGGGCTGGGGATCAGCGCCTTGGGAGCGGGGGGCGCGGAGGGCGCGGAGGCCTTGTTGACCACGGCGGGCGTCATGGCGACGGTGGCGGGGCCGCCGTCGTCGTCGACGCGGAGCACGCCGAGCGCGGAGGGTGCGGGCTCGTCGCGGAAGAGGAGGTGGACGGGGATCGCCCCGGTCGCCTCGTTGCCGATGACCGTCTTGCGCCGCGCCCCGACGCGCGGCGGGACCTGCGTCATCCGCGACGGGGTGGCTTCGGCGGCCACGGGCACGGCGATCACGCCGACCTGCGCCCCGGCGATCCGCCGGACGTCGGCCGCGCCGACCGCCCCGGAGCCGCCGCCCGCGGGCTCGGCGCCCGGCCCGGACGCGGCGGAGCCGGTCGGCGCCTTGGTCTCCGTGGTCCTCGTCGTCCCCGTCGTCCCCGTGGTCCCTGTGGTCCCCGTCGTCCCCGTGGTCCCCGTGGTCCCCGTCGTCCCTGTGGTCCCCGTCGTCCCCGTCGTCCCCGCGTCGGAACCGGCCCGGTTCGGGTCCGTCACGGTGATGGCCCCGACCGGCACTTTCCCGCCGACGCCTGCCGAACCAGCGGGAGCCGACCCCGGCGCACCTCCGGACGGGCCGGCCGCCGCGCCTGAACCGGAGTCGGCGGGGGGCCTGACCGGCCGGACCTCCGGTCCCGATGCCGTGGCCGGTGGCGACTGCCCCTCTCTCCGGTCGGCCGTCGGACCCGCTACGGCACCGGAACCGGCCGAAGCCGAGGCTGAGGCGGGTGCGGACACCACCCCTTCCGAGCCGACAACGGGCCCCGCCCCGGGGCCCGAACCCGCGGAAGCCGTGGCCGGTGAACCAGCCACGTTCGTGTCTCCCTGGCCCGCCGGTCCCCCGGGGCCGGGCGGGGACCCCGCCTTGTCCGGCGCGACCACCGCCCGCGTGCTCGGGTCGGCCGGGGCAGCCGCATTGGTCGGGGCAGACAGGGCAGACGGGCCGGTCCGGGCCGCCGCCGGGTCGGCACCAGTCGGGACAGACGGGCCGGCCGGGTGGGTCGGGCCGGTCGAAGCCGCCGCGCCGGCCGGGGCAGCCGGGGTCGCCGTGCCAGCCAGGCCGGTCTGAGCAGCCGGGCCGGCCGGAACAGTCGGGCCGGCCGGGCCAGTGGGGTGGGTGCCAGACGGGTGGGTGCCAGACGGGCCGGCCGGGGCAGTCGGGGCGCTGCTCGATTCGGGGTTCGTGGCGTCGGCGGCGGGCGGGCGGGGGGTGTCCGGGGCCTGGTCGGGGGCGGACGAGGCCGTGGCGGGGACCTCGGGCGCCGCTTCCGGCCCGGCGGGCGGACCGGGCTCCGGGCGCGGCTTCGGCCTCGACGCGCGGAGTTCGTCCGTCAGCCGTCTCGCCGTACGGGCCGCGTCGCGGGAGGCCGCCGCGCCGGTGTCCCCGGGCGGCGGGCACAGCGGATTCGGGGTCGATGGGGTCATTCGGTCCACCTCATGCTCTCGGGGTCATCGGAACAGGCGCCGCCAGGTCTCCGGGCCCGGGTAGCCGTCGGCCGCGCCGCCGCGCCATCCCTGTGCCCGCTGGAACGCCTCGACATTGCGACGGTCCGCCTCAGACCAGCGCGGACCGGGACCCGACAGGTAGTGCTTGCCGTAGCCCCGCTTCACCAGCTGTTTGCCCAGCTTCTCCACATATGCGTTGGATTGGCCCGGACGGAAGTAGCCACGCCCGGGAAACCCCGGAGCATGCGCGCTCGAACCGCCCGAACCACTCGAACCGCCGATGCCCTTGCCCTTCCCGGACACCAGCAGTCGCCAGGTGTGCGGACCGGGCAGCCCGTCGGCCTCCTTGCCCTTCCAGCCCTGCGCCCGCTGGAACGCCTGGGTCGCCCGGCGGTCCGCGTCGCCCCAACGCGGCCCGGGCCCCTGGCTGTAGTACTTCTTGCCGCCGCGGTTCACGAGCAGCCGCCCGAGCTGGGTGACATACGCGTTGTGGGCGCCCGGCCCGAACTTCGCCGCGCCCGGGTACGGCGCCGCCACCGCGCCCGACCCGCCACCAGCGGTGCCGGTGCCGCTTCCGCCGCTGATCACTCCTCTGTACCGGTAGGCCACATAGCGGTCGGAGTTGTTCCAGTACGCCATGGGCGTGGCCTGCTTGCGCGTGTGCGGCTTGGTCTGCTCGTACGCGATGTACGACGCGTGCGTGTAGTCCGTCCAGCCGCCGAAGATCGTGACGTGCGAGCCCTTGGTCGGATTGGCCGGGTTGTGGAAGAGCAGGATGTCGCCCGGCTGGAGCTCGGTGCGGCCGATCCGCTCGCCGAAGCGGTCGAGGCTGCCGGTCCACTCGTTGGCGCGCAGGTTCCACGCCATCGAGATGTAGCCCGAGCAGTCCTGGCGGTAGCCGTCCGACCAGTACCGCTCCATGGAGTAGGGGACCTGGGCGTTCACCCATCGTTTGGCACGGGTGATGATCTCGGAACGGGTGGTCTTCCGCAGGGAAGCGGTGGGAATCTGACTGGTCGTCGGGGTGGAGACGGGTGACGGCTGCGGGCCGGGACCGGGGGATCCGTACAGCGGACCGGCGCCGCCCTGCGGAGTGTCGGCTCCCGGCTCCGGGACGTCCGAGGCGTCCGCGGTCTTGGAGACCTCCGCCTTCTCCACCGCCGCCGCCGTGCTTCTCTCGGCCGACCCCGTCGCGAGGTCCGCCGGAGCGGCGGGGCCCGCCGGCTCGGACGGCTGGGCCAGTGCGCTCGCTCCCCCGCTGCCCAGGACCACTCCCGCCGCCGTCACCAGGACCAGTGCGCGGCGCGCTCCGTGCGCCGCCGGGTGACCGCCCGCCCGTACGGGCAGGCCAAGGGCAAGATCGCGCCGTTGCTGGGCGCAGCCCGCGCAGCCACAGTCGGCCGCGGGCTCGTACTCCTCGAATACCGGCACGCTCATGCGATTCCCCTCCACACTCGTCAAGATCTTTTGGCGCTGATGCACGGGCGTCAGCATCTCAACTGTCTGGACATATCGCATTTTGACGGATCGAAGATAAAAAAGGACCATCCGACAGGCCGGGAGCGGCAAGGAATGGTCGGGAGCACTCCTGGCCATCGGGTAAAGTTATGCAGGTCAGCAGGCGCCGCTAGCTCAGTTGGTTAGAGCAGCTGACTCTTAATCAGCGGGTCCGGGGTTCGAGTCCCTGGCGGCGCACGCACAGTCGAGGCCCCCTCACCATCGGTGAGGGGGCCTCGACGTTTGTCCGGTGCCGGCTCCCGGCGTTCAGGCCTTCGCCGCGCCGGTGAGGTACGCGGAGACGACCACGTTCGCCGTGTAGGCACCGGCCGCGCGGTCGAAGGTGCCGCCGCAGGTGATCAACCGGAGCTCGGCCCGGTCGGGGCGGCGCTGTCCGTAGACCTCATGGGGGTCGAAACGGTCGCGGGTGACGACCTGGACGTCGTCGATGGTGAACTCGGCGATGGAGCCGTCCGAACGGGTGACGTGCACCTTGGCCCCCGGGCGGGCCGCGCTCAGTCCGTAGAAGACGGCCGGCCGCGTCTCGGTGTCGACGTGGCCGACGAAGAGGGCCGCACCCTCCGCGCCCGGCCGGGTGCCGCGCTCGTACCAGCCGACGGACCGCGCCATCTCGTACGGCGGCGAGTCCACCGCCCCGGTACGGTCCAGGCCGCGCGGCACGATCGGCGCCGTGATGCCCAGGGAGGGGATGTCCACCCGGCGCGGCTCCGCGGGGCGCAGGGGGCTGTGCGCCGGCGGCAGTGGGACGTCGAGCGGGCGCCCGACGGCGATGTCACCGTGGGTCGGCGCGGAGCCGCCTCCCGGCCCGTCGGTGATCTCGCGGCCCCAGAGCCAGAGGCCCAGGAGCAGCAGCGCCCAGGCGACGCCGGTCAGTGCCCGTCCGTTGCCCGCCGGCCCGTCGCCCCCCTGCCCGTCGCCCGTCGCGCGGCTTCCCGGTCCGGAGGACATGAGGTCGGCACCTCAGTCCGCGTCCGGAACCGAGCCGGTGCGGTGGCGGCGAGCGCTTCGGAAGGCGACGGCCACCGCGGCGGCCGCGGCCAGGCCCAGACCGACCAGGGTGTACGGGGTGCCGAGACCGTCGTCGGTCACGGTCTGCGCGACGCCCGGCGCCACCGGCGCGGCGAAGACCGCGGCGCCGCCGCCGCCCGCGCGGACCGGGGCGACCGGGCTCGCGTGGTGCGTCGGCTGATGGGTCGGCTTGTGCGTGGGCTGATGGGTCGGCTTGTGCGTGGGCTGATGAGTCGGCTTGTGCGTGGGCTGATGAGTCGGCTCATGGCGCTGGACGCGGATCGTCCCGACATCCCGGTGATCATGTCCGTCGCAGGTCACGGCCACTTTGTACGTACCGTCGCCGAGCTTGGACTTCACGGTCGTGCCGCCGACCAGCCGGGAATCGACACCGCCGCGGCCGGTGAGCTCTGCGTCGGCGACGAAGGCCTTCGACTTGGCGGCCCCGGCCTTGCTCTCGCACCCCTGGACGCGGATGGCGACATCCGTGCCCGGCCGGACGGTGGACGGGATGACGGTGACCTTCACTCCGTCGTGGGCGTACGCCGCACCTGCCGTGGGTGCCAGTACGAGCACGGCCGCCGCCCCTGCGGCACGGAGAGCAATGGGACCTGAACGCATCGTGACCTCCTGGTACTGCAGGGTCACCCGATTCCGGTCCGCTCGCATCCGCAGGGGCGCGATCAGGGGATCTCTACACGCGGTCCACGATGTCGGCGATCGACTTCACGATCTTGGACGGGCGGAAGGGGTAGCGGTCCACCTCCGCCTGGGTCGTCAGTCCCGTGAGCACCAGGAACGTCTGCATCCCCGCCTCCAGGCCGGCCAGGATGTCGGTGTCCATCCGGTCGCCGATCATGGCGCTGGACTCGGAGTGGGCGCCGATGGCGTTGAGGCCGGTGCGCATCATCAGCGGGTTCGGCTTGCCCGCGAAGTACGGGTCCTTGCCGGTGGCCTTGGTGATGAGGGCGGCGACCGAGCCGGTGGCGGGCAGGGGGCCTTCGAGGGAGGGACCGGTCTCGTCGGGGTTGGTGCAGATGAACCGCGCGCCGGCGTTGATCAGACGGACGGCCTTGGTCATGGCCTCGAAGGAGTACGTCCGGGTCTCGCCGAGGACGACGTAGTCCGGGTCGTGGTCGGTCAGGACGTAGCCGATGTCGTGCAGCGCGGTGGTCAGCCCGGCCTCGCCGATGACGTAGGCGGTGCCGCCCGGGCGCTGGTCGTCGAGGAACTGGGCGGTGGCGAGCGCCGAGGTCCAGATGTTCTCCACGGGCACGTCCAGGCCCATGCGGGCCAGCCGGGCGTGCAGGTCGCGGGCGGTGTAGATCGAGTTGTTCGTGAGGACCAGGAAGGGCTTCCCGGTCTCCCGCAGCTTCTTGATGAAGGCGTCGGCGCCGGGGATCGGGACGCCCTCGTGGATGAGGACGCCGTCCATGTCGGTGAGCCAGGATTCGATCGGCTTGCGCTCTGCCATGTGCGGGGACTCCTGCCGTACAGAAATCGTGCGGTGTGCTGGGGGCGCCGCGACAGCGCTGTGGCGACGCCCCCAGCCTAATCACGATGTCTGGATCTTGACCCCGTCGATCACCCAGTACCAGTTGTTCGCCCCGGTGTAGCGGAAGCGGAAGCTCACGCTGGAGGCGCCGGCGGGGACGGGGACGGTGAGGGACTGGGGCTGGGAGATCACGTCGGCGGTGTAGCTCTTGACGACGGTCGGCGTGCCGCCGTTGAAGCTCGCGAGCACCTGGGCGCTCTGGCTGCCCTCCTGGCGGTAGAAGGTGGTGAAGTCGAGGGTGACGCGCGCCTTGCCCGAGACGCTGTACGCGGGGGTGACCAGGGTCGAGTCGTACGGACCGGAGAAGGTCTTGTCGGCCCACTCGTCGGAGTCGGCGACGGCGAAGACACCGCGGGAGCGGACGTTGAGCTCGCGGGACTGGTCTCGCTGCGTGCGGGACCAGAACTCGTCGGTGGCGAAGGCCCAGCCGCGCCACTCGGTCACACCGCCGGTGCCCATGGCGTTGTTGATGACGGACCAGCCGCTGGGCGGGGTGCGAGTGAAGCCGAGGACGCCGGCGGGGATGCCGGTCTCGTCGACGCGGCCGGAGAGCGATCCGTACAGCGCGTCGAAGGGGTCGGTGGAGCGCCGCTGGATCGGCTTGCCGTCCAGCCCCCAGGCCGGGTCGGGGACGATGCCGAGCTGGTGGAAGACGGTGGCGGCGACGTCGACGAGGCGCGTGTCGACGGGGCGGGCGCCGGCGGCGATGCCCGGGCCCTGGGCGAGGACGAAGGTGCGGCGCTCCTCGACGGAGGAGCCGCCGTGGCCGCCGGCGTCGACGTGGCCGTGGTCGGTGGTGACGATGACCGTCCAGCGCTCGGTGGCGTAGGAGGGGCGGGCCTTGATGGCGGCGAGGAGCCGGCCGAGGTAGGCGTCCTGGACGTCGATGGCGTCGAGGTACTTGCTGTGCGCCGCGCCGTAGTTGTGGCCGATCTCGTCGGTCTCACCGAAGTAGACGAAGAGGACGTCGGGGTTCTGGTTGCGCAGGATGTCCTCGGTGGCGTCCGTGATCACCTTGTCGTTGACGACGTAGTTGTTGTTGTAGACGAGCTTGGCGTCGGCGCCGGGGGTGACCGTGCCGTGGGTGTCCAGCTCGGGCCAGTCGACGGCGGCGAAGAGGGAAAGGTCGGGGCGTATCTGGTGCAGCCGGGCCAGGAATCCGGGGTACTCGGCGTAGTTCTTTCCGGCGAAGGTGTTGTCCTTCACGCCGTGTTTGTCGGGCCAGACGCCGGTGGAGACGGTGGACCAGCCGGGACCGGAGGAGGTGGCGGCCATCGGGTTGGCGTAGAGCAACGACAGACCGTACGTGCCGTTCGCGATCAGCGACTTGAGGTGGGGAGCCTTGGCCGCGTCGATTCTGTCGTACCGCAGGCCGTCCATGCCGACGACGAGCACCTTGTCCTTGCTGGTGCCGTTCGGGAGCGTGGGGGCGGCGGCGGTGGCCGCGCGGGCGGCGGGGGCGGCGATGGCGCCTGTGGCCGCGACGGCCGCGGTGGCACCGGTGGCGGCGAGCACGGCGCGGCGGGACATGCTGGTGATCGGCATTTCTGTTCCTCCGTAGCAGGGGGCGGGGCACGCCAACGCCCCTGATTTCTCAGGGGCGTTGGTCCGTACCCGTTATCTTTCCGCGATGTACGGAGGTGTTCCAGGGGCGTGCGGTGAACTCTTGGTGGTGGCCGGTCAGCTTCCGGTGGCCGACTTCCACGCGTCGATGTACGCCTTGAGGTTCTTGTCGATGTCGTCCCAGTCCGGCTCGAAGACCTCCACGCCCTCCATCAGCTTGGCGAGCTCGATGGCGTTGGCGTCGGTGGCCTTGACGTCCTGGCGGGCCGGGAAGCCGCCGCCGATCTCGCTGACCTGGCGCTGCGCCTGCTCGCCGAGCATGAAGTCGAGGAGCTTCTTGCCGTTCTCGCTGTGCGGTGCCTTGTTCACCAGGCCGGCGGCGTACGGCAGGGCGAAGGTGGTCGGCTTGCCGCCGTCCTTGGCCGGGAACCAGATGGCGAGGTTCGGCATGGACTTGGACTGGGCGTAGTTCATCTGGACGTCACCGTTGGCGACGAGGATCTCGCCCTTGTCGACCTTCGGCGCGAGCTTGGAGGTGGAGGAGGACGGGCCGACGTTGTTGGCCTGGAGCTTCTTCAGGTACTCCATGGCCGGCTCCTGCCCGCCGAAGTCGTGCATCGCCTTGATCACGACGGCCGTGCCGTCACCGGCGACGCCCGGGGTGGAGTACTGCAGCTTGTTCTTGTACGTCGGGCCGAGGAGCTCCTCCCAGGTTCTGGGGGCCTGGGGCAGCTCCTTCTTGTTGTGGATGAAGCCGAAGTAGTTGTTGACGACCGAGGTCCACGTGCCGTCGTCGGCCTTGTCGGCTCCGCTGACCTGCTCGGAGCCCTTCGGCGCGTATGACTGGAGCAGTCCCTTGGAGTCGGCCTGCTGGATGAAGGGCGGCAGGGTCACGATGACGTCGGCCTGCGTGTTGTTCTTCTCGCGGACGGCGCGCTGCACCATCTCGCCGGAACCGCCCTCGACGAGCTCGACCTCGATGCCGGTCCGCTTCTCGAAGTCGGCGAAGACCTTGTCGTACCAGCCGTCGTTCTTCTCCCCCTTGAGGCCGTCGGCGCTGTAGACGGTGACGGTCTTCTCGTCCGATGCGGTG
This sequence comes from Streptomyces sp. NPDC006551, assembly GCF_040611675.1. Classification (NCBI taxonomy): domain Bacteria; kingdom Bacillati; phylum Actinomycetota; class Actinomycetes; order Kitasatosporales; family Streptomycetaceae; genus Streptomyces; species Streptomyces sp. NPDC006551. The sequence continues at coordinate 13,981 of NZ_JBEXOT010000011.1, forward strand.
GAGGAGCCGCCGCAGGCGGTGAGGGTGGCGGCGAGGGCGAGGCTGCCGGTGACGGCGGCGATCGGCTTGAGCTGCTGGGACATCGTGCGCATGACGTCGTTCTCTCCTGACGGGCCTGGCGTGACGGGACTCAGCGGAAGGATGCTCTGGTGCGGATGCGGGAGACGGCGAGCAGGACGAGCAGGGTCGCGGCCATGAGGACCACGGCGAGCGCCGAGCCGGTGAACAGCGAACCGCGGTCGGTGGCGGTGAAGACGAGCACCGGCAGCGGCAGCCAGTCCGGCGGGTAGAGCATCATCGTGGCGCTCAGCTCGCCCATGGACAGGGCGAAGCAGAGCCCGGCGGCCGCGCTGAGGGACGGCAGCAGGAGCGGCAGCTTCACCCGGAGCAGGACGTACGAGGGGCGGGCGCCCAGGCTGGCCGCCGCCTGCTCGTACACCGGGTCGAGGCGGCGGATGGCGGCCGAGACCGACTGGTGGGCGAACGCCGTGACGAGAACGGTGTGCGCGAGGATCACGATCCAGCGCGTGCCGTTGAGGAGCACCGGCGGCTGCGAGAAGGCGACCAGGACGGCGAGGCCGACGACCACGGACGGCACGGCGACCGGCAGCATGAACAGCGCGTCCAGGACCCTGCGGCCCCGCTCGCGCATCGCCGCGGCGGCGAGCGCGGCCCAGGTGCCGACGGTCAGCGCGAGGACGCTCGCGCTGACGGCGGTGACCAGGCTGGTGGTGAGCGCCTGCAGGGACTCGCCCCGCACGGCGGCCGCGTAGTGCTCGGCGGTGGGCCCGGAGGGAAAGGCCCCGGACCAGTTGGTGGAGAACGAGGCGGCGAGGATGACGAGGAGCGGGAGGGCGAAGAGCGGCGCGAAGAGGACCCCGAACAGCGCCCACGCCGTCCACCTGCCCGTACGGCTATGCACCAGCACGACGGCTCACCACCCGGTAGAGGCCGTAGAGGCCCACGGAGATCGCGACATTGACGACGGCGACGACGCAGGCGGCGGCGTAGTCGGACTCGAGGATGGCCTTGCCGTAGACGAGCATGGGGAGCGTCGTGACGCCCTTGGCGCCGGTGAAGAGGACGATCCCGAACTCGTTGAGGCACATGTCCAGCACGAGACTCCCCCCGGCGGCGAGCGCGGGCAGCGCCTCGGGGAGGATCACGCGCCGGACGATCCGCAGCGGCCTCGCGCCGAGGGAGGACGCCACCTCCAGCTGCGCGCTCTCGAGCTGCGAGAACGCGGCGAGCAGGGGCCGCATCACGAAGGGCGTGAAGTACGTGATCTCCGCGAGGAGCACGCCCCAGGGGGTCGTCAGGAACGCGAAGGGGCCGGTGGGCTCGCCGGTGACGTCGGTCCACACTCCGTTGGCCATGCCGACCGTGCCGTAGACGAACAGCAGGGCGAGCGTGATCAGGAAGGACGGGAAGGAGAGGAAGACGTCGATGAACTTCGACACCGCCTTCCCGCCGGGGAAGGGGACGAACGCGATGACGAGCGCGAGCGCGAACCCCAGTACGACGCACCCGACGGTGGCGGCGACGGCGAGCCACACGGTGGTGACGAGCGCCTCGCGGAACGCGTCGGAGGCGAAGACGTCGGCGTAGGCGCCGGGAGCGAGTGACTCCTGGACGACGAGAGCGAGTGGATAGAGAAAGACGAGGCAGAGAACGGCGACGGGCGGCAGCGCCCACAGGAGAGTTGTGGGCATTCGTTCCGCAGGGGCGACGGGGGCACCCCCGGACGGAGTCCGGGGGAGGGCGGGCACACCGAACGGCGCCCTGGCGGGCGCGTCCGCCTCAGGTATCCCGCCACGACCGCCCTCAGCTGTCATGACCGGTGCGGACGGCTCACCCATCGCTCACCCCGGCCCCCAGCAGCACCGCGTCCTCGGGCGCGAAGTGCAGCGTGACCTCGTCGCCGAGCGCCGGTGTCTCCCGAAGCTCACGGACGTCGGCCTTCACGCGATGGCCCTCGACGTCCACGTACAACCGGTGCGTGGCGCCCCGCCACTGCACCTCGGCGATCCGCCCCCGCAGCGCGTTCGGGCCGTCCCCGAGGGCGACCAGATGCGGGCGCACGCACAGCGTGGCGCCCGCGCCCGGGGCCACGTCGTCGGTGGCGACCTTCAGCTCGGCGCCCCCGAAGGCCACCCCGCCCGCCCCCACCGTCACCGGCAGCAGGTTCGCGTTGCCGACGAACGACGCCGTGAACTCCGTACGGGGGCGGCGGTAGAGGTCCTGCGGTGTGCCGCAGTCCTGGAGCCGGGCCTTGTCCATGACCGCGATCCGGTCGGCGAGGGTCAGCGCCTCCACCTGATCGTGGGTGACGTACAGGATCGAGACGTCGGGCAGCTCCCGGTGCAGCCGGGCGAGTTCCGCGAGCATGCCCGAGCGCAGCTGCGCGTCGAGTGCTGACAGCGGCTCGTCGAGCAGCAGGACGTTCGGCCGGATCGCGAGCGCCCGCGCGATGGCGACCCGCTGCTGCTGCCCACCGGACAGCTCGCGCGGGTAGCGCTTCGCGTACGCCGCCATCCCGGTCATCTCCAGGGCATCGGCGACCCGCCCGGGGATCTCGGCCTTGGGCGCCTTCCGCGCCTTCAGACCGAAGGCGACGTTGTCCTCGACCCGCATGTGCGGGAAGAGCGCGTACTGCTGGACCACCATCCCGATCCCCCGCCGGTGCGGCGGGAGAGCGGTGACGTCGCGGTCACCGATGAACACCCGCCCGGAGACGGGCCGCACGAACCCGGCGACGGCTCGCAGGGCGGTCGTCTTGCCGGAGCCGGAGGGCCCGAGCAGGGCCATGACCTCTCCGGCCTCGACGGTCAGGTCGAGCGAGTCGAGGACCGTGTGGTTCCCGTACGCGACGGAGACGGAGTCGAAGCGTATGCCGCTGGTCATGCGTCCGACTCCCTGACCAGCGCGGGGAGTTCCGCGACCGAGGTGAGGACGTGCGTGGCGCCGTGCTCCTTGAGCGCGCCCTCGTCGTGGGCGCCGGTCAGCACGCCCGCCACGATCCCGGCCCCGGCCCGGACCCCGCTGAGCATGTCGTACGACGTGTCGCCCGCGACCACGACCTGCCGGACGTCGTCGACGGCTCCGGTACGGAGGAAGGCGCCGAGGACCATGTCCGGGTATGGGCGCCCGCGGCCGCCGGCGTCCGCCGGGCAGAGGGTCAGGGGGACGAGGTCCCGCCAGCCGAGGACGTCGAGGATGGCGTCCTGGGTGACCCGGGCGAAACCGGTGGTCAGGACCACCGTGCGCCCCTGGTCCCGCAGCTCGGCGATCGCCTCGGCCGCGCCCGGGACCGGGGCGATCAGGCCGCCGGCGACCAGTTCGCCGTACTCCTCCTCGAAGGCGAGACTGGCCTGCCGGGCGCGGGGCTCGTCGCCGCCGAAGAGATGGCGGAAGACGGAGATCTTGGACTCGCCCATGGTGGCGCGGACGTAATCGATCATCGTGGCCGGGTCCTCGCCGAGGCGCTCGGCGGCGGCCGTGAAGGCCCGCTCGACGAGGCCGCCGTCGGCGACGGTCGTCCCGGCCATGTCCAGTACGACCAGGTCGTGCTTCTTCACCTGCTTCATCACCTGCTTCTTCACCTGCTTCTTCACCGCTTTCACCAGCCCAGTTCGTCAGCGGTCGTCTCGGCGACGGCGGGCGAGCAGGTCATGCCGCGCCCACCGGGTCCGGTCACCAGCCACACGCCGTCGCGGACCTTCTGCCGGTGCACGACCCGGCCGGTGTCGACGCACTGCGCGTACACGCCGGCCCAGCGGCGCCGGATCTTCGGCAGCGGGCGGCCGAGGAAGGACTCGACGACGCGGGTGAGGTGCTCGTAGGGGTCTTCGAGGGTGTCGAAGGCGAAGGGGTGCTCGTACTCGTGGGTGTCGCCGATGGTCAGCCCGCCGTCGAGGCGCTGCACCATCAGGAGTTGCATCTTGTGGGCGGCGGCGGTCGGGTCCTGCGGCTGCCCCGCGTTGAGCGCGTCGAGCGCGCCGGAGGCGTACGCCGGGTAGTAGCGGAAGGAGTCGGCGTCGGCGACGGAGGTGGTGAGCGGCTCGCCGAGCGGGTCGGTCTGCATCATCTGGAGGCGTACGCGGCGGACGGGGACCTCGCCGGCGATCTCGCGGACGAGACCGCCGAGCCAGGCTCCGGTGCAGAGGACGACGGCGTCGCCGGTGTGGGTCTCGCCCCGGTCGTCCCGTACGGCGTTCTCCCCCACGACGTCCCGGACCTCGCGGTTCGGCAGGAAGGTGTACTTCCCGGAGGCGAGCAGGGCCTCGCGCAGGGCGAGCTGGGCGGTGCGCGGTTCGACCGCGGCGTCGCGCTCGCACCACAGGGCGGCTTCGAAGCCGCCGCGCAGGGCCGGGTTGATCCGCCGGGCCTCGTCGGCGGTCAGGAGTCGGTAGCCGCGGGCGGTGGCGTCGGGTCGGGCGAGGGCGGCCTCGGCGACGGCGCGTTCGAGGTCGTTCCGTACGGGGGTGAGGGAGCCGTTCGCCCGGAATCCGAGGCGGGGGACGCGGGCGCCGACGCCCTCCCAGAGTTCGCGGGCGCGCAGCGCGGTGTCGAGCTCCTCTCCGCCCGCGCGGCCGCTCACCCATATCTGGCCGAAGTTGCGGAGGGACGCCCCGCGCGCCTCGGCCTCCCGCTCGATGTGTACGACCTCATGGCCGCGTTCCACTGCGTGCCAGGCGTGCATGGTTCCCACCACGCCGGCTCCTACGACGATCACCTTCATGACGGTCACGCTCCTGGGGGTGGGTGACTCGGACAGATCCGGACGGCGACGGGACGGTGAACGGCCCGACAAGGTTGGCCTAGACCCGTTACCTTCCCGTGATCGAGCGGGGAACGCCTTGCGGCGGGCGGGAGTTCAGCCCTGGGCGCCCAGGTGGGCGGTGAAGCTGAAGCGGTCGCCGCGGTAGAGGGTGCGGACGCGCTCCAGGGGGCGGCCCGAGGTGTCGCGGGAGACGCGGTGGATCAGCAGCATCGGCAGGGCGGGCGGGGTGCCGATGAGCAGCGCCTCGCGCGGAGTGGCGAGCACGGTCTCGATCCGCTCGTCGGCGTCGCCGAACGCGATGCCGAGACGCTCGTGAAGGTAGGCGTAGAAGGAGGAGTCGGGGTCGAAGTCCGTGTCGAGGCGGGGGGCGCGGGCCACGGAGACGTACGTGCTCTCCAGGCCGACCCGTTCGTCGTCGGCGAGGAGCACCCGCTCCATGTGCCAGACGGGTTCGCCGCGTTCGGCCCCGATCTCGCGAGCGAGGGCGTCGGGGCTGGGGAAACGGTCGAGGGAGACGAGCGTACGGCCGGGGCGACGGCCTTGTCGGCGCACGCCCTCGGTGTAACTGGCGAGCGACAGCGGCTGCTCCAGCTTGGGCCCGGCGACGACGGTCCCCCGGCCCTGACGCCGGAGCCGCCCTTCGAGGAGAAGCTCCCGCAGGGCCTGCCGGACGGTCTCGCGGGAGACCTCGTAGCGCAGGGCGAGCTCGCGCTCGGTGGGCAACAGGCCCCCCTCCCCCAACTCGTCGAGCAGGGAGGCGACTCTCGCCTTGACGGCGTAGTACTTGGGAATGCGCCCGTGTTCCGGAATGCCGGAGCGGACGGGGGAGCCGGGTGCCTGGTCGTTCGGGTAGTCCACCGGCCGATGGTCGCAGATGGGAATGAACGGGCGGGTGTACGAAGGGTTGCTTGCGGGGGTGCGGGGACCCCGGCGGGCGGGGTCGGGGGTGTCAGGGGCGCGGGGGCCGGGGCGGGCCGTGGTGACGGAATTGGGCGGACGCGGCGGTCTCAGGTGGTCTCAGGCGCTCGGGTGTCGGCTCGGCGCCGTCCGCGTGGTCCGGTCACGCCGGCGGCGGGCCCCCGGCGGTCTCAGGCGCTCGGCTCTGCCGCCGTGGTCCGCTCGCGTCGGCGGCGGGCCACGGCCGTCAGGGTGCTCTCAGGTGGCTCAGGCGCTCGACTGTCGGCCCGGCGCCGCCGACGTGGTCCGGTTGCGCTGCGCGGCGGCGCGCTCGCGGCGCCGGGCTCGCTCGGCGGCGGGCCCCCGGCGGTCTCAGGCGCTCGGCTCTGTCGGCGTGGTCCGGTCGCGTCGGCGGCGGGCCACGGCGGTCAGGGCGGCGCCGGTGAGGAGCAGTGCGCCGGCGGCGGGAGCGAGGGTGACGGCGACGGCCGACTCGCCGCCCGTCTGGGCGAGTTCGGGCAACGGGCGGGCCGGCGGTAGGCCGGTGTCCCCCTTGGGAGGGGGGCTCGCCTCGGGCGGCGCGGATTCCCGTACGTCCTCGGCTTCGTCCTCGGCTTCGTCCTCGGCTTCGTCCTCGGCTTCGTCCTCGGCTTCGACCTCGGCTTCGTCCTCGGCGGCGATGGTGAGGCGGTAGTCGTCCGACTCCCCGACCCAGTCGCCGTCGTCTCCCTTGCGCTGGACGATCGCCGCGTTGGCGACGACCTCGTTGGGCGCGGTGTCGGCGCGGAAGGCCAGCCGGACGGGCACGGTGACGGTGCGGCCCGCCGGGACGGCGAAGCCGGGGAAGTCGGCGAAGACGCCGATGCTCTCGTCCTCGTCCGTCCCCTCGAACCGGACCGGCCGCCAGCGACGGGCCTCGGAGTCGTAGAAGTCGAGCTGGACCTGGGCGGGTTCGAGGACCCGGTCGCGGTCGGCGAGGACCAGGATCGGATGGATGCTGTGGCAGGGCTCGGTGGTGGTGTTGGTGAGTTCGACGTTCCAGGTACGGAAGTCACCGCCGGGGACGTAGTGGGTGGGCCCGCCGTGGATGCGAGTGTCGAGGGGGAAGTCGGGGTCCGACTCCTTGCCGCAGGTGGGAGGCGTGTCGCGACGCTCCGACCCCGCTGCGGAACCGGGCCCCGGCCCGGGATCTGAGCCGGAGCCAGGGCTGGAGCCGGCGCCCGGGCTGGAGTCGGTAACCGGGTTGGAGCCGGTGCCGGAGCCCGGGCCGGGCTCGGCCGAGACGGTGGCCGGGCCGGAGGCCGAGGAGGCGGGGCCGGTGGTGAGGGCGAGCACGGCGGTTCCGGTCGTCGCCGCGGTCACACCGAGGGCGAGGGCGTTGCGCAGTCGCATGGGTCACGTGCCTTTGCTGCTCACGGGCGAACGGGACGGCCGCGACGCTGCCATGCGGGCGGGCCGGCGCCGGGGAGCGACGCGGCGGGTGACCCCCGGACGGCCCGCACAATCCGCCTGATCAGCCTATTTTCCGAAAAGTGCGGAGAGGATGAGCTGGGCAGCACCCTCCGCGACGGTGTGCGGGGTGCCGGCGACGGTGACGGGGACGGGGAGACCCAGGCCGGCGAGCACCTCGTGCGCCCCGTCGGCGAACACCCCGGGCGCCGCGAGCACGGCCCGGCCGCCGAGGAGGACGCGGTCGATGTCGAGCAGCCGCACGAGGTTCGCCGCGCCGGTGCCCAGGATCCGCGCCGCCCCGGCGAGGTCGCCCCGGGCGACGGCCGCGAGGCACAGGACCTCCAGGCAGCCGCGGCCGCCGCAGCCGCACGGAGGCCCGTCGAGCTGCACGGTCTGGTGCCCCAGCTCCCCGGCCCCGGTCCTGGCCCCGCGGAGCAGCCGCCCGTCGAGAACGAGGCCGGCGCCCAGTCCCGTACCGAGGTGGACGTACGCGAACGAGTCGGCGGCGGGCGACCGGAGGGCGAGCCCGAGGGCGGCGGCGTTGGTGTCCTTGTCGAGTTCGACGGGCAGCCCGAGCCGCCGCGCGAGCTCGTCCCGCAGGGGGTACCCGTCCCACTCCGGATACCCGGTGACCCGCCCGGGCTCCCCGGCCAGATGATCGAGCGGCCCGGGCATGGCGACCCCGACGCCGATCACGGCGGGGACGGCGGGGGTCCCGGGCTCGGCGGCCGGATGGTCCGACACGGCCGGGACGGCAGGACGTTCAGACCCGGCCGGGGCGGGGTGGTCGTGCGGGGCCACCGGGACGGCGAGACGGTTGGGCGGGGCGGGGTGATCGGGCGCGCCCGGGGCGCCGGGGCCTCCGGGCACGGTCGGGACGGCGAGGTGGTCGAGTCCGGCGGGGTGATCGGGCGCGCCCGGGGCGCCGGGGCCTCCGGGCACGGTCGGGACGGCGAGGTGGTCGAGTCCGGCGGGGTGGCCGGGCGAGGCCACCGGGACGGCGAGACGGTCGGGCGCACCCGGGGCAGCGGAGCGTTCCGGCACGGCCGGGACGGCGGGAGCTCCCGCCTGGGCCGCCGCACCCTGGGCCGCCGCACCACCCGCCGCAGCGGGCGAGCGCAGGGCCGCGACCTCGCGCTCGATCGCGTCGAGGACCGCCCCCGCGCCCGCGCCCAGGTCCAACGGGGCGCGGCGGGTGGCGACGCGGGTGCCCGCGAGGTCGAGGAGGACGGCCGTGACCTCGTCGCGGTCGAGGTGGACGCCGATCGCGTACGCCGCCGAGGGGACCAGACACAGCACTGTACGAGGTTTTCCGCCGGTCGAGGCGCGGTGGCCGGCCTCGCGCGCCAGGCCCTCCGCCCGCAGCCGGGCCGTGATCTTGCTGACCGCCTGCGGGGTGAGGCCGGTCCGTTCGGCCAGCTCCAGTCGGCTGATGCCGTCCCCTCCCGCCCCGCGCAGCAGATCGAGCACCAGCGCGGCGTTGTGGCTGCGCAGCGCCGAGAGGTTCACCCCGGCAGTCGCCGACGCCCGTCCCCCGCCCGGCCCGCCCTGGCCGCGCTGTCCACCCTGCCCGTGGTGCCCGCCCCGCCGGCCCTGCCCACGCCGTCCGCCCGGCCCGTTCTCGCTCTTCACCCCTCCATTGTCCCCTCCGCTTGCACTTTGGCAACAGCGTTGCTTAAGTGGAAGCATGACTGGCACCGGCCCTCGCACCCCCCTCCGCGTCGGACTCGTCGGCTACGGCCTCGCGGGCTCCGTCTTCCACGCCCCGCTGATCGCCGCCACCGAGGGCCTCGTCCTCGACACGGTCACGACGGGGAACCCCGAGCGCCAGGAGCAAGCCCGCGCCGCGCACCCCGGCGTGCGGGTCGCCGACTCCCCCGACGAGCTGTGGGCGCGGGCGGACGACCTCGATCTGATCGTCGTCGCCTCCCCCAACAAGACGCACGTCCCCGTCGCCACCGCCGCCCTGAAGGCGGGCCTCCCCGTCGTCGTGGACAAGCCGGTCGCCGGCACCGCCGCCGAGGCGCGCGGCCTCGCCGCCCTCGCCGAGGAGCGGGGCCTGCTCCTCTCCGTCTTCCAGAACCGCCGCTGGGACAACGACTTCCGCACGCTCCGCAAGCTCGTCGCGGACGGCGCCCTCGGCGAGGTCCACCGCTTCGAGTCCCGCTTCGAGCGCTGGCGCCCGCGGCTCAAGGGCGGCTGGCGCGAGTCCGGGGCTCCGGAGGAGATCGGCGGACTCCTCTACGACCTCGGCAGCCACGTCGTCGACCAGGCCCTGGTCCTCTTCGGCCCGGCCGTCCGCGTGTACGCGGAGTCGGACGTCCGCCGCCCCGGCGCCGAGGCCGACGACGACACCTTCCTCGCGGTCACGCACGCGAACGGCGTCCGGTCCCATCTGTACGTCAGCGCCACCACCGCCCAGCTCGGCCCCCGCTTCCGCGTCCTGGGTTCGACGGCCGGCTTCGTGAAGTACGGGCTCGACCCGCAGGAGGCCGCCCTCCGCGAGGGGCTGCGTCCGGCCGCCGGAGCGCCTTGGGGCGTGGAGCCGGAGTCGATGTGGGGCACGCTCGGCGCCGGGGAGTCCCCGCTGACCGGGGGCGGCACGCCGGTCGAGACCCTGCCGGGCGACTACCCGGCGTACTACGCGGCCGTCGCCGCGGCCCTGCGCGGGACCGGCGAGAACCCGGTCACCGCCCACGAGGCCGCGGCCGCCCTCGACGTACTGGAGGCGGCGAAGCGATCCGCCCGCGAGGGCGTCACGGTGGAGCTCGGGGAGGCGGGCGCGTGAGCGAGATCGCCGAGATCGAGGCCCAGGAAGCCCGCCTGACCCTCCCCCACTTCACGTACGACGACGCCTGGGCTCTCGGCACGCTCCTCGTCGAGCTGGCCCGCGAGCGCCGCGCGCCCGTGGCCATCGACATCCGGCGCGGCGCGCAGCAGCTCTTCCACTGCGCGCTGCCGGGGTCGAGCGCGGACAACGACGCCTGGATCGATCGCAAGCGGCGCGTCGTCGAGCGGTACGGCGAGAGCTCGTTCCTGGTCGGCGCCCGCTTCCGCGCCAAGGGAACGACGTTCGAGCAGTCCTCCCGCCTGGACCCCGACCGGTACGCCGCCCACGGCGGTTCGTTCCCGGTCGCGGTCGAGGGGGCGGGCGTGATCGGCTCGGTCACCGTGTCGGGACTGCCCCAGGCCGAGGACCACGCCCTGGTGGTCCAGGCCCTGGAACACCTGAAGGCCACTCAGGACGCCGCCGCCCGCCCTTGAGACGTGGTTACGCGTCCTTCAGCTCCTGGCGCTGGCGGCCGAGGCCGTCGATCTCCAGCTCCACCACGTCACCGGCGCGCAAGTACGGCTTCGGCTCCGGCTGCCCCATCGCGACGCCCGCCGGCGTACCGGTGTTGATGATGTCGCCGGGGTACAGGGTCATGAACTGGCTGACGTACCGGACGACCTCCGCGACCGAGAAGATCTGGTCCGAGGTGTGCCCGTCCTGCTTCAGCTCGCCGTTGACCCAGAGCCTGAGCGACAGGGCCTGCGGGTCCGGCACCTCGTCGGCGGTGACCAGCCACGGGCCGAGCGGGTTGAACGTCTCGCAGTTCTTGCCCTTGTCCCAGGTGCCGCCGCGCTCGATCTGGAACTCGCGCTCCGAGACGTCGTGAGCGACGGCGTAACCGGCGACGTGCGCGAGGGCCTCCTCGTCGCTCTGCAGGTAGCGGGCGGTGCGGCCGATGACAATCGCCAGCTCGACCTCCCAGTCCGTCTTGGTACTGCGGCGCGGTACGAGCACGATGTCGTCCGGGCCGACGACCGTGTCGGCGGATTTGAGGAAGACGACCGGCTCCTCCGGAATCGCGGCACCGACCTCGGCGGCGTGGCCGTGGTAGTTCAGCCCGATGCACACGACCTTGCCGATCCGGCCGACCGGCGGGCCGATCCGCAGCCCGGTCGCGTCGAGCACGGGCAGCACCCCGGCGCCGGCGGCGGCCCGGATCCGGTCGAGCGCGGACGCGTCGGCGAGCAGTCCCCCGTCGATGTCGTCCACCAGGGCGGACAGGTCGCGCAGCGTTCCGTCCTGGTCCAGGAGGGCGGGACGCTCGGCGCCCGTCGGCCCGACACGCAGCAGCTTCATGGTCTTCTCCCTGTGGTCGAGGTGGGCCCGGGACGGGCCCTGGTGAGCCCCGGCCGATGGAGTGCGGCCATCGGAGGATTGGTCGATCCTCCAAGAGATGCGACCGCTCTGCAATACCCCGTTCACAACCTGGACCCTTACTCGGCGGTAGCTCAGAGCAGCACGGCGCGTTCGACGACCGTCCAGGTGGTGCTGGTGACGATGTAGAGCGCGGCGGCGAGCGGAACGACCGCGACGGTGACGAGGGTGCCGTACGCGAACAGCGGCATCACCTTCGCGAGCGCTCCCGCCCCCGGCCCCTCGGGCAGGAGGGCGGCGGTGTCGGCCATCTGCCGCTTCGTACGCCGGTGGCTGTACGCGGCCACGACGGCGACGAACACGAACAGCGCGAGGTACACCAGCCCGGCGGGACCGAAGGGACCACCGTCGGCCAGCGCGTCGGTCCAGCGGTCACCGAGCGGCGCGGCGAAGAGGCTGTGGCCGGCCATCCGGTCACCGGCGAAGAGGTGGTACATCAGCAGGAACGCGGGGAGCTGGAGCAGGCTGGGCAGCATCCCGGAGAACGGCGAGACGTTCTCCCGGGCGTGCAGCGCACCGACCTCCTTCCGCAGCCGCTCGGGGTTCTTGGCATGCTTCCTGCGCAGTTCGGCCAGCTGCGGGGCGATACGGGTACGGGCCTTCTGGCCCCGGGCCGCGGCGCGGGCGAGGGGGTGGATCGCCAGCCGTACGAGGGCGGTGAACAGCACGATCGCGGCGGCGGTCGCGGCGGTCGCGAAGAGCGGCTGGAGCAGGTCGGCGAGGTGCTCGACCAGGGAAGCGAAGACGGACATGGGAGCCCTCCGAAGGGTCTCGTCGTGCCGGAACAGAAGAGGAATCGGCAGGACGGAACCGCGGAGAGCCGTGTCGTACGGGTACCTCTACGCGGCCGTCGGAAGGAGACGGCCGGGCGCTCGCGGTCTGCGGCGACCGGCGGCGTCGGGATCCCGCTGCGGCAGGAAGGCGGTGCGTCGCTCACGGTCGCGCAGGGCGGTGCGTACCCGCGTCGGGGGTACGGCGGGAGCCGTACGGGCGCCGAGGAGGGCGCGTACGACGGTGGCGGCGGCGAGGGCGACGGCGGCCGGGACGACGGCGCCGTCGGCGAGGAACAGATCGGCGAGGGCGAGAAGGAAGAAGAGCGGCGCGATGACGCGAAGGACCAGCCGCATGGTCGTCTCCCCCTTTCGCGTCGCTCCTGCCGCTACAGACGATCGCCGCACCGGATCAGTTCCCAGGTCACCTACGGGAGGCGGAGACCAGCTTCGCCCAGACGATGAGCCGGTAGGCGGAACTGAACTCGGGGGTGCAGGTCGTCAGGGTCAGGTAGGAGCCGGGCGCGGAGTAGCCGTAGGAGGGCTTGACGAGCGAGCGGGGAACGGGCGCGATGACGCCGATGTCCCGGGGGGAGGTCTGGGGCAGCACCTGGTCGACGCGGTAGAGGTACTCCCCGTCCCTGGTCCGTACGGTGATCTCGTCGCCGGCGCGGAGCCGGTTGACGTACCGGAACGGCTCGCCGTGGGTGTTGCGATGCCCGGCGAGGGCGAAGTTCCCGGGCCGGCCGGGCGCGGCGGTACGGGGGTAGTGGCCGACGTACCCCTTGTCGAGGACGGACCTCTTGCCGATGCCGCGGGCGACGGGGGCGGTGAGGCCGATGCGGGGGATGCGGAGGACGGCGTAGGCGGAGGAGGAGGCCGGGGCGCCTGACCGGGGGCGGGTGGCCGGCTCGGCCGGGGGCGGCGGGCTCACCGTGGGCTCGGGCGGGTCCTCGGGCTCGGTCTCGGACGGGGTCTCCGCCTCGGGTGAGGCCGGGGATCCTGGGATCTCCCACTCCCGCTCCAGGACCCGGACCTGTTCCGTGGCGGCCGCCCGGGCCTGCTGGTTGGTCCACCAGAGCTGGTGGACGACGAGAAGGAGGATCACGACACCGCAGGTGACGACGGACTCGGCACACACCCACAGCACGCGGGCGGGCGCGCTGCGCACCCCGCGCGTCTGGACGACCACCGGCACCCTGGCACCCACCCTGTCCCGCACGCGGGCACGATAAGCGCTGCCGCGCCAACTCTCCAGGGGGGTACAGCAGTACGGTATTCATCATGCGCCCCGACATGCCTGCCGATCACACCACCGAAGCCGAGCGCCTGCTGCGCACCGCCGAGCGGTACCCGGAGGACCAGGAACCCCTGCTGCTCCAGGCGGCGGCCCACCTGGAACTGGCGGGCGAGCGCGCGCGGGCGACGCGGCTGTACGACACACTGCTGGCCTCGGAGCCCGCGGATCCGCATCTGATCCGGGCGCTGAAGGCTGCGAACCTGTGGGAGTACGGCCACGAGGCGGAGGCGCGCGCGATCATCGAGGGCGTGCGCACATCGGCTCCCGAGGAGGCGGGGCCGTGGGAGATCGTCGCGGCGACGCTGGAGGCGCATGACGAGCTGGAGGAGTCGGAGGCGGTCTTCACGGAGGCGGCGACGCTCCTGCTGGGCTCCACGCAGGACTACCAGGACGTCCCGCACGCCACCCAGTCCCTCCTGAAGTCCCGCCACCGGGTCCGCAGGATGCTGGCGCTCCCCCACGACGACTGGGACATGCTGGCGGACGCCGTCCACACGGCGGACGTCCCCCTGGACGAACTCCACGACCCTAAGCGCCTGTGGTCCCTGGGCTCCTCGGACCCGGCCGAGCTCCAGGCCGAGATCACCCGCCTCCGCAGCGAACTGGGCTCCTACCGCACGGCCCTCTCCCGCCCCTTCCCGGTGGCGGTCCTCCACTGGCCTGAGGCGGAACTGGACGAGCTCCTGGCGGCCTACCCGGAACTCGAAGCCGAGTACCCCACCTACCGGGCCCACCTGACGGACATCGAAGCGTCCCTCCGCGAACTCGCCCAGGCCGGCACCCCCAACCTCGGCATCGTCCCGGCGACGGTCCCCTCCTACGAAGCCTTCGCCGCCTCCGAAGCCTCCTCCCCGGCCAACGCGGACCTCCTCCCCCAATACGCCACCACCTTGGCAGCCCGCGGCCGCGCCACCTCCTGGCCCCCGCCCCGCGCCGCGGCCTGCTGGTGCGGCTCGGACCGCACGTACGGCGAGTGCCACGGCGGCGAGGACGCCTGACCGGCCTACTCCGAGGCAAGCCCCCACTCCTGCGCCTTGGAGGAGCCGCCCCATCGGGCGCCGTCACGCCAGATCGAGGCGATGCCGCATTCCTCCAGGTACGGGGCGTAGACACCGATCTCTTCGGAGAACAGCCCTATGAGGAAGGGCTCGCGCTGCCGCTCGTAGAGGAAGTGGCGGTACTCGTAGAGCTGCCCCACGGCCTCCCGGACCGCCTTCGTGGGGTTGCCCCTGCGCACGACCTTCGCTTCGATCAACCACTCGGCGTCCGATTCCGCCTCGGCACCGGAACGCCGCAGTACGAGATCTTTGGGGTGCTGGCCTCGCGTGATGGGGACGTACCCCCGCTGGGCGACGAAGTGGCCGAAGTCCTCGACCAGCTTCTCGTGGCTTCGCTGTTTGACCTGCTGCCGGGCCGTAATCTGCGCCACGTACTCGCTGCTGTTCTTCGGCTGGAAGCCCGCCAGCGGATCGGTGACCGGCTGAGCGTGGCCGCCCGGCGCGTAGGACATCTCCAGGGCATTCGCGTCGTCGCTCATCCACCAGACTCGGTCGGCCTCTTCAGCACGTCGCAGCGAATCGATGGCGACCAGCAAGTCCTCCATCAAGGCGACATCGCTGGGCAGAGCGGCCGTGTCATAGGACTTAGCGATGACACTGGCCGCCTCATAAGCGCGAGGGCGCGCCGCCCTGTCCCGTAGTTCGGGCTCGTCGGCCCACCCCTGCCGCTCCTGGCGCCTTACGGCCCGGCGGAGCCGCGCCGCGTGATGGCGCAGGTGCGCCTCCCGCGCGACACCCCTGCCCAGCCGCTCTTCTAGCCATGTGATCCCTTGCTGCAAGGTCAAGGTCACATTCTTCAGATCGGCGCTGAAGATGTAGGCGAGGTAGAGCCCCTTCTTGGGGTCCCTCTCCCCGCTCTCATCGAAGATTCCGATCCAGGGGGTCGCCGCCGGAGTCGTCTGCCCCCCATGCCCCTTGGCCTTGAAACCCGGCGGAAGGGCGAGATCCTTGCGACTTGCCACCCCCCGCAGCACCTGTTGACCCTTCACATCACGCGTCGAACCGGCCGTACGGTCGTAAGTACTCGCGACCTCGCTGAGCATGTCTCGGATCCCCATGCGGAGAATCTAGATCACGTTCCCGCCGCCGCACACGGGTACGAAGGCACCACATCAAGTCGCCTGTTCTCTCATCACAAGCCTGACTCGAATCGCGCCTCCGCCATGTCCAGCACCTCGTCCGCGTCGAAGCCGTGGGCGCCCATCCAGTGAAGGAGATCCACCATCACATCGATCGCCGCGTCTTTGGCCACGGCCATGCTCAGTCGGCTCGCGTTCACCGCGCGAGGGGACGCGACGGCACCGTAGAGGGAGATCATCGCCTCCGCTCTCGACACGCGTACGCCTCCACCATGCCCATTCGGCGTGGAGAGATCGGTCGCGATCTCGCACCACGTCACCTTGTGGTCAGAACCGAGCAGGACACCCCATCGGTCAGCCGTGGCATCCACGAGCCTCATGCCACGTCCAGACTCGGCGTCAGGACCAGCGGACAGCAGCGTAGGCAGCGCCCTGCAGTCAGGGTCGCGTACTTCCACGCGCAGGTACGTGCCATTCATCGACAGGCGGAGTGCTGTCGGGGTCCCCGTGCCAACGTGCCGAATGACGTTCGCGACGAGTTCACTCACACAAAGCTGAGCCACCTCCGTTTGCCGTGGCAACCCCCACCTCTTCAAGTGCAGTCGGACGATGCGTCGAAGCGCGCCCACTTCTTGCGGCTCTGCCAGGAAGGGAAGCTCCCATGGCTTCCGGATCATGCACCCATCCTGGTTCATACCGGCCTCCAGCCCATACGCCCATGACTGATCGTGACGAGCCACTAGCATTCTGCTGCACATCCCCAGATGCAATGTGCATGGAGGGATTCCCACCATGGAGTGATTGGCAACTCAGCTCCGTTGCGCCGAAACTGAACACCTGCTAACGAGGAGAGGGTTGAGATGGCCGGCTCACCAACAGCGCGTCGCCGACGGCTATCAATCGAGCTGAAGAAGCTGCGAGAGGCGCACAACTACACGTGCGCCCAGGTAGGAGAAGCACTGGACTGGAGCGGGTCCAAGGTCAACCGCATGGAGACCGGCACAGGCCGAGTGCAACCCTCCGACATCGACGCGCTGTGCCGCTTCTACGGGACTGATGACGAGCTTCGCGAGTTCCTCAAGACCCTCGCCCGGCAAGCCAAGACGCGCGGCTGGTGGCAGGCGCACAGCAGTGGAATCCCGGCATGGTTCTCCATTTACATCGGCCTGGAGCAGGACGTCTCCACGTTCCGCCAGTACCAGTGCGAGTTCCTGCCGGGACTCATGCAGACGCCGGCGTACGCCGTCGAGTTGCATCGAGCCACCAACCAGATGACCGCGGAAGACGTTGAACGGGCTGTTCGGGTTCGCATGGAACGGCAGGCGACGCTCACCCGCCCCGACGCGCCGGACGCGTGGTTCGTCGTGCACGAGAGCACGCTGCGCAATGTGGTTGGCGACCAGTCACTGATGCGTGAGCAGCTTGAGCGAGTGCTGAGCGCCATGCAACTCCCGAGCGTCACCTTGCAGGTGTTGCCTTTCGACGCCGGCCCCTATCCCGCCACTGGCTCCTTCACGCTGATGGGCTTCCCTGATCCCGAAGATCCAGACATCGTGTACAGAGATGGCATCACCGACGCCATTTACCTCGAAGGCGCTGACGATGTACGCGCGTACACAAGAGCCTTCGACAACCTGAGGGCAGCCGCGGCGAGCCCTCACCGATCGGTCCAGCTGATTACATCGTTGCTGAAGGATTACGCGAGATGAACACCCCGGATGTCCACACTCCTTCCACACCTCACTGGTTCACGTCCTCCTACAGCAACGGTTCAGGAGGCGAGTGCGTGGAGTGCGCATGGTCGGACGAAGGTGGCGCGCTCATACGGGACTCGAAGCGACCCAGAGGCGGCATCGTGGCCGTGGGGGAAGAGGCTTGGCGATCCTTCGTCACGGCCGCGGTTCGCACCCCTAGCAACTTCTGACCCCAAGCTGCTTCAGGATCGGTCAGCCCATTTCGTTCGCCCCACTTCGAGAGCCTGGACGATCGAGGTGACACCTCACCCGGGGGGCCCGAGCGGGCCCGGGTGAGCGCTCCGCCTCACTCCATGAAATAACCACTCATATGGCCTAGTTGTTGGATAGCCTGCTCACCGCTCAGTCACCGTCTCCCGCATTCGGGAGCTGCCATGTGTCGCCGTCACCCCAACTGGGTGCTGACACAAGGGGAGAAGCTTTGTCCAACCAGGCTTACAGCTACGACATTCCGGACCACCCGATCAAGTACGTCCATGTGGACCCGAGGTCGATCAAGTTCGACCCTCGCGCCCAGCGCAACCTCAACAAAGCGCGGGCGCAGGCCATCGCCGAGAAGCTGGTCCCCACCGCGCTGGGAACGCCGATCCTCTCGCAGCGCGAGGATGGTCAGTACGCCGTGGACGGCATGCACCGCGTCTACGCCTGCCAGCTCATCCTGACAGGGAAGGTCACCGTCTCGGAGAAAGTCCGTGACTCAATCCAGACCATCGCCTGCGAGGTGCACTTCGACCTGTCGACCGCCAACGAGGCGTCTCTGTTCATCATCAAGAACAAGGAGTCCTCGAAGGTCGGTCCGAACGACGAGTTCAGGATCGGCGTACTGGCCGGACACCCACTCTTCCAGGACACCAACACCGTCCTGGAAAAGCATCAGCTAAAGGTAGGCAGCAGCACCGCGAACAGCGTGCGCGGCATCAAGGGGATCCTCAGCATCGTCATGGAGCATGGCCCCGAGATCCTGGACCTGTCGCTCACCATCGCCGAAGACGCCTGGGGCCGCACCCCTGACACCTGGCACTCCGTCACTATCGGCGGAATTGCCACGGTGATGTCCAAGCATCCCGAGTTGAAGCCGACGGAGCTGGCACAGAAGCTCAAGCGCCAGGGTGACCCCACCGCCTTCAAGGCCAAGATCCAGACGATTGCCACGAACAACAACACCCGCGCCGACGGCACCAAGGGTCGCCTCAAGGCGGCTCACTTGGCGGTTGCCTCCGCGTGGAACGCTAACCGCCGCACCAACCGAATCCCCGTCCCGAACATCTTCGAGTAACCGCAGCGACCAGGACACCCGGCCCGTCTGTGAGCCGGGGCGTCCGGCGCCGCCCCCGTACACCGGGGCGACCCCGGGTACGGGCGACACCTTGACCGGGATGGGGACGGAGTCGGCTGCGAGGGCTGAAGTTAGCCTCTGGTCAGACGAAACACGTACGAAAGGTGACCCTCATGCCCCGCGTCCCCTCCCCCCTCGTAGCCGCCGCCGGGCTCGTCGGTGGTTATGCCGTTGCCCGGTGGAGCAAGAAGCGGCCCCTCGGGGGTGTCGTGCTCGCCGCCGCGGGTGGGGTCGCCGTCCGGGAGTGGCAGCGGGTGGCCGGGGGGAAGGTGGCCGCCGGGCTCGGGGCCGGGTATGTCGCCGCGTTCGCCGGGTCGCATCCGCTGGCGAAGAAGGTCGGGGCCTGGCCGGCCGTGTTCACCGTCGCCGGGGCCATGGCCGCGACCTCGTGGGCCGTCACCCGGGACAAGGGCTGAACGCGACCCCCGCCCGGTACGTATTCCACAGCACCTCCCCACAGTCGCCGGGCGGGTGAGCCGGAACTCACCCGCCCAGCGCACCACCCCCGAAGCCCGCCGCCTTAGAGCACCGCCCGGAAGCCCGGCGCGCCCCCGCCCCGGACGCCCCCGCTAGCCCCGCCCCCTCAGCCGCCCAGCGCGTGGCTCACCGTGTAGATCAGCAGGCCCGCCAGCGCGCCCACCACCGTGCCGTTGATGCGGATGAACTGCAGGTCCCGGCCGATGTTCGCCTCGATCTTCTTCGAGGTCTGGTCGGCGTCCCAGCTCGCGATCGTGTCCGTGATCAGGGAGGTGATCTCCGTGCGGTACGTCGTGACCACGTACCCCGCCGCGTCCTCGACCCAGCCCTCGACCTTCGACTGGAGGCGTCCGTCCGTCACCAGCCGGCCGCCCAGGGAGATCAGGGAGGCCCGGGCGCGCAGGCGGAGCTGGCTCTGGTCGTCCTCGGCCGCCGCGATGATCAGGCCGCGGACCGACGCCCAGGCCGAGGCGATGATGTCCTGGATCTCCGGCCGGGCCAGCAGCTCCGACTTGAGGCGCTCCACCCGCGCGCGGGTGTCCGTGTCCGCCTGGAGGTCGGCGGCGAAGTCCGTCAGGAAGCGGTCGATCGCGCCCCGCGCCGGGTGGGCCGGCATGTCGCGCATCTCCGTGATGAAGCGGAGCAGTTCCTTGTAGACCCGCTCGCCCACGCGACGGTCCACGAACCGCGGCGTCCAGCCGGGCGCGCCGCCCTGGACCGCGTCCATCACCGAGTCCCCGTGGTAGACCAGCCAGTCGTGCGCCCGGGCGCAGATCAGGTCCACCGCCCGGTGGTGCGCGCCGTCGGAGACGATCCTCTCCAGGGTCTTGCCGATCCCCGGCGCGATCTCCGCCGCCTCCGCCCGCCGGGTGATCGCCTCGCCCACCACCGCCTGGACGTCCGAGTCCCGCAGGACGGTCAGAGCGCCCCGGAGCGCCGTGGAGAGCTCCCTCGTGACCCGGTCGGCGTGCGCCGGGTCGGCGAGCCAGGCGCCGAGGCGGCCGGCGATGCCCAGCGCGTGCAGCCGTCCCCGTACCACTTCGGCCGACAGGAAGTTCTCGCCGACGAAGGAGCCCAGCGTGACACCCAGCTGGTCCTTCTTCGTCGGGATGATCGCCGTGTGCGGGATCGGCAGCCCCAGCGGCCGACGGAACAGGGCCGTCACCGCGAACCAGTCCGCCAGCGCGCCCACCATGCCCGCCTCCGCCGCGGCGGCCACATAGGCGGCCCAGGCCCCGAGGCCCGCGCTCTCCGCCCAGGTGGCCAGGGCATAGATCACGGCGACGACGAGGAGAAGGCCCGTCGCGATTCGCTTCATACGGCGTACGGCGCGGCTTCTCTCCTCGTCCGCCGCCGTGTACGCGAACGCCGCCAGCGGTGGCCGGGCGGCCACCCCGCCTCCGGCGCCCTCAGGCCTTGTGTCGCTCTTCACCTGCACCTCCCTATCTCAGGGACTCCCCGCGCGCACGCCGAGTTCCCCCTCCCCGTACATCTTCGCGATCACGGCCTCGATGTCCGGCTCCCGCACCGACAGGTCCACCAGCGGATACGCCCCCGCCACCGCCGCCACGATCGGCGCCGCCGAGGCGGAGGACGGGAAGGCGAGCACCTGCCGCGGCCCCTCCGACCGTACGAAACGCGCCCCCGCGACCTCGATCGGCGGCAGCTCCCGCTCCAGGTCCACCACGAGGAGCCGCTCGCTCTCCCCCACCGCGTGCAGCCCCGCCAGCTCCCCGTCGTACATCAGCCGCCCGTGGTCGATCACCATCACACGCTTGCAGAGCTGCTCGATGTCGGTCAGATCGTGGGTGGTGAGCAGCACCGTCGTGCCCCGGGAGGCGTTCAGCTCGCGCAGGAACTCCCGTACGCGTGCCTTCGACACCACGTCGAGCCCGATCGTCGGCTCGTCGAGGTAGAGCACCTCCGGGTCGTGCAGCAGCGCCGCCGCGATGTCCCCGCGCATCCGCTGGCCGAGGGAGAGCTGGCGCACCGGGACGTCCAGGAGGTCCCCCAGCTCCAGGAGTTCCACGCACCGGGCGAGGTTGGCGGCGAAGCGGTCGTCCGGGATCCGGTACATCCGGTGCATCAGACGGTACGAGTCCTTGAGCGGCAGGTCCCACCAGAGCGTCGTGCGCTGGCCGAACACCACCCCGATGCGCTGCGCGAGCCGTGTCCGCTCCCGTGCCGGGTCGATGCCCGCGACCCGCAGCCGGCCCCCGCTCGGGGTCAGGATGCCCGTGAGCATCTTGATCGTCGTCGACTTGCCCGCGCCGTTCGGGCCGATGTAGCCGACCATCTCGCCGCGCGCCACGCCGAAGCTGATCCCGTCGACCGCCCGGACCTCCCGCTTCTCACGGCGGAGGAGACCCACCTTCCGGCGAACCGAGAAGACCTTCTCGACGTTCTGCAGCTCGATGAAGTCGGTGGAGTCGGTGGAGTCGATGGAGGACACGCTCAGCTCCCTGTCGATCGGTACGAACGAAGTCCGGCCCGCCATGCCAGCCCGGCGAGCCCACAGCACACCGCCGCGACCAGCGGCGACGCGAACGCCGCCCAGTCCGGCACCCCGGCCGGCGCCTCGCGCCCGAGGATGTACAGCGCCGGCAGCCAGTTCACGAACGCCAGCGGTACGACGTAGACCACACCCCGCACCAGGTCCTGCGCGAAGATCGACGGCGGATACTGCAGCAGTGTGTTGCCGCCGTACGTGAAGGCGTTGGTGACCTCGGCGGCGTCCTGGGCCCAGAACAGGGTGGAGGCGCCCAGGACCATCACCGCCGAGAAGATCAGCGCACCGCAGAAGATCATCACCGGCAGCATCAGCAGTCTCACCGCCGTCCACTCCACGTCGAGGAGCAGCAGCCCCCACACCAGCACCAGGAGCCCCTGTGCCACCCGGCCGAGCCGGCGCAGCGCGAACTGGTCCGCCGCCACCTGCGCGATCACCGGCGCGGGGCGCATCAGGAACGTGTCGAGCGAGCCGTCGCGCACCCGCCTGCCCATCCGCTGGAGCGAGCCCATCGTCAGGTCGGCGATGCCGAAGGCGGTTCCGGTCGTCCCGTACAGGAACGCGACCTCGCCGAACGAGAAGCCGCCGAGACCCCGCACCTGACCGAACATCAGCAGGATGACGACGAAGTCGAAGAACGTGACGGTGAAGCTGGAGAAGAGGGTCAGCGCGAAGGAGGCGCGGTAGGTCATCGTCGACCTGATCCACATCGCGGCCACCATCCGGTACGTACGCCAGGCCTCGGCCACGCCTGTCCGGTACGTACGCGCCGTTCGCCCCGCCCGAGCCCCTCCGCGCGCGGAGACCTCAGCCACCCTGCACCACCACCTTCCGCGTCGCCGCCCACTGCGCCACCCGCCCCGCCGCGAGCAGCGCCACCGCCCAGCCGCCCTGGAAGCCGTACGCGCCGAGCAGCCCCCACCCCTCGTACCGCTCGAGATACACGTCCGCCGGGACCTGGAGCATCGACGCCCACGGCAGCACCCGCGCCACTTCGCCCAGCGCGCCCGGGAAGACGTTGAGCGGCAGCAGCATCCCGGAGAAGAACAGTCCGCCCAGCCAGGCCACCTGCGCCACGCCCTGCCCGTCGAGCAGCCAGAACGCGCTCATCGCGACGAGGTACCAGATCGCGAAACTGACGATCGAGCCCAGTGCCACCGCGATCAGGAAGGCCACCCAGGTCAGCGGCCGGGACGGCAGCGTGAAGTCGAAGGCGAGTGCACCGATCGCCATCGGCACGACGCCACGCCCGAGCAGCTGGTACGCGGCGCGGCCGGCGTTGGAGGAGAACCACCAGGTCTGCAGATCGGCGGGCCGGTAGAGGTCGACGGCGATGTCACCCGTCCGGATCCGTTCCATCAGCTCTTCCTGGAACCCACCGCCCATCAGCCCGCAGACGGCGATCAGCGCCTGTCCGATCCACACGTAGGCGAGCGCGTCGGCCATGTCGTACCCGCCGAGCCGGGGCCGTTCGTCCCACAGGGCGATATAGGTGTACGACAGGATGAAGCCGAAGACGGTGTTGGTGAACACCCCCGCCGCCGTGGCCATGCGGTACGTGGCATGGCGCCGGAACCCACCCACGGCGACCGTCGCGTACAGCCGCACCACACGCTCCCTCCTGACGCCCCGTCGGCGACACCGAAGCGCACGACCCTAGCGGGGCGGCCACCACCACCGCGAGCCGTTTTCGAGTCGCATTCATGGCTTTTGTCCGAATGAGTGCAGTATGGGGTGGCCATGTCCCCTTCATTCGGTACGGGAGGAGCTCACACATGAGCGTCGAACAGCCCCCGCAGCCCGGCTGGCCACGCAGGGACCCCACCGTCCCCATCCGGCCCCCCAAGGTCAAGAAGAGCCGCCCCCGGCGCCTCCTGCGGATGCTGTTCGGCGCACTGCTGCTCGCCGCTCTGCTGCTGACCGGCGGCTTCCTCACCGGGTACCTGCTCGTGGACATCCCGCCCGCGAACGCCGCCGCGACCGCCCAGTCCAACGTCTACCTCTACGCGGACGGCACCCAGATCGCCCGGGACGGCGAGGTCGACCGCGAGAACCTCCGCCTCGCACGTGTCCCGCGGGCCGTCCGGCACGCCGTACTCGCCGCGGAGGACCGGGACTTCTACTCCCAGCCGGCCGTCGACCCCAAGGCCATGATCCGCGGCGCCTGGAACACCCTCACCGGCAAGGGCCGGCAGTCCGGCTCCACCATCACCCAGCAGTACGTCAAGAACTACTACCTGGGCCAGGAACAGACCGTCGCCCGCAAGGTGAAGGAGTTCTTCATCGCCATCAAGCTCCACCGCGAGAAGAGCAAGGACGAGATCTTCGAGGGCTATCTGAACACCAGCTACTTCGGCCGCAACGCCTACGGCATCCAGGCCGCCGCCCGCGCCTACTACGGCAAGGACGCCGAGCAGCTCGACACCGCCCAGGGCGCCTACCTCGCCTCGCTGCTCAAGGCCCCCACCGCCTACGACGTGGCCACCCACCCGGAGAACAGGCACAAGGTGCTCGCCCGCTGGAAGTACGTCCTGAACGGCATGGTCAAGGAGCGGTGGCTCACGCCCGCCGCCCGGGCCGTCATCGCCTTCCCCGCACCGCAGAACGCCCGACCCGCGACCGGGCTGTCCGGCCAGCGCGGCTACATCGTCCAGGCCGTCGAGGACCATCTGACGAGCAGCGGCGTCATCGACGAGAAGACCCTGGCCCGCGGCGGCCACCGCATCACCACCACCCTGGAGAAGAGCAAGCAGGACGCCTTCGTCGCCGCCGTCGACGACCAGGTGATGTCCCGGCTCGACCCGGCACGGAACCCGGCCGACAGCTTCGTCC
The DNA here is from genome assembly GCF_040611675.1 of Streptomyces sp. NPDC006551. NCBI lineage: Bacteria > Bacillati > Actinomycetota > Actinomycetes > Kitasatosporales > Streptomycetaceae > Streptomyces > Streptomyces sp. NPDC006551. Next base: position 38,435 of record NZ_JBEXOT010000011.1, read on the forward strand.
GGGTGGGGGGCGCGGCGATCGACCCGGCGACCGGCCGGGTGGTCGCCCTGTACGGCGGCGTCGACTACACCCGGCAGTACGTCAACAACGCCACCCGCCGCGACTACCAGGTCGGCTCCGCCTTCAAGCCCTTCGTCTTCACCGCGGCCGTCGAGAACGCCGCCCAGACGCAGGACGGCCGCCCCATCACCCCGAACACGTTCTACGACGGCACCAACAAGCGTCCGGTGGAGGGCTGGGACGGCGGCTTGTACGACCCGGCCAACGAGGACGACGTGTCGTACGGCGAGATCACCGTCCGTTCCGCCACCGACAGCTCGGTCAACGCGGTGTACGCCCAGATGGCGGTCGACGTCGGCCCGGCCGAGGTCAAGGAGACCGCGATCGCCCTCGGACTGCCCCCGGACACCCCCGACCTCAACGCCTCCCCGTCGATCGCCCTCGGCGCCGCCACCGCGAGCGCCCTCGACATGGCGGAGGCGTACGCGACCCTCGCCAACCACGGCAGGCACGGCGCGTACACGCTGGTCGACAAGGTCACCAGGAACGGCCAGGAACTGGAGCTGCCGGCCTCGGAGAGCCGGCAGGTCGTCACCCGGGAGGCCGCCGACACGACGACGGCGATCCTGCGCGGCGTGGTGGAGAGCGGTACGGGTACGGCGGCGCTGTCGGCCGGCCGGCCGGCGGCCGGCAAGACGGGCACGGCGGAGCACGACCGGGCCGCCTGGTTCGCGGGGTACACGCCCGATCTGGCGACGGTGGTCACGATGATGGGCCAGGACCCGCGGACGGGCGAGCAGAAGCCGCTGTACGGAGCGCTCGGCCAGCCCCGGATCAACGGGGGCGGGCCGCCGGCGGAGATCTGGGGCCAGTTCACCCGGGAGGCGCTGGCCGGAACGGAGCCGCGGGAGTTCGACCTCCAGCTCGCGGAAGGCGCGGAGGAACTCCTCGAGCCGCCGGACGCGCACCGTCCCGACGCCGTGGTCCTCCCGGGGGACCCGTCGGCGCCCCGAGGCGAGCAGGCCGCCCTGCCTGTGCCGTCCCGGCCGTGAGGGGCGCCGACCGCACGCTCAGTTGCTCGTCGTGGCCAGCTTCGCCGCGAATCCGAGGAACAGCGCTCCCGCCCCCGTCGTGAGGCCCGCCGACAGCTTCTTCCGGCGGCGGAACTGCGTGGCGAGATAGGTGCCGCCGAGGATCAGCGCGGTCACGTACGCGACGCTGATGACTTGGTAGACGAGGGCGAGGAGGGCGAAGGACATCCCCGGGTACGCGTACTCGGGGTCGACGAACTGCACGAAGAACGAGATGAAGAACAAGATCGCCTTCGGGTTCAGGACGGTGATCACCAAGGAGCGCCGGAACAGCCGTCCGCCCGTCGACGGGTCCGGGGCGGCCTCCGAATCCCCCGACGTCTTCTCGTCGGAGCGGCGCCACATCGCCCATGCCGCCCGGATCATGCCCACGGCGATCCAGGTCAGATAGCCGGCCCCGGCATACTTCACGATGGCGAACAGCAGCTCGTTGGTCTGGAGCAGCGAGGCGAGCCCGGCCGCCGTCGCCACCATGAGCAAGGTCTCGCCCAGGAACACGCCCGCCGCGGCGTGATAGCCGGCTCCGATCCCCAGCCGTGCGGCGACCGACAGCGTGAAGAGGGAACTCGGCCCCGGCAGCAGAATGATCAGCAGAGCGCCCAGGGCATAGGTGAGCAGATTCTCCACTCCCAGCATTCCGGCACCTTTCTCCTCGCCCCTCGGGGGCCCGGCGCCGGCCGGGCCCCGGGGAGTTCACGGCTATCCGACGTTGTTGCCCGTACGCACGTTGTGCGCGCTCACCATCTGGTCCACCTCGCCGATGCGTTCCAGCGCGTACTTCTCACTGATGTGTGTGAAGTTGTCCGCCCAGAAGGCACCCAACTCGTCGATGTCGAGCAAGTCCTGATCTCCGAACCTGGCGAACATCTCCTCTCGGTCCTCCCGCGTGAACGTGATTCCCAGAGCGGTCAGATAACTGTCGATCTCGGCGCTGCTCTTGAAGAAGTTCGGCCGTTCGTAGTCGACCAGCAGATCCCACGCCGGGCTGTTCGGCAACGGAATAAAGCGTGAGAACTCGACCGAGGAGAGTTCCACCTCGCCCAGCATCTGCCGGATCCCGGTGATGGTGCGGTCCAGCGTCTCCGGCCGCTCTCCCGGAGCGCCCGCGATGTACGAGGCATGGACCGAGATGCCGGCCTTATTCAGCGTGCGGATGGCTTCGAGATTGGTTTCGCCGGTCGTCTTGTTCTTCCGCTGGGCCTCGAGCATCTCGGGGTCGGCGGCGTCCAGACCGATGTTGGCGCGCGTGACGCCGAGCCGCCGGAGCTTGTCGACGTTGTTCCGCTTGGTCAGCCCGAGGGCGCGCGCGTAGACCATGACCTGCAGTTCACCGTTGTCGATACGGCGTTTCAGGTGCGGCGGCGTGGCGTCGATGAGGGCGTCCACATAGCGCGGACTCGCGGTGAAGCTGTCGTAGACCTCGAAGAACAGATTGATCCCGTGCTCGCGGTTGTACCAGTCGATCGCCTTCCAGAAACCGCGCGGGTCACCCGTGTCGACGGTCAGATCGGCGATCGAGCAGTAGGTGCAGCGCTTGTAGCCGTTCTCGCAGCCGCGTGCGTTGTTCACCGTCACCGGCCGCACCTCGTGGCCGTGGAGGTGGCCGAACTGCGTACGGTAGTTGTCGGCGTAGACGTCGAGCACGTCGTCGATGAAGGACAGATCCGGAATGGTGTTCCGCAGCGAAAGGGCGTATTTCGGAGCCGGGTTGAGATGGACCCGGCCGTCGTGCCGGTAGGCGAGCGAGGACACCTCGGCCACGCTGGTGCCGTCGACCAGAGCGCGGACCAGTTCCACAAAGGGAGTCTCGCCGCCGTCGTTGGCTATCACGTAGTCGATCTGCGGCCTGTTGCGCAGGATCATCTCGGGAAAGAAGATCGCGTGATCGTCACCGAGGACGACCTTCGCCCCGCACGCCTTGGCCGTGTCGGCGATTTTCAGGGCCTCCGAGTAGGTCGGTGTCAGCGCGCTGATCCCGACGACATCGGGCGCGAAGGCCCGCACGGCCTGGCGCACGGTCTCGGTGTTGCCGATGCCGCCGTCGACGACCCGGATGTCGACCCGGTCGCCTAACGCCTCGCGCGTCGCCGTGGCGAGCTGGACGATCCCGATGTGCGGATAGCAGGCGTAGTTCGAGGCGTTCCTGTTGGCCGTGGGGTTGGGGGCGTTCGCGAGCAGCACCTTCAACGTCATTGCATCACCTGGCACAGGTAGAGCGAAGCGGACGGGCGGGCAGCGGCCCGTCCGCGCGGACGGATCATGAACCTTTGCATGCGGAATGTGCATGCAACAGCCACCGATCAGCCAGGGTCGCGTCTGAAAGCGGACCCTATGATTCCATCCGGCCACATGGAAATGATCAAGCCAGCGCGACGCGGCACCTCAGGGGTGGTGCCGCTCGTACCGCCGGACAGGCGCTAGTGACCCGACGTCGCCTTCAGGCCCACCACCGCGACCAGGAGCAGGCAGACGAAGAAGATGCGCGCGGCGGTCGCCGGCTCGCCGAGGACCAGCATGCCGAGCACCGCCGCGCCGGCCGCGCCGATGCCGACCCAGACGCCGTACGCCGTGCCGATCGGCAGCGTCTTGGCGGCCTGTGAGAGCAGCAGCATGGAGGCGACGATCCCGGCGGCCGTGAACACGCTGGGCCAGAGGCGGGTGAAGCCGTCGGTGTATTTCATACCGATCGACCAGCCGACCTCGAGCAGACCGGCGACGACGAGAAGAACCCAGGCCATGACGACGAACACCTCCGCGAGACGGATCAACAGGGGTGCGTCGTCTTTGCGTTTCCTGCGGGAGGAGGCCCGGTACGGCGCGTCTCGTCGGGTAGGCCCAGCCTAGCAAAAGGCAGACAAAAGACCTGGTGACGACGGTCACCAGGTCTCGCGCGAAAGTCCGGGGCTCCAGGTGCGGCTACAGGTACAGACCCGTGGAGTCCTTGGTTCCCTCGAACCGGTCCGCGGCCACCGCGTGCAGGTCGCGCTCCCGCATCAGTACGTACGCCACGCCCCGGACCTCGACCTCGGCCCGGTCCTCGGGGTCGTACAGGACCCGGTCGCCGGTCTCGACCGTACGGACGTTCTGGCCGACGGCGACCACCTCGGCCCAGGCCAGCCGGCGGCCGACGGCGGCGGTGGCCGGAATCAGGATGCCGCCGCCGGAGCGCCGCTCACCCTCGGGGGAGTCGGTCCGGACCAGGACACGGTCGTGCAGCATCCTGATGGGCAGCTTGTCGTGGGTGTTCTCGCTCACGCTTCGAACCTACCTGTCCGGGCGTGTCGGCCGTACCTCGGGAGGGGTCATCCCTTGCGCTTACGGGAGGACATCGCGATCAGCCCGACGAGGGCCACGGCGACCAGGGCCACCGGAACGACCCGTTCGAGGCGCGGCGCGCCGTCGTCGTGGGTGAAACGGGCCTTCACGCCGGACACGGTCCGGTTGACGGCGACGAACGCGCGGCCGGCGGTGTGGTCGACCGTGGAGGTCACCTTCGCCTTCGCGTCGCCGATGATCGTCTTCGGGTGCACCCGAATGCCGATCTCGTCCAGAGTCTCGGCGAGCTGGTCGCGCCGGCGGACGATGTCCGCCTCGATCTGCGCAGGGGTCCTGGCGTCCGACACCGCGCTGCCTCCGTTGTCGTCATCGGTTCGTTGATGGACAGTCTGTCAGCTTTGACGCCGTCGAGTCGTCCCCGACCCCCATTAGGCTCTGGCGGCGTACGCGTACATCCTCCGAGGAGAGCCATGAGCGAGCGACTTCAGCCCGGCGACACCGCCCCTGCCTTCACCCTGCCCGACGCGGACGGCAACGAGGTCTCGCTCGCGGACCACAAGGGCCGCAAGGTGATCGTCTACTTCTACCCCGCGGCCCTGACCCCCGGCTGCACCAAGCAGGCGTGCGACTTCACGGACAACCTGGAGCTGCTGGCCGGTGCGGGCTACGACGTCATCGGCGTGTCCCCCGACAAGCCGGAGAAGCTGGCGAAGTTCCGTGAGCGGGAGTCCCTGAAGGTCACGCTGGTCGGCGACCCGTCAAAGGAGGTCCTGGCGGCGTACGGCGCCTTCGGCGAGAAGAAGCTGTACGGCAAGACGGTGACGGGCGTCATCCGCTCGACGATCGTCGTCGACGAGGAGGGCAAGGTCGAGCGCGCGCTGTACAACGTGAAGGCGACCGGCCATGTCGCCAAGATCATCAAGGACTTGCAGATCACCGGCTGAGGTCCTTGCCGAACGTGACGGAAGTCCCATTGCCCGGTGACTTCCGTTTGTGAACGGCGTGACCGTGCAGATGTTCCTCTTGGAGTTCCACGCACCGAGAAAGGACGTACGGTCATGCCGGCCACCGCCCCCGACACCGCGGCCGACCCCGATGCCCGCAGACGCCACCCCCGGCTGTTCCGGGCCATCACGCGGCGGCAGCAGCCCAGACTGCGGCGTACGGACATCACGGTGACGGACGAGGCCGCGGTCAAGCGGGCCGTGAAGGCCGCCTCGCTGGGCAACGCCATGGAGTGGTTCGACTTCGGCATCTACGCCTACCTCGCCGTCACCCTCGGGCATGTCTTCTTCCCGGCCGGGAACGAAACGGCGCAGCTGCTGTCCTCGTTCGCGACGTTCGCGGTCGCCTTCCTGGTCCGCCCGCTCGGCGGGATGGTCTTCGGCCCGATGGGGGACCGGATCGGCCGCAAGAAGGTCCTGGCGCTGACCATGATCCTGATGGCGGTCGGCACCTTCGCGATCGGCCTGATCCCGTCGTACGCCTCGATCGGGTTCTGGGCGCCGGTCCTGCTGGTCTTCTTCCGGATGCTCCAGGGCTTCTCCACCGGCGGGGAGTACGGCGGTGCGTCGACCTTCATCGCGGAGTACGCCCCCGACCGCCGCCGGGGCTTCTTCGGCAGCTTCCTGGAGTTCGGCACCCTGGCGGGTTACGTCGCCGCGGCGGGGCTGGTCACGGCGCTCACCGCCTGGCTCGGCCCCGACACGATGGAGTCCTGGGGCTGGCGCGTGCCGTTCCTGGTGGCCGGGCCGCTCGGCCTGGTGGGCCTCTATCTGCGGATGCGGCTCGACGAGACGCCCGCGTTCCGGAAACTGGAGCACGAGTCGGCGCACGCCTCGGAGACCGGGGACACCGTGGAGACCTCCGCCAAGGGCGACCTGGCCAGGATCTTCCGGCAGCAGTGGCCGACGCTGATCCTGTGCATCGCCCTGGTGGGCGCGTACAACATCACCGACTACATGCTGCTCTCGTACATGCCGACGTACCTCTCGGACGAACTCGGCTACAGCGAGACGCACGGCCTGCTGATCCTGCTGCTGGTGATGGTGTTCCTGATGCTGATCGTCACTCAGGTGGGGCGGCTGAACGACCGTTTCGGGCGCAAGCCGGTCCTGATGGCGGGCATGCTCGGCTTCCTCTTCCTGTCGCTCCCGGCGTTCCTGCTGATCGGCATGGGCGGCATCCCGGCGATCACGGCGGGCATGCTGATGCTCGGTCTGTCGCTGGTCTGCATGCTCGGGACCATGTCGGCGGCGCTGCCGGCGCTCTTCCCGACGAACGTGCGCTACGGCTCCCTCTCGGTGGGCTACAACCTGTCGGCCTCGCTGTTCGGCGGTACGACGCCGCTCGTCATCACCGCGCTGATCGGGGTGAGCGGCAGCAATCTGATGCCCGCGTACTACGCGATGGGCGCGGCGCTGGTCGGCGTGGTCGCGGTGGCCTGCATGAAGGAGACCGCGCGACAGCCCCTGGAGGGGTCGCCGCCGTCGGTGGAGACCGAGGAGGAGGCGGCGGAACTGGTGCTGGCGCAGGCGCCCGAGCCGAAGTTCTGACGCTCCCGCCTGCGCGTCGGCCCCGCCCATTACGATGGACGCGCAGCGCACGCGGCCGTGGTGGAACTGGCAGTCACGCTGGGTTTAGGTCCCAGTGGGGTAACACCCGTGAGGGTTCGAGTCCCTCCGGCCGCACCGCACACCGAAGGGCCGCACCGGACAGGTGCGGCCCTTCGGTGTTCGCGGCTTACGGCGCACGGGTCTTACGGCGTGCGCGGCTTACGGCTTACGGCGCTCGCGGCGCTGTTCAGCCCAGCAGCTCGCGCACCACCGGCACCAGCGCCCGGAACGCCTTCCCCCGGTGGCTGATCGCGTTCTTCTCCTGCGGCGTCAGCTCCGCGCACGTCACCTCGTACCCCTCCGGCTGGAGGATCGGGTCGTAGCCGAAGCCGTTCGTGCCCACCGGCGCGTGGCGCAGGGTGCCGGACATGCGGCCCTCGACCACGCGCTCCGTGCCGTCGGGCAGGGCGAGGGCGGCCGCGCAGGCGAAGTGGGCGCCGCGGTGGGCGTCGTCGATGTCGGAGAGCTGGGCGAGGAGGAGTTCGAGGTTGGCGCGGTCGTCGCCGTGGGTGCCGGCCCAGCGGGCCGAGAAGATCCCGGGGGCGCCGTTCAGGACGTCGACGCAGAGACCGGAGTCGTCGGCGACGGCCGGCAGGCCGGTGGCCCGGGCCAGGGCGTGGGCCTTGAGGAGGGCGTTCTCGGCGAAGGTGACGCCGGTCTCCTTGACGTCGGGGATCTCCGGGTACGCGTCCGCGCCGACGAGGTCGTGGGGCAGACCGGCGTCGGCGAGGATCGCGCGGAGTTCGGTGATCTTCCCGGCGTTGCGGGTGGCGAGGATCAGACGGGTCATGGGCTGATTATCCCGGGGTGCAGACCTTGCCGATCTCGCCGGCCGCGTCGGTGACGGGCTTGATGTCGGGAGTCGCGTCGCCCTGTTCGACGGCGGTACGGACGGACTCGACGCCCTTGGTGAGGTCGTCGACGGCCTTGGACAGATCGGCGTTGTCGGTCGTGTCCTTGAGCTTGCCCAGCTCCGTGGATATCTCGTTGAGGGCCTCGTTGAGCTGGGTCGGGTCGTTGGTTGCGTTCGACGCCGCCCGCTGCAGCTTGTCGACGCTGGTGGCGATGGCCTCGGCGGTGGCGACGCAGTCCATCGCCTTGTCGAGGGCTCCACAGCCGACGAGTGCGGTGAGTGCGGCGGCGGTGGTCACGGCGAGTGCGAGTCGGCGCTTCACGTCAGGTCCTCCCCTGGTGTACGGAACGGGCGCGCGGTTCGTACCGTGCGCCCGTGTCCACGTAGACGCCCGGCCGGGCGTCCGTGGTTGCCACAGCGTGCTACAGCGTGCCTTCGAGGGCCTTGCGCTGGATCTCGGCGAGCTCGGCGCAGCCGCCGGAGGCGAGGTCGAGGAGTGCGTTGAGCTCCTTGCGGTCGAAGGGCTCGGCCTCGGCGGTGCCCTGGACCTCGACGAAGCGGCCGTCGCCGGTGCAGACGACGTTCATGTCGGTCTCGGCGCGCACGTCCTCCTCGTAGCAGAGGTCGAGGAGGGGCGTGCCGTCGACGATGCCGACGGACACGGCGGCGACGGTGCCGGTGAGCGGCTTGCGGCCGGCCTTGACGAGCTTCTTGCCCTGGGCCCAGGCGACGGCGTCGGCGAGGGCGACGTACGCGCCGGTGATGGCGGCGGTGCGGGTGCCGCCGTCGGCCTGGAGGACGTCGCAGTCGAGGACGATGGTGTTCTCGCCGAGCGCCTTGTAGTCGATGACGGCGCGCAGGGAGCGGCCGATGAGGCGGGAGATCTCGTGCGTGCGGCCGCCGATCTTGCCCCGGACGGACTCGCGGTCGCCGCGGGTGTTGGTGGAGCGGGGGAGCATCGAGTACTCGCCGGTGACCCAGCCCTCTCCGCTGCCCTTGCGCCAGCGCGGGACGCCTTCGGTCACGGAGGCGGTGCAGAAGACCTTGGTGTCGCCGAAGGAGATGAGGACGGAGCCCTCGGCGTGCTTGCTCCAACCGCGTTCGATGGTGACGGGGCGGAGCTGTTCGGGGGTACGACCGTCGATACGAGACATAGGACGAGCGTAGCCGTACACGAAGGAGGGCCCGTTCCCCTGCCGGAACGGGCCCTCCTTCAGATGAGCGGGTGGCTCACATCATGTCTTCGATGTCGGCGGCGATCGGGTCGGCGTCGGTGCCGATGACGACCTGGATCGCGGTTCCCATCTTCACGACGCCGTGGGCGCCGGCGGCCTTCAGCGCGGCCTCGTCCACCTTGCTGGGGTCGACGACCTCGGTGCGCAGGCGGGTGATGCAGCCCTCGACCTCTTCGATGTTGTCGATGCCGCCGAGCCCGGCGACGATCTTCTCAGCCTTGCTGGCCATGTGTTTCTCCCTGTCCGTTCCGTTCGGAGAACGTAAGTCCCGGCGCACCCACGGTCCGCTTTGTCACGGTAACCCACGGTTGGCCCAACTTCGCGAGCGGGTGCAGTGGTTCTGCCGAATGATGACGATCACCGGCGCCCTGCCCTCGGCGGGCCTCGGGGAGCCTATCGCAACTGGTCTACACCAGTGTGCAACGCGAGCCGGGGCGCGCTTGTTCCGGAACCAGGGAGGACGCCGATGAGCAGCGACAGCGCCGCCGCCGCACCGCGGAAGAGGAACTGGCGGAACGGCCTCTTCCAAGGGCTCCAGAAGGTGGGGCGCAGCCTGCAGCTCCCCGTCGCCGTGCTGCCCGCGGCCGGTCTGCTGGTCAGTCTGGGCAATCTCTTCTCCGCCTACCTCCACGGCGCCTTCTGGGACCGGACCTCCGACGTGCTGATGAAGGGCGGCACGGCGATCCTCGACGGCTCGTTCGGCCTGCCCCTTCTCTTCTGCATCGGCGTGGCGATCGGCTTCGCCAAGAAGGCGGACGGCTCCACGGCGCTCGCGGCGGTGGTCGGCTTCCTCGTCTACTTCAACGTCCTGAAGGCGTTCCCGCGCGAGGGCACGGTGACGGCGGACGTCCCGGAGGGCGTACCGCAGAATCCGGGGGTGCTCGGCGGCATCCTGATCGGCCTGCTCACCGCGGTGGTCTGGCAGCGCTTCCACCGGACCAAGCTGGTCGACTGGCTGGGCTTCTTCAACGGGCGCCGCCTGGTGCCGATCATGATGGCGTTCCTCTGTGTCGTCCTCGGTGTGCTGTTCGGGCTGCTCTGGGAGCCGGTGGGTGACGCCCTCACCTGGTTCGCCAGGCAGCTGATCGATCTCGGGTCGTGGGGCGCGGGCATCTTCGGCGTCGCCAACCGGCTGCTCATCCCGATCGGCATGCACCAGTTCCTGAACACCTTCTTCTGGTTCCAGGCGGGCGAGTTCACCAAGCCGGACGGCACCCTGGTCCAGGGCGACCTGACGCGCTTCTTCGCCGAGGACCCGACGGCGGGCCAGTTCATGTCGGGCTTCTTCCCGATCATGATGTTCGGCCTTCCGGCCGCCGCCCTCGCCATCGCCCACTGCGCCCGCCCCGAGCGCCGCAAGGAGGTGACGGGCCTGATGATCTCCGTCGGCCTCACCTCGTTCGTCACCGGCGTGACGGAGCCGCTGGAGTTCTCCTTCATGTTCGCGGCGCCGCTCCTCTACGGCCTGCACGCGCTGCTGACCGGCGCCTCCATGGCGATCACCTGGGCGCTGGGGGTGCACGCGGGCTTCAGCTTCTCGGCCGGCCTGATCGACTACGTCGTCAACTGGCACCTCGGCACCAAGCCGTGGCTGATCATCCCCATCGGCCTGGGCTTCGCCGTCGTCTACTACCTGGTCTTCCGCTTCGTGATCACGAAGTTCGACGTCCCGACCCCGGGCCGTGAGCCGAAGGAGGTCGAGGAGGCGATGGAGCGGGACATCACGAAGCCGTGAGCCCACGGCCCCGCTTCGAAGGTCGACAGGCCCCCGGACCTCAGGTCCGGGGGCCTTCGTCGTTCACATTCCGCTATGGCGCGGGCACACAGAATTCGCAGGTTCCTTATCTAAGTCTCACGTGCTAAAACTGGTCTACACCACTCATTGGTGTAGACCACGCGGTCGAGACCACCGCGTTCCACGAGACGCCGCCGTCACTCCCGTTTTCCCTGTCCTCTGGCGGCGCCTTGCCTTACTGGAGGAAGTATGAGTACGGCCACCGCCCAGGCCGCCGCTCCCGCGAAGAAGCGCGGATCCGGCCTGTTCCAGGGCCTGCAGAAGGTCGGTCGCAGCCTGCAGCTGCCGATCGCCGTACTGCCGGCCGCGGGTATCTTGCTCCGACTCGGCCAGCCCGACGTGTTCGGCAAGGACGGGCTCGGATGGGACAAGGTCGCCTCCGTGTTCGCCACGGCCGGCGGCGCGGTCTTCGACAACCTGCCGATGCTCTTCTGCATCGGCGTGGCCATCGGCTTCGCGAAGAAGGCCGACGGTTCCACCGCCCTCGCCGCCCTCGTCGGCTTCCTCGTCTACCACAACGTCCTGAAGGCGTTCCCGGTGACCGAGGCCGTGGTCAACACGACCGCGAACAAGGGCGTCGACGTCGCGGCGACGTACAACAACCCGGGTGTCCTCGGCGGCATCGTGATGGGTCTGCTGGCCGCCGTGCTCTGGCAGCGGTTCCACCGCACCAAGCTGGTCGACTGGCTGGGCTTCTTCAACGGCCGCCGTCTCGTCCCGATCATCATGGCCTTCGTCGGCACCGCTGTCGGTGTCGTCTTCGGCCTGGTCTGGGAGCCGATCGGCAACGGCATCTCCAGCTTCGGCGAGTGGATGACCGGCCTCGGCGCCGGCGGTGCGGGCCTGTTCGGTCTGATCAACCGCGCGCTGATCCCGGTCGGCATGCACCAGTTCGTGAACACCGTCTCCTGGTTCCAGATCGGTGACTTCACCAACGCGGCGGGCGAGATCGTCCACGGCGACCTCAACCGCTTCTTCGCGGGTGACCCGAGCGCCGGTCTGTTCATGTCCGGCTTCTTCCCGATCATGATGTTCGGTCTCCCGGCCGCCGCCCTCGCCATCGCGCACTCCGCCCGCCCCGAGCGCCGCAAGGCCGTGACGGGCATGATGGTCTCCCTCGCGCTGACCTCGTTCGTCACCGGTGTGACCGAGCCGATCGAGTTCTCGTTCATGTTCATCGCGCCGCTCCTCTACGCGATCCACGCGGTCCTGACCGCCGTCTCGATGGCCGTCACCTGGGCCCTCGGCGTCCACGCCGGCTTCACCTTCTCGGCCGGCTTCATCGACTACGCCCTGAACTGGAACCTCGCCACCAAGCCGTGGATGATCATCCCGATCGGCCTGGTCTTCGCGGCGGTCTACTACGTGCTGTTCCGCTTCGCGATCACCAAGTTCAACCTCCCCACGCCGGGCCGCGAGCCCGAGGAGGAGATCGAGGACCTCACCAAGGCGTGACCCTCGCCCGCACGACGGAAGGGCCCCGGAACCGTTCAGGTTCCGGGGCCCTTCCCGTACGCGTACGTCCGCGGCCGGTCAGATCTCGTAGACCGCGCCCGGGTACGCCAGTTCCGCCGGCCCGTCGTAGACCGCGCGCGCGTCCGCCAGGTTCTGGGCGGCGTCCGTCCAGGGCGGGATGTGGGTCAGCACCAGCCGGCCCACCGCCGAGCGGGCCGCCTCCGCGCCCGCCTCGCGGCCGTTGAGATGGAGGGCCGGGATGTCCTCCTTGCCGTGGGTGAAGGACGCCTCGCACAGGAAGAGGTCCGTGCCGGCCGCCAGTTCGTGCAGCGCGTCGCAGACACCCGTGTCGCCGGAGTACGTCAGGGAGCGGCCGCCGTGCTCGATCCGGATGCCGTACGCCTCCACCGGATGGCACACCTTCTCCGTACGGACGGAGAACGGGCCGATCTCGAAGGAGCCGGACTTCAGGGTCCGGAAGTCGAAGACCTCGCTCATCGACTTGTCGGAGGGCGTGTCCGCGTACGCCGTGGTCAGGCGCTGCTCGGCGCCCTCCGGGGCGAAGACGGGGAGGGCGTCGCACCGGCCGCCCTCGTGGCGGTAGTAACGGGCGACGAAGTAGCCGCACATGTCGATGCAGTGGTCGGCGTGGAGGTGGCTGAGGAAGATGGCGTCGAGGTCGTACAGACCGCAGTGGCGCTGCAGCTCGCCCAGGGCGCCGTTGCCCATGTCGAGGAGCAGCCGGAAGCCGTCGGCCTCTACGAGGTAGCTCGAGCAGGCCGAGTCCGCGGACGGGAACGACCCTGAGCAGCCGACGACGGTGAGCTTCATGGAGCGTGAACCTCCGTGGAAGGGCGTCCGTGGACGGGTGCGGGGACAGTCGCTGGTGGAGTCGCTGAGCAGTCACTGTGGGGAGGTCGTGCGATCTGACGAGCGTAAGGCGCGGCAGGGCCCGTCGCTCCTTGTGAGTGGCGCGTTGTGGGCGAACTCACGGGCGCTGTCACCGGTTCGGATGGACCTGGGGGCGCGTGAGCGCGGGAGGCCGGCCGCCGGTAACGTCGTGGGGTATGGACACGTCCTGGTGGCCGGCGCTGATCGCGGTCGTGGTGATCGCGCTGATCGTGGCGCTGACGGACGGCTGGAAGCGCTCGGGCTCCCGGCCCGGGGGCCGTACCCGGCCGCCCGGACGGCCCCCTGCCCCGGGAAAGGCGCCCCCCGGGCGGCCGAAGACGCGGGGACGGCCCGGACGACTGCCGCAGGCCGGTGAGATCTGGTGGGCCGACGTCCCCTACGAGGACGGTCCGGGCTCCAAGGACCGGCCGTGCCTGGTTCTGTCGCTACGGGGCGACAGCGTCCTGGTCGCCAAGATCACCAGCAAGTACCACGACGAGCGGCCGGGCGTGATCGCGCTGCCGCCGGGCTCCGTGGGGGACACGCACGGCCGCCCGAGCTTCCTGGAGACGGACGAGCTGCGGCAGGTCCCGGTGGAGGAGTTCCGCCGCAGAGTGGGAACGGCGGACCCGGTCGTCTGGGACCAGGTCCGCCATCTGGCGTGAGCGGTGTACGGGGAGCGGCCTACGCCCAGAGCTGGCCCTGGAGCGTCTCGATCGCTTCCTCCGTCGTCGCAGCCGTGTAGACGCCCGTCGAGAGGTACTTCCAGCCGCCGTCGGCGACGACGAACGCGATGTCCGCGCTCTCGCCCGCCTTCAGCGCCTTGTTGCCGACGCCGATCGCCGCGTGCAGCGCCGCGCCCGTCGAGACGCCCGCGAAGATGCCCTCCTGCTGGAGGAGTTCGCGGGTCCGGGTCACGGCGTCGGCCGAGCCGACCGAGAAGCGGGTGGTGAGGACGGAGGCGTCGTAGAGCTCGGGCACGAAGCCCTCGTCCAGGTTGCGCAGGCCGTAGACGAGGTCGTCGTACCGCGGCTCGGCGGCGACGATCTTGACGTCCGGCTTGTGCTCGCGCAGATAGCGGCCGACGCCCATGAGGGTGCCGGTGGTGCCGAGGCCCGCCACGAAGTGGGTGATCGAGGGCAGGTCGGCGAGGATCTCCGGGCCGGTGGTGGCGTAGTGCGCGCCCGCGTTGTCGGCGTTGCCGTACTGGTAGAGCATCACCCACGCGGGGTTCTGCTCCGCCAGCTCCTTGGCGACCCGTACCGCCGTGTTCGACCCGCCCGCCGCCGGTGACGAGATGATCTCGGCGCCCCACATGGCGAGCAGCTGACGGCGCTCCTCGCTGGTGTTCTCCGGCATGACGCAGACGATGCGGTATCCCTTGAGCTTCGCCGCCATGGCGAGCGAGATGCCGGTGTTGCCGCTGGTCGGCTCCAGGATGGTGCAGCCGGGGGTGAGCCGGCCGTCCTTCTCGGCCTGTTCGATCATGTGGAGCGCGGGGCGGTCCTTGACCGAGCCGGTGGGGTTGCGGTCCTCCAGCTTTGCCCAGATGCGGACGTCGTCCGAGGGCGAGAGCCGGGGCAGGCGGACCAGTGGCGTGTTGCCGACCGCTGCCAGCGGGGAGTCGTAACGCATGTGGATCAGACCATGCCGCCGGCGACGGCCGGCAGGATCGTGACGTTGTCGCCGTCGGCGAGCTTGGTGTCGATGCCGTCCAGGAACCGGACGTCCTCGTCGTTCAGGTAGACGTTGACGAAGCGGCGCAGGGTGCCGTTGTCCACGATGCGGGCCTCGATCCCGTTGTGCCGGGACTCCAGGTCGGCGAAGAGCTCGGCGAGGGTGTCACCGCTGCCCTCGACGGCCTTGGCGCCGTCGGTGTAGGTGCGGAGGATGGTCGGGATGCGGACCTCGATGGCCATGGCGTGGGCTCCTGTCGGGAGTGGCGTGGTGGGCGCGCGGCTGGGGCCCCCGCGCGAAGGGGGTCGTGCTGGGAGGTGCGCTCGGGCCGTGGAACGGTGCTCAGAGCGCAGCGCGGGACGTACACATCGCGCTGGCGAGGCGGCACAGGTCGACGTGCAGACGGGCTACGAGCAGGAGTGTGCCCGGCGTCTGTTCGCTCACGTCATGGGAAACCATGCGGTCATCGTATCGATTCCCGGTCCGGGTTCCGGAATGTGATCTCACATGACGGACAGTTCCCGCTCGCCTGCTGGACTTCCGGCCGAACGCGTCTCCCGGGACCCCTGCCGGTGGCCGTCACTCGGGCCACGCGGAGCTCTCGATGGCGGTCACGAAGTCACCGGGGACGAAGCCGGGCACGAAGTGGCGCAGCACGTCCGCCTTCACATTGCCGAAGGTCGTCTCCGGCTTGGGCGCGATGCCCTCAGTGAAGGCACGCAGGATCCGGCGCTTGAAGTCGGGGCGGGGATGCAGGGCGACGACCGCGGCCCGGTCCTCGGGCGGGACGGCGGCCGGGTCGTCGTACCCGATGCCCAGGACGTCGTACTCGACCCCCGCCGTCACCAGGGCGACCTCGGGCTCCATGAACTCCGGGACGCCGGGGGTGGTGTGCAGGGCGATCGCGGTCCACACGCGCCGTACGGCGTCCTCGCCGATGCCGTACGAGCGCAGGAAGGCGGCCGCCTCCTCCGCGCCGTCGACCTCGAAGCGGCGGCCGCTGTTCCGGTGGGCCTCGCCCAGGCCCAGGTCGTGGAACATCGCGCCGACGTAGAGGAGTTCGGGGTCGAAGCCGAGTCCGCGGGCACGGCCCTGGAGGGCGCCGAAGAGGTAGACGCGGCGGGAGTGGTGATAGATCAGCTCGCTCGTGGTGTCGCGGATCAGCTCGGTGGCGGCGGTGGCGATCTCGCTGTCGGGAACGATCTCGGTGAGGTCCATGACTCCAGACTCCTCGCCCCCGCCCAGGCCCCGCCATGTCCTTCGGGACGTTCTTCCCACAGAATCGGACACATGACTCACACCGTGGTCGTCCTCGCCTTCGACGGCGTACGCCTGCTGGACGTCTCCGCTCCCCTGGAGGTGTTCGGCACGGCCGGACCCGCCTACTCCGTCCGCGTCTGCACCCCCGGCGGGCGGGACGTGCGGACCTCCACCGGGCTTCGCGTCGGCGCCGATCTGGCGGCGGAGGAGGTCACGGGCGCCGACACCCTCGTGGTCCCGGGCGCCGTGGACGTGGACCGGTGTGTCACCGCCCCCGAGGTCGTGGAGCAGGTCGCGGCGCTCGCCCGCCGCTCGCGGCGGGTCGCGGCCGTGTGCACGGGGGCCTTCGCGGTGGCCGCCGCCGGACTGCTGGACGGCAGGCGGGCGACGACCCACTGGGAGCACGCGGCCGCGCTGGCCCGCCGCCATCCCGGGGTGGAGGTGACACCGGACGCGATCTTCGTCGAGGACGGGCCGGTGTTCACCTCGGCGGGGGTGAGCGCCGGTATCGACCTCTGCCTCGCCCTGGTCGAGCGGGACCGCGGCCCGGCCGTCGCCCGTGCGGTGGCGCGCGATCTGGTGGTGTTCCTGCAGCGGCCCGGCGGTCAGTCGCAGTTCTCGGCCGCCTCGCGCACTCCCCCGACGGGCCATCCCCTGGTGCGGCCGCTGCTCGACGCGGTCGCCGCCGATCCGGGCGCCGACCACAGCGCGACGGCGCTCGCCCGGCGGGCGGGTGTCAGCGCACGGCATCTGACCCGGCTGTTCCGGGAGCAGATCGGCGCCACTCCGGCCGGCTATGTGGAGCGGGTACGGGTGGAGGCGGCCCGGCTCCTCCTGGAGGGCGGGGCGAGCGTCACGGGCGCGGCGGCGCGCAGCGGGCTCGGCAGTGACGAGAGCCTGCGCAGGGCGTTCGCCCGGCACTTCGGGGTGACGCCCTCCGCGTACCTCGCCCGCTTCCGCACGACGGGGACGGGGGCCGGGGCCCAGGTCTCCGGGGCTTCTCAGGCCTCCACGTAGGCCTCGACGACCTGGACCTCTTCCTCGGTCACGACGCCCTCGACGATGCTGAAGGAGCGGAACTGGAAGGGGCCGGCGCCGTCGGTGTCGGCCGTGGAGACCAGGACGTAGTGGGCGGCGGGCTCGTTCGCGTACGAGATGTCCGTACGGGACGGGTAGGCCTCGGTCGCCGTGTGCGAGTGGTAGATGATCAAGGGCTCCTCGTCCCGGTCGTCCATCTCGCGGTACAGCTTCAGCAGGTCGGCCGAGTCGAACTCGTAGAACGTGGGCGAGCGGGCGGCGTTCAGCATCGGGATGAACCGCTCGGGGCGGCCGGTGCCGACCGGACCCGCGACCACGCCGCAGGCCTCGTCGGGGTGGTCCGCGCGGGAGTGCTCCACGATCTGGTCGTACAGGGCCCGGGTGATGGTCAGCATGTCCGACAGGATAAGCATGCGGGCCGCCCTGTACCGAGGAGTGGTACGGGACGGCCCGAATGCTGGACAGAAGCCTGTTACGAGCGCTTGGTGAAGGCCGCGCCCTCGGGGTTGCGGGACTTCAGGACCAGGTAGGAGACGCCCAGGATCAGACCCCAGACCGGCGCGCAGTACAGCGAGACGCGGGCGCCCTCGTCGATGCCCATCATCACGATGACCATGCCGATGAACAGCAGCGCGAACCAGCTGGTGTACGGGGCGCCCGGGGCCTTGAAGGTGGACTCGGGCAGCTCGCCGCGGTTCGCCTTGGCGCGGTAGCGGATCTGGCAGACCAGGATCATGATCCAGGCCCACATGCCGGAGATGGTGGCGAAGGAGACGACGTACTCGAAGGCCTTGCCCGGGGCGACGTAGTTGATCCAGACGCCGACCAGCATCAGCGCGGCCGAGAAGGTCAGGCCGAGCAGCGGGGTGCCGTTCTTGGTGAGCCGCGTGAAGACCTTCGGGCCCTGGCCGTTGAGCGCGAGGTCGCGCAGCATGCGGCCGGTGGAGTACATGCCCGAGTTGCAGGAGGAGAGGGCCGCGGTCAGCACCACGAAGTTGACGATGGCGGCGCCGACGCCGAGGCCCATCTGCTCGAAGGCGGCGACGAACGGCGAGACACCCGGCTTGAAGTGCGTCCAGGGGACCACCGAGAGGATCATGATCAGCGCGCCGACGTAGAAGACGGCGATACGCCACGGCACGGTGTTGATCGCCTTGGGCAGGACGGTCTTCGGGTCCTTGGACTCGCCGGCGGTGACGCCGACCAGCTCGACCGCGAGGAAGGCGAACATGACGATCTGCAGCGTCATCAGCGTGCTGCCGATGCCGGTGGGGAAGAAGCCGCCCTGGTCCCACAGGTGGGTCACGGAGGCGGTGTCGCCGGCGTCGGAGAAGCCGATGGTGAGGATGCCGGCGCAGATCAGGATCATGCCGATGATCGCGGTCACCTTGACCATGGAGAACCAGAACTCCAGCTCACCGAAGAGCTTCACGGAGATCAGGTTGGCGCCGTAGAGGATCACGGTGAAGACGAGCGCCGAGATCCACTGGGGGATGTCCCACCAGTACGTCATATAGGTGGCGGCCGCGGTGACCTCGGTGATGCCGGTGACGACCCAGAAGAGCCAGTACGTCCAGCCGGTCACGAAGCCCCAGAAGGGACCGATGAACTCACGGGCGTACTCCGCGAAGGAGCCCGACACCGGGCGGTACATGAGCAGCTCGCCCAGGGCCCGCATGATGAAGAAGATGACCAGGCCCGCGATGGCGTAGGCGAGGATCAGGCTGGGGCCGGCCTTGGCGATGGCCTTGCCCGCGCCGAGGAAGAGGCCGGTGCCGATGGCTCCGCCGATCGCGATCATCTGGATCTGCCGGGCGCCGAGGCCACGCTGGTAGCCCTCGCCGCCGCCCACGGCCCCGTCGGTGCCGTCGTGCTGCTTGTCGACCTGCACTGAGGTCATGGTGGTGCGCCTTTCTCCATGCTGATCCGCGCCGACTGCGTCTGGCTGCGGATCAGGTCCTGATCCCCCCGGATGTGGATGGAGTGCTACCGGCGATCAGCCGGCCAAAGCGCCCCCGGGCACAGGGGTGGCGTCCCCGGGCGGTCGTGAAGATTTATCACGGGATCCACAGTGATCGGTGGGACCGACTGTGGCGCACACCACAGGAAGAAGCGGACACAAAGGACTCAACACGGCAAGCTAGAACACTTTGGTGACGTATTCGTTATGCGGATTTGAGTGTCCGTTGAGCGAACACCGCGGAACCACCGGATACGACTACGGCATCAGCGTCTCGACGAGCGACTCCTGGAGCGCGCCGAGCCAGAGGTACGCCATCACCATCGGCTTGCGCGGATCGGAATCCGGCAGCCGGTACAGCTCGCCGCCCTCGTCCTCGTCGGTGACCTCCAGCCGGGTCCCGATCGTCAGCCGCAGATCGTTGAGCGCGCCGAGCCACGCCCGGGACTCGTCCGCGGTGAGCTTGAGAACGGTCCCGCCCTCGCCGGACGAGGAGAGCGCGTCGAGACTGCGGACGACCGCGAGGGCGTCCTCGCGCTTACGGGCCCGCAGGTCGTTCTCGGTGTACCGCCGAAAGTCGGCCGCCGCGGCGCGCAGTTCCTCGTCCTCATCGCCGTACGCGTCCGGGAAGAGCCGCTTCAGCGCGGGATCGGTCGGGGCCTCGCTCGGCCCTTCGGCGAAGAGCGCGGCCAGCGGGTCCTCGCCCTCGACGGGCTCGTCGCCCGGCCCGATCAGCTCCATGAGCTGCACGGCCAGGGAGCGGAGGATGGAGACCTCGACCTCGTCGAGCGCCACGGCCGCGCCGCCGCCGGGCAGCGCCTCGAAATGGCCGGCCATCAGCCGCGGTCCTGCGACAGCGTCGCCCACAGCCCGTAACCGTGCATCGCCTGCACGTCCCGCTCCATCTCCTCGCGGGTGCCGCTGGAGACCACCGCGCGGCCCTTGTGGTGCACGTCGAGCATCAGCTTGTGCGCCTTGTCCTTGGAGTAACCGAAGTACGCCTGGAAGACGTAGGTCACATAGCTCATCAGATTGACCGGGTCGTTGTGCACGAGGGTCACCCACGGCACGTCCGGTTCGACGACCGCGAAGGTCTCTTCGGACGATTCCGTACGTTCGATCTCGATAGGCGCGACGCTCACTTACCCCATGCTGCCACTCGAAGTGGCCCGTCGCACAAACGGGTCACACGGCCGGCCCTAGAAATCGTCACTCTGACGAGTATTCGGGGGTAGCATCGCTGACATGAACGCTGCGGACCTTGGGCTCCCGGTGGACGTGCCGTCGACCGCGCTCTTCACCGACCAGTACGAGCTGACCATGCTCCAGGCGGCCCTCAGGGCCGGCACCGCCGACCGGCGCTCCGTCTTCGAGGTCTTCACCCGCCGGCTGCCCGAGGGGCGGCGCTACGGCGTGGTGGCCGGCATCGGACGGGTCCTGGACGCGGTCGAGAACTTCCGCTTCGACCCGGGCGTGCTCGGCTTCCTGCGCGAACAGGGCATCGTCGACGAGCCGACCCTCCAGTGGCTGGCGGCCTACCGCTTCTCCGGCGACATCTGGGGCTACCCCGAGGGCGAGGTGTACTTCCCCGGCTCCCCGATCCTGCGGGTCGAGGGCTCCTTCGCCGAGTGCGTGCTCCTGGAGACCGTGATCCTCTCGATCCTCAACCACGACTCCGCCATCGCGGCGGCCGCCTCCCGGATGTCGGCCGCGGCCGGCGGCCGGCGGCTCATCGAGATGGGCGCCCGGCGCACCCACGAGCTGGCCGCCGTCGCCTCCGCGCGGGCCGCGTACGTCGGCGGCTTCGACTCCACCTCGGACCTCGCCGCCGGCTTCCGCTACGGCATCCCGACCGTCGGCACCTCCGCCCACGCCTTCACCCTGCTCCACGACACCGAGCGGGACGCGTTCCAGGCACAGGTGAAGACCCTGGGCAGCGGTACGACCCTGCTCGTCGACACCTACGACGTGACCGAGGCCGTCCGTACCGCCGTGGAGGTGGCCGGGAAGGACCTCGGAGCCGTACGGATCGACTCCGGGGACCTGCTGCTCGTGGCCCACCGGGTGCGGCAGCAGCTCGACGAGCTGGGGGCGAAGGACACCAAGATCGTGGTCACCTCGGACCTGGACGAGTACGCCATCGCCTCCCTGGCGGCGGCTCCGGTCGACGCGTACGGGGTGGGGACCCAGCTGGTGACCGGCAGCGGGCACCCGACCTGTTCCATGGTCTACAAGCTGGTCGCCCGCGCCCAGTCGGCCGACCCCAAGGCGCCGCTGACGCCGGTCGCGAAGAAGTCGCTGGGCGGGAAGGCGTCGGTCGGCGGCCGCAAGTGGGCGGCGCGGAGGGCGGACGCGGAGGGCGTGGCCGAGGCGGAGGTCGTCGGCACCGGCCCGGTCCCGCCGGAGCTGGCCGACCGCCAACTGCTCGTCGAGCTGGTCAAGGGCGGCGACGTGGTGGCCCGCGAGCCCCTGGAGGCGGCCAGGGCGCGGCACATGGCGGCGCGGGCCGGACTGCCGATGTCGGCCATCCAGCTCTCGCGGGGTGAGCCGGTACTGCCGACGGAGTACGTGTAGAACGCAGCCGTAACGCCCTGAAATGCCCCCTCCCGAAGGGAGGGGGAAGTCTCTAGGCTCGAAGTCATTCCCCTTCCGGCCCGCTCCCCTTCCGACCCGCTAAGGACACTCGCCATGCACCGCGCATTGATCGTCGTGGACGTTCAGAACGACTTCTGCGAGGGCGGCAGCCTCGCGGTGGCGGGAGGGGCGGACGTCGCCGCCGCCATCACCGACCTGGTCGGCGAGGCGGCGGGCGCCGCGTACCAGCACGTGGTGGCGACCCGTGACCACCACGTCGACCCGGGGGACCACTTCGCGGCGGAGGGCCAGCAGCCCGACTACGTCACCTCCTGGCCGGTGCACTGCGTCGCCGGCACGGAGGGCGTCGGCTTCCACCCCAACTTCGCGCCCGCCGTCGCCAGCGGGGCGATCGAGGCCGTGTTCGACAAGGGCGCGTACGAGGCGGCGTACAGCGGCTTCGAGGGGCGGGACGAGAACGGCGGGACGCTCGCGGAGTGGCTGCGGGAGCGGGAGGTCGCGGAGGTCGACGTGGTCGGGATCGCGACGGACCACTGCGTGCGGGCCACGGCGCTGGACGCGGCGCGGGAGGGGTTCAGGGTCCACGTCCTGCTGGACCTCACCGCGGGCGTGTCGAAGGAGACGACGGACAAGGCCCTGGAGGAGCTGCGGGCGGCCGGGGTCCGGCTGACCGGGAAGCCCGTGGTCTGAGCCGGTTCAGGCGGTGGTCTGCGGCCTGAGGCGGCTCAGCCGGCGGTCCGGAGGCGGGCCAGATGGTGGTGCGAGGCGGCCCAGTCGGCTGCCCGGGGCGGGTCAGCCGGTCGGCAGGGAGCGTATCGGGTGCCAGAGCTCCTGGGCCGCGCCCGGGTTGGATCTCCACAGCAGGCCGTCCGGGTGGTGGAGGACCGCGGTGACCTCGTCCGGGGTCGGCGGCTCCGCGTTGCCGCGGAGGTAGACGGCGCGCAGGCCCAGGTTCCGCAGCCGGGTCAGGGCGCGGGCCCGGTTCGGGGCGTGGACCAGGAAGCGGACCGTGGCGCCGTCGCCCGCCGGGCTCGGCAGCCCTATGGCGACGACCACGCTGCCACCTGGCAACTTGCAAAAACCTCCACCGGGCATGCCGGAACCACTCCCCCGTGAGCTCGCTGTCAATAAGGACTCGGTCAGCTGCACCTAAACACGATCGGCCGCCGCCCGCTAGGGGGCGACGGCCGATCATGCTTTGACCTGCGACGATGTGGATTACTTCGTCGAGGGACCCACCTGGACGGTGATCGTCTGGCCGTTCTTCGGCTCCTTGACGACCGCGATCTTGGTGTTGGTGTCAGTTACCTTGACACCGGCCCGCTCGGTCTCCTTGAACCAGTACGTGCCCTTGCGGTCGTCGAAGACCGGGTTGCCGGCCTGCGGCTTGATCCAGACCGGGACGTCCGCCTTGTGGAGCTGGAAGGCGTCGGTGCGGTATGTGCCGAAGGGCGCGTCGTGGGACTGGATGCGGTTGCGCATCAGCGTACCGTCGGTCCACTTCAGCGGCGTCGGGTGCGCGTCGACCGGAAGGACGAGGCCCTGGCCCGGGTGGACGGCCGTGTTGTTGTCCTTCTGCGAGGTGTCCCACAGCCAGATCAGCAGACCGTTCTGGTACGGGTAGTGCTCGACCCAGCTGGCCTTGTCGCCCGCGAAGCCGAAGTTGTACGGGCCGACCTTGAGGGTGGCGTCGTACGAGACGTACTGACGGTTCTCCGCGAGGTAGTACTGCTCGTACTCCTTCGTGAAGCCCTTGCCGATGCGCGAGAAGCCCTTGGCCGTCCAGCCGTTGTCACCGTTCTCGGCGTTGTCCGAGAAGACGGTGGCACCGTCGGCGGTCAGCGTGATGGCGTCGGCCGCGAAGCCCTTGCCGCCCGCGCCGCCGTCCGTCTGGTAGCGGAAGCGGAGGTCGAACTTCTTGCCGGCGTAGGCGTCCAGGCCGTACACGAGGTTCTTGTACGCGCCGGAGACGTCGGTCAGCGCCGGGGCGCCGCTCGCGTCGCGCGGCAGGGGCTTGCCGTCGGCGGTGCCGTCCAGGGCCGTCCAGTTGGCGCCGCCGTCCGTCGACACCTCGGTGTAGAGGTAGTCGTAGTCCAGCTCGATGTCGTACCAGCCCTTGAGCTCCAGGGTGGCCTTCGACTTGCCGGTCAGGTCGACGGAGCGGGTCAGGGTGTTCTTGAGGTCGTCACCCATGTCGCTCCACCACTGCGTGGCACCCTCGGCGGGCGCGACGACATCGGTGGTGACCTTCTTCTTCGGCAGCTCGACGACGAGCGCCTGCGGGTTCTTGGTGTTGTACTCGGCCACACCCAGCTTGTGGGTGGACTTCGTGGCGCGCTGCTCGTCGCTCACCTTGGTGTAGTTGAGCCAGCCGAGCTGCAGCTTGTCCCACGCGGTCATGTCGCCGGGCAGGTCGCCGATCGACTCCTTGCCCTGGCCGAGCCACGAGCCGGAGGACATCAGCGACCAGAAACCGGTCGAGTTCTCGGCGCCGGGCTTGCCGGAGGTGTCGTACAGGTCGGGCAGACCCAGGTCGTGACCGTACTCGTGGGCGAAGACGCCGAGGCCGCCGTTCTCGGGCTGCATCGTGTAGTCGCCGACCCAGATGCCGGTGTCGCCGATCTGCGTACCGCCGGCCTTGTTGTTCGCCGGGCCGGTCTTGCCCGCGTTGGTGCCGTACGCGTACCAGCGGTGGGCCCACAGGGCGTCGCCGCCCTGGGCACCGCCGCCCGCCGACTCGTCCTCGCCCGCGTGGACGATCTGGAAGTGGTCGATGTAGCCGTCGGCCTCGTTGAAGTTGCCGTCGGCGTCGAAGTCGTAGCGGTCCCACTGGTCGTACTGCGCCAGGTCGGCCTTGATCTGGGCGTCGGTGCGCCCCTTGGCCTTCTGGTCGGCGGTCCACGCGGTGACACCGTCACGGACGGCGTCCCACACGTTGGCACAGTTGCTGTTGCCGCAGTAGTTCGAGCCGTAGCGGGCCTCGTTGTACTCGACCTTGACCCAGTCGGAGACGCCGCCCTCGACCGAGTAACGGCCGGAGGAGGTCTTCTCCATGTAGGTCTTCAGCGACTGCTTGGGCTGTCCCTTGGCGTCCTTGCCGGTGCCGAAGTACAGGTCCTGGAAGTGCTGCTGGTCGTAGTCCGCCTGCCAGGCCGTCGAGTTGTCCTTCGTACGGTCCGGCTCGGCTATCTGGTTGTGCAGCGGGCCGGGCGTGCCGCCGAACTTCGGCTTCAGCTCGTCCGTGTCGTCGTCGGCGCGGTCCACCAGGGTCGTGTCGTCGACCTTGTCGCCGAACTCGACGAGGATCGTGAAGATCTTGTCGGTCTTCTCGCGGCCCAGCTCGACGTACTTCTTGCTGTCGAGCTTGACGACCTGGGAGCCGCCGCGGCGCTCGACCTCGGCGTCGCCGCTCAGCACCTGCTCGAGCGCGGCCTCGCGCTGCTGCGCCTGCTGCTTGCTGAACGGGCCCTCGAGGTCGTGGTCGACCGCGGTCTTGTCCACGTGAGCACCCGGAGCCGGGTCCTGGCGCTCGATGCCGGCCGGCGCGGCCGGACCGTGCTCGTGGGCCCAGGCGGTGGTGAGGGTCGAGGCGGTGGCGGCCGTGGCCGCGAGCGCCACGACGACTGCGGACGCTCTGATCGCCCGTCGTCTGTTGGTCACTTGAAGTTGTCCTCCCCGGCGCCCGCGACCGCGGACCGGAGGTGGGGTTGATGTCCGCAGGCGGGGTCGCGCGTCACAAGTGACGACATTCGACCGGAGTTACGAGCGAAAAGACAGACCTTGACTTGAACAGACCAACTGCACTATGCAGGAGCGGCTTTCCGGAATACGGACGCCCATCGGGCGCACCGCGAGCGACGGTTGGCGGATCGATGACTCCATGCGCCCCCCGTGCACCCGTACCGTGGGTTAGGTCACGCTTACCACCGGTTCCGCTCGGGCATGCACCGACGTAGAGTCGCTTGGGAGTGCGACCCGCCGATGCTTCGAGGGACGGTAACCGTCATGTCGCGTCCGAACGCCGCACAGCTCGCCTACGGTTCGGCCACCGTGGTCTTCTCCACCCTCGCCCTGCTGCTGCTGTCCCGTACGACGAACACGCTGGGAATCGTCGTGATCAGCGCTGCCGGGCTCCTCCTCGGACTGCTCGTCACGGTGACGATGCCGGCGCCGCGGCGCAAGCCCCGCCCGACGGCGGCGCCACTCCCCCGGAACGAAGAGATCCGGGTGCCGGCCGTCCACGCGGGGGCGGGGGCCGACACCAGGATCCGTTCGTGACCGGATAGTTCTCGTCCGCCGGGACCGCTCGGTCGGGCAGGACCACCGGGGCTACTGGACCACCGGGACTACTGGGACCACCGGGGCTACTGGTCCACCAGGACTACTGCGGGACGGAGACCACCACCGTCTTGGCCGCCTTGTCGTGGAGGCCCTGTTTGTAGGGCTTGTCCACCAGGATCAGGATCAGCAGGAGCAACGGCCACAGGCAGGCGCAGCAGATCAGCGCGGGCAGCCAGAGCACGACGGCACGGATCAGCGAGGCGTTCATCGGCGGCGTGGAACCGTCGTTGAGCATCGCGACGCGCAGCTTCATCCACTTCTTGCCCAGGGTCTGGCCGTTCTTGGCCGTCATCACGGTGTCGTAGGCGACGTACGCCACGATGGTGATGAGCTGGAAGATCAGCTGGCTCCCGCCGTTGAAGCTGTTGACGGTGTCACCGAAGTCGGCGTCGTTCTCGGTCGCCCGCTGGTAGACGTCGAACGGGATACCGATGATGGCGAGCGGTACGGCGATGATCAGCCAGTCGATGATCCGGGCGAGGATACGCCGGCCGGACTCGGCGAGCGGCGGCATCCCGGCGAGCGGATCGGTACCGCCGTAGCCACCCCCGTAACCGCCGTACGGAGGAGGCGGCGGCGCGCTGTCGTAGGGCGAGCCCGTCGAGCCCGGCCCGCCGGGCGGCGGGCCTTCGGGCGGTGGACCGTCCGGCGGTGGACTGCCGTACGGAGACCCCGCCGACGGCGGCGTGGGGTCCTGCGGCTTCTTGAGGAACGGATCGTCCTCGGGCGGCTGGCCGGGCGTCGGCTGGTCGTTGCTCATGGGGGCAGTGCACCGCGCATGGCGGGCCCCCGCAACGATTCGCCGCCCGTTCGGGGGACCGCTGTACGGGGTGGGCGGGGCCCGGGGCGCCGGATGGGCGGGGCCCGGGGGCGCCGGATGGGCGCGCCCCCGGGCCGCTGCTCAGCCGGTCAGCCGGTTCAGCCGGTTCAGCCGGTTCAGCCGGTCGGTCAGCCGGCGACGAAGGTGCGGGCCGCCTTGTCGTGCCAGCACTGTCGCCACGGGCGGTCGACGAGGCACCACAGCACATTGAGGACGCCGACGGCCAGCAGGCCGAGGAGGCTGTACACGAGCCAGCGGCGCACGGCCGCACCGAAGGTCGGCGGCTCGTGCGCCTCGATGTCCCGTACCTGGAGGCCACACAGCTTCTTGCCGAGCGTGCGGCCCCACTTGGCGGTGGGCAGCGCCTCGTAGAGCAGACCGAGGACGAGCAGGGCGGCCAGCGCGATCCCGAAGTAGAGGGAGGTGGTGCCGTCCAGGAGCCAGACCTGGACGGTGACTCCCGACTGCTTGGCCGCCTCGATCTTGGCGTCGATGTGGTCGAGCGCCTTGACGACGAAGGGGAAGGACACGGCGCCGCTGAGCGCGCCGAACACGACGGTGTCGATGAGCCGGGCGGCGAGACGCTTACCGAGCCCGGCGGGCCGCGCGGCGGCCTGGGCGCGGGCGGCCTGGAGGAACGGGTCTTCGACGGGTGGCTTCCAGGGCAGCACGGGCTGCTCGGACTCGGCTTGTCCGCCGGTCGGTTGGGCGAGCTGGTGCACCTGCTGCGCCCACGAGGGCGCACCACCACCGGGGCCGGTGGTGACGGGAGCGGGGGCGGGCTGGGCCTGGCCGGGGAGCGGGGCGTGGGATTCGCGTGGCGCGTGCGGAGCCTGCGGGCCATGCGGTGTCGGCGAAACCGGAGCGCCGCCCTGCGGGGCGTGAGGTGTCTGCGACGTCTGCGGGGAGTGCAGCGCCTGCGGTGTCTGCGGGCCTTGCGGAGCCTGGGCACTGTGCTGGGCCTGCGACCCGTGCTGACTCCGGCTCACCGGAGAAGCCTGGCCGCCCTGGGGAGCGGGGGAAGCCTCCGCACGCTGGGCCTGCGCTGCCTTCTGCGCCTGCGGGCTCTGTTCGGCGTGCGGGCCGTACGGCGTCCGGGGACCCGGCGCCCCCTGCGGTCCCTGTGGGCTCAGGAGACCCTGCGGGTCGTTGGGTCCCTGCGACGCCTGGGCGCCCGCCTCGGCCCGCGCGCCCTGGGGAGGCTGCCCGCCGCGTCCGGCCCTGTCCGCCTGCGGCGGCACGGCGCGGATCGTCATCGTGCCGTCGGCGGGCGGTCGCTGCCGGTCGGCCGGGGGCGTCTGCCGTACGCCGGGCAGCGCGCCGCCCGTCGGGTCGGCGGCCGTGGCCGGGGTGACGGGCATACCGCCGAGCCGGGCCGGGGACGCGGCGGCCACGCGCGGGTCCCTGCCGGCGGCCGGGGTCGAGGGCTCCGGGCCCCGGTCTGCGTCCTGACCCTGGTCGGGCGCACCCCAGGAGACCTTCTGATCGCGGTCGCCGCCGAAGCCCGTCTGCCGGGAGGCGTCCGCCTGCCAGGCGGAGGAGGGCTCGGGCTCGGGCCGGGTGTCGACCTCCGGGTCCTCGTCGAGAAAGACGGGGCCGGTCTCCTCCACGGCGGGCACCTGCTCCGGCACCGGCGCGGGCGCCGAGTTCGGAGCCGGCGACGGCCCGGCGGGCATCACCGCGACCGGCGGCGCCGGCAGGGCCTCGCCCTCCTTGGGCGCGGGACGACTCGTCCCGGGCACCCAGGCGCCCCCGTTCCAGTACCGGATGTACCCGGGAATGGACGGGTCCGGGTAATACCCGGCCTGCGGTACCTCCCCGCCGGCTCCAGGAGGAGTAGCCACTGCCCCGACTCCGTTCCGTCACAAAGCTTCGTCGACCATCGGGCGCTCGGCCCAAGGAGGACAGTAACGAAGAACGCAGCCGCGGGAAGACGGAGGCCAAGAGAAAACCCGCCTTCGAGCGACATCCCCACAATCTCGCCACTCACCGTCACGCTCAGGCCGACGGTCGTCCGTCGGGATGGGTCTTCCCGGTCTTGTCGTCACCGATCGTGACGACCGGTGTGAAGCCGGGTCGGTGTTCCGGCGTCAGGGGAGCAGGCGGGAGGCCAGGTCTCGCACGGTTGCCATGTCGCTGAAGGGCAGCAGGTCCTCGCCCACGATCTGGTGCGGTTCGCTGCCCTTTCCGGCGATCAGGACGATGTCCTCGGGATGAGCCGCGGACAGCGCGAGGGCGATGGCCCGGCGGCGGTCGGCGGAACGTTCGTACGGCGTGCCGGTGGCCTCGATGCCGGGGGCGACCTGGTCCAGGATCACCTCGGGGTTCTCGGTGCGGGGGTTGTCCGAGGTGAGGACGCACAGGTCGGAATGCGTGCCGGCGATGCGGCCCATCTCGGCGCGCTTGGTGGTGTCGCGGTCCCCGCCGCAGCCGAAGACGGTGATGACCCGGCCCCGTGCGAAGCCGCGGATGGCCGTGAGGACCTTGTCGAGGGAGTCCGGCGAGTGCGCGTAGTCCACGATCACCGACGTGCCGGCGGGGGTCACGAAGCGCTCGAACCGGCCCGGTACGGGAGGCATCTGGGCGAGCGCGGCGACCAGTCCGTCCAGGTCGTGCCCCAGGACGTGGCAGGCAGCGACGGCGGCCAGGGCGTTGGACACGGAGAAGCGGCCCGGGACCGGGATCGCGGCCGGGTACGCCCGGCCGGCGTGGTTCAGCGTGAACCGCGTGCCCGAGGCGTCCGCGATCAGGTCCGTGGCACGGAAGTCCGCCTCCTCGTCGAGGCCGTAAGTGGTCACCGCGTCCGGCATCATCGCGCGGATGCCGACTCCCACGGCGTCGTCCACATTGACCACCGCGTGCCGGCACAGCCCCTGGAACAGCCGCAGTTTGGCGTCCGTGTAGTGGGCCATCGTGCCGTGGTCGTCCAGATGGTCCTGGGTCAGGTTGGTGAAGACGCCGACATCGACGAAGGTCCTGTCCATCCGGTACGTCTGGAGGGCCATGGACGTGGCTTCCAGCACCACGCTGCCGGCGCCCTGGTCCCGCATGCGGCCCAGGAGGTACTGCAGGTCGGGCGATTCCGGTGTGGTCAGCACCGAGGGCGGCATCGGGATCATCTCGTCGCCGATCCGGCTGCCCCCCGTACCGATGACACCCACCGAGGCGCCCTCGGAGATCCTCAGCAGCGACTCGACCATGGAGGAGATGGAGGTCTTCCCGTTGGTGCCGGTGACGGCCACCAGGTCCATGTGCCGGCCCGGCTCGCCGAAGTAGCGGGAGGAGACGACCGCGGCCGCCTTGCGGGTGTCGGGCACCCGTACGACGCACACCGCGGGCAGCAACTCCCGTCCGGGATGCGCGGCGGCGACTCCGGCCGCGTCGACGATCACCGCCGCCGCCCCGCGCGCGAGCGCCGCACCGATGGAGGCGGGGCCGCCGCCGCGGTGGCCGGGTACGGCGATGAAGAGCGAGCCCGGCACCACCCGGTCGACGTCGAAGGTGGTGCCCGCGGTGATCCCCGTCGCTTCGGTGTCGCCCTGGATGACGTGGTGCTCATGGCCGGTCAACAGCCCGCTCAACTTCACGGTGGTCCCTTCGGAGGTGGCTACGGCCCGGCGTGCGGCCCTCGCCTGGCAGCAGCGCCGACGGAGCGTCGGAACTGCGGTGGTGGGGTGGGAAGGGCGATGCGTCGCCCTCGAGGCGGCGCGGGCCGGTCGGAGCGCGGTGATCAGGCCGGGCTACCGGGGCGGGCCCGTCGCGGAAGGCGCTGCGGCGGGTGGGAGTGGGCCCGGGCCCGGGGGGAGCGCTAGCCGTGGCCGTGCGGGACGCCGCGGCCGACCGTGGAGGCCTGGCCGTCAGCGGCGGTCCGGGGGCTGACGCCCGTCCGGCCCGCGGATGCCGCACACGTGACAGGAGCGGCCTGCGGCAGGCACTCTCCCGTGAAGCGTCGCGTGCGGTTCATGGGCCGAGTGTACGTGCGCTCGCGTGACCCGTGCGCCGCGTCGGCCCGTCCGCGCGACCTACCCACGCTGCCCAGGGCTGCGGGCGCCGGACGGTCCCCGCGCCAGAACGAACAAGCACCCGAAACGCGGCGCCCCACCCCCGGAAACTCCCCTAAAAAACTTCCCGAAGTCGCGTCATACCTCGCCCCCACCCCGCTCTCTCCCCCCGCGGGCCCAACCCCGGGCCCCCGCACGAGAGGGAGCAAGCCATGCAGAACACCGAGAACACCGTCGTCGAGCGCGAGCTGGAGCTGAAGCTGGTGCTCTCCCCCGAGCGCAGCGTCCCCGTGCCCGCCCGGCTCGCCTACCGGACCGATGATCCGTACGCCGTTCACATCACCTTCCACGTCGGCTCGGACCACCCGGTCGACTGGACCTTCGCCCGAGAGCTGCTCGTCGAGGGCGTCTTCCGGCCCTGCGGGCGCGGGGACGTCCGGATCTGGCCCACGAAGGTCGACGGCCGCAACGTCGTTCTGATGGCCCTCTCCTCCCCCGACGGCGACGCGCTGCTCGAAGCGCCTTCCGCGCAGGTGTCCGCCTGGCTGGAGCGGACCCTGCGCGCCGTGCCGCCGGGCACCGAGGCCGAGCAGCTGGGGATCGACGACGGGCTGGCCGAACTCCTCGCGACGACCGCCGTCTCCGACGAGCTGTGGCTGCGCGACCCGTGGCCGTCGGAAGAGTCCCAGGACGGTGACGCGTGAACCGGGACCGGAGAGCGTCAGAACAGCTTTCCGGGGTTCAGCAGGCCCAGCGGGTCGAAGGTCCGCTTGATCCCGCGCTGCAGCTCAAGCCCCACCGGGCCCAGCTCGCGGGCCAGCCACTCCTTCTTCAGTACGCCGACGCCGTGTTCGCCGGTGATCGTGCCCCCCAGTTCCAGGCCGAGCGCCATGATCTCGTCGAAGGACTCCCGCGCCCGCCGCGACTCGTCCTCGTCGGCCTGGTCGAAGCAGACGACGGGGTGGGTGTTGCCGTCGCCCGCGTGCGCGCAGACGCCGATGGTCAGGTCGTACTTCGCGGCGATGGCGGCCGTACCGTCGAGCATCGCGGCCAGCTTCGTCCTCGGTACGCACACGTCGTCGATCATCGTCGCGGACTTGATCGTCTCCAGGGCCGTGAGCGACAGCCTGCGGGCCTGGAGCAGGAGTTCGGACTCGGCGGCGTCCTCGGCGGGTACGACCGCCGTGGCCCCGGCCGCGGTGCACAGCTCCCCCACCGCGGCGAGGTCGGCGGCCGGGTCCGGGGTGTCGAAGGCACACAGGAGCAGCGCCTCGGTCGTGTCGGGAAGCCCCATCTGGGCCAGTTGGTTGACCGCGTGGACGGTGGTGCGGTCCATGAGCTCCAGCAGCGACGGGGTGTGGCCGCGCTCCATGATCGCGCAGACGGCCTCGCAGGCGGCGGCCGCGGAGGGGAACTCCGCGGCGAGGACAAGCTGCCGCGGGGGTTGCGGCCGCAGCGAGAGCACCGCTTTGACAACGATGCCGAGGCTGCCTTCCGAGCCGACGAAGAGCCTGGTCAGGTCATATCCGGCGACGCCCTTGGCGGTACGGCGGCCGGTGGTGAGCAGCCGTCCGTCGGCGAGGACGACGTCGAGGCCGAGGACGTACTCCGCCGTCACCCCGTACTTCACACAGCACAGTCCGCCGGACGCGGTGCCGATGTTCCCGCCGATGGTGCACATCTCCCAGCTCGACGGGTCCGGCGGGTAGTACAGGCCGTGCTCGTTCACCGCCCGGGACAGCACGGCGTTGATCACGCCCGGTTCGACCACGGCGATCCGGTCGACCGGGTTGATCTCCAGGATGCGGTCCATCTTCACCAGGGACAGCACGATGCAGCCCTCCGAGGCGTTGGCGGCGCCGGACAGGCCGCTGCGCGCGCCCTGCGGGACGACCGGGACGCGGAGCGCGGTCGCCGTCCGCATGACGTGCTGGACCTGTTCGACGGTGCGCGGAAGTACGACGACCGCGGGAGCGCCGGCCGCGCAGAAGCTCGCCATGTCGCGGGCGTAGGCGTCCATCACGTCCGGGTCGGTGATCAGGGCCTCGTCCGGGAGCCCGGCCCGCAGGTCGTCGTGGAGCCGCGTCAGAAGATCGTCCATGCGTCCAGCCTGGCAGCCGGGGCCATCGGTGTGAACCCGCCGGAGTGGGCGCTTCGTGTGCTCTTCGTACAGGCGCACAGTAAGCGCCATGAAGACGGAGAACGTGTCGAGGACGGTCCTCGCGGCCGGGGTGTGCGCGGTGTTCGCCGCGACGGCGCTGCTGTACGCCCCTGATTTCGCACCCGGCCTGTTCGACGACGGTCCCCCGCCGGCTCCGGGTCCGGCCGCGCGGGCGATGATCGCGGCGAACGCGGGTGCCGAGGCGTCGCTGCCGGATATCGCCGCGCTGATCGGTGACCGGGAGAAGTGGCTGAAGGCGCACCCGGACGACGAGGCGTCATGGGCCGTGCTGGGCGCGGCCTATACGGAGCGGGGCGGGCGGCTCGGTGACGCCGCGTTCTACCCGCGGGCCGAGCAGGCTCTGCGGCGCTCGCTCGCGGTGGTGCCGGCCGAGCGCGGGAACCTCGACGCGCAGCTGGGTCTCGGCGCCCTGGCCAACGCCCAGGGCGACTGGAAGTCGGCGAAGACGTGGGGCGAGCGGGTCCGTAAGGCGAACCCGAAGCGCTGGTCGGCGTACCCGCTGCTGATCGACGCGTACAACGGTCTCGGAGACTACAAGTCGGCCCAGCAGGCGATGGCCAGGCTGGCGGAGCTGCACTCGGGCGCGCAGGTCAGCACCCGGGCGGCGCAGACGTACCGCAACCGCGGCTGGCGCGAGGACGCGTCTGCGGCGGCGCTGGACGCGGTGGGGCAGGCGGAGACGGGTACGGAGAAGGCGGCGGCCCTCACGCGCCTCGGTGACCTGGCGTGGGAGCGGGGCGAGCCGGAGGAGGCGGTGGCGCAGTACGGGACGGCGCTGGGTCTCGTACCGGATCACGGTCCCGCGCTCGCCGGGCGGGCGCGGGCGCTGGCGGCGCTCGGCCGCACGGACGAGGCGTTCCGCGACTACCGGGCGGCGCTGGACCGGCAGCCGCTGCCGGAGTACGTCCTGGAGGCGGGCGAGCTGTACGAGTCGCTGGGCCTGGACGCGGATGCGCGCGCGCAGTACGACCGGCTGACGAGCGGGGTGTGGGCGAACCGGTCGAACGCGGAGGTGGTCCTGGGCCTGTTCGAGGCGGACCACGGGGAAGCGGACGCGGCGGTGCGGCGGCTGGAGGCGGAGTGGGCGCGCGGGCACCGGTCGGTGCACGTGGCGGACGCGCTGGGGTGGGCGCTGTTCCGGGCCGGGGAACCGAAGGATGCGCTGGAGTACGCCAAGCGGGCGACGGACGAGGGGCTGCGGAGCGCGCTGTTCTCGTACCACCGGGGTGAGATCGAGCGGGCTTTGGAGGAGTACGGTCCGGCCCGTCGCCACCTGGCGGAGGCGCTGCGGATCAATCCGTGGTTCTCGCCGCTGCTCGCTCCGAAGGCCGAGGAGGCCGTGAAGGCGCTGGGTGAGCCACCGGACGAGCTGCCGAGCGAGCTGCGTTCGGAGCCCTCTGGTACGGAGAACGCGGCGAAGCCAGAGAAGAACGAGAAGGCCGAACAGGCGCGGGAACCGAAGCCCTGACAGGGTGTGGCCCCACGGGTCGGTCTCCGTGGGGCCACACGTACGCGACGCTCTCGCCGTCTGCGAACCGGCAAATTCCTACAGGTTGCCGCGCTTCGCCTGCTCGCGCTCGATCGCCTCGAACAGGGCCTTGAAGTTGCCCTTGCCGAAGCCCATGGAGCCGTGGCGCTCGATCATCTCGAAGAAGACGGTCGGGCGGTCCTGGACCGGCTTGGTGAAGATCTGCAGCAGATAGCCGTCCTCGTCGCGGTCGACGAGGATCTTCAGCTCGCGCAGGGTCTCGACGGGCACCCGGGTCTCGCCCGCCCACTCGCCGAGGGTGTCGTAGTACGAGTCCGGGGTGTCCAGGAACTGCACGCCGGCGGCCCGCATGGAGCGGACGGTGGCGACGATGTCGTTGGTGGCGAGGGCGATGTGCTGGACGCCGGCGCCGCCGTAGAACTCCAGGTACTCGTCGATCTGCGACTTCTTCTTCGCGATCGCCGGCTCGTTGATCGGGAACTTCACCTTCAGGGTGCCGTCCGCGACGACCTTCGACATCAGCGCCGAGTACTCGGTCGCGATGTCGTCGCCCACGAACTCCTTCATGTTCGTGAAGCCCATGACCTTGTTGTAGAAGCCGACCCAGTCGTTCATCTTGCCGAGCTCGACGTTGCCGACGCAGTGGTCGATGGCCTGGAAGGTGCGCTTGGCCGGCGGCTCGACGATCGGGTCCGCGGAGACGAAACCCGGCAGGTAGGGGCCGTCGTAGCCGGAGCGCTCGACGAGGGTGTGGCGGGTCTTGCCGTAGGTGGCGATGGCGGCGAGGACGACGGTGCCGTGCTCGTCCTTCATCTCGTACGGCTCGGTGATGCCCGTGGCGCCGTGCTCGACGGCGTAGGCGTACGCGGCGCGCGCGTCGGGCACCTCGATCGCCAGGTCGACGACGCCGTCGCCGTGTGCGGCGACGTGGTCGGCGAGGAAGCGGCCCCAGTCGGTGGAGGCCTTGATGACGGAGGTGAACACGAAGCGGGCGGCGCCGTTCGTCAGGACGTAACTGGCGGTCTCGCGGCTGCCGTTCTCCGGTCCGGAGTAGGCGACCAGCTTCATGCCGAAGGCCGTGGAGTAGTAGTGCGCGGCCTGCTTGGCGTTGCCGACGGCGAAGACGACCGCGTCCATTCCCTTCACGGGGAAGGGGTCGGCCTGCCGCGCCGTGGAGGGGGTGTGCTGGATGGTCTCAGTCATGGGGGCAGAGTCCCGCCGAACTGCAAGCTGCGCAATAGTTCGCCCTGGGGGTGGGCAATCTGCACAGCCGGCGTCCAGTATGGGCGGGCGACTTGTACATGATGACCACTGGGAGGACGCTGTGGCGATCGATCATCTGGACGGGCGTCTGATCGTGCTGCTGGCGCGGGAGCCGCGCATCGGGGTTCTGGAGGCGTCGCGGCGCCTCGGCGTCGCCCGCGGCACGGTCCAGGCCCGGCTCGACCGTCTTCAGTCGAATGGAGTCATCCGCGGTTTCGGCCCGCAGGTCGACCCTGCGGCCCTCGGCTACCCCGTGACGGCGTTCGCGACCCTGGAGATCAAGCAGGGGCAAGGCCCGGACGTACGGGGGCACTTGGCAACCGTCCCCGAGGTGCTGGAACTGCACACCACCACCGGTCACGGCGACATGCTCTGCCGGCTGGTCGCCCGCTCCAACGCCGATCTCCAGCGGGTGATCGACCGGGTTGTCGGTTTTGATGGCATCGTCCGGGCCTCCACGGCGATCGTCATGGAGAACCCCGTACCGCTGCGGATCATCCCGCTGGTGGAGCAGGCCGCGAAGGACGAGCCCTTGTAGGAGAGGGACGGCCGGGAGAGGGACGGCCGCAGAGGGACGAGCCCTGTGAAGGGGGAAGCGTGTGAGCTTCTGGGACTATCTCGCCAACCGGCATCAGCAGCTGCTCACGGACGCGTTCCAGCACGTCAGCGCGGTCTTCCAGTGCATGGTGATCGCCACCCTGATCGGGCTCCTCATCGGTCTGCTGACCTACCGCAGTCCGTGGGCGGGCAATCTGGCCATCCTGTCCACCGCCTCGCTGCTCACCATTCCCTCCCTCGCCGCGATCGGTCTGCTCATCCCGCTCGTCGGCCTCGGCGTCCCGCCGACCGTGATCACCCTGACTCTGTACGGGCTGCTGCCGATCGTCCGCAACGCGGTCGTCGGCCTGCGCGGCGTCGACCCGAACCTGGTGGACGCGGCCAAGGGCATCGGCATGTCCCGGACGGCCCGGCTGCTCCGGGTCGAGCTGCCGCTGGCCTGGCCGCCGATCCTGACCGGCATCCGGGTGTCGACCCAGATGCTGATGGGCATCGCCGCCATCGCCGCGTACGCCTCCGGCCCGGGCCTGGGCAACGAGATCTTCCGCGGGATCGCCTCGCTGGGCAGCGCCAACGCGATCAACCAGGTGCTGGCGGGGACGCTCGGCATCGTCGTCCTCGCCCTGCTCTTCGACGCCGCGTACGTACTGATCGGCCGGCTGACCATTCCGAGGGGGATCCGTGTCTGAGCCCGCGCCCGAAACGATGCCGGGTGACGCCCCCGCCGTCGCGGCCTCCGGGGCCTCCATCGAGCTGGAGAACCTCACCAAGCGCTATCCCGGCAGCCCCCAGCCCGCCGTGGACAGCGTGAACATGGAGATCAAGGCCGGCGAGACGGTGGTCTTCGTCGGCCCGTCCGGGTGCGGGAAGTCGACCACGCTCAAGATGATCAATCGCCTGATCGAGCCGTCGGGCGGCCGGATCCGGATCAACGACGAGGACGTCACCGACATCGACCCGGTGAAGCTGCGCCGCAAGGTCGGATACGCGATCCAGTCCTCCGGGCTGTTCCCGCACATGACGGTGGCCGAGAACATCGCTCTCGTACCGAGGATGGTCGGCTGGTCGAAGGCGAGGGTGAAGGACCGGGTCGAGGAGATGCTCGACCTCGTCGGTCTGGACCCGCGCGAGTTCCACGGCCGCTATCCGCGCCAGCTCTCCGGCGGACAGCAGCAGCGCGTCGGCGTGGCGCGGGCGCTGGCCGCCGACCCGCCCGTACTGCTGATGGACGAGCCGTTCGGCGCGGTCGACCCCATCACCCGCGACCACCTCCAGGACGAACTGATCCGGCTCCAGCACGAGCTGCACAAGACGATCGTCTTCGTCACCCACGACTTCGACGAGGCGATCAAGCTGGGCGACCGGATCGCCGTCCTGCGCGAGCGCTCGCACATCGCCCAGTTCGACACCCCCGAGGCGATCCTCACCAACCCCACCGACGACTTCGTCTCCGGTTTCGTCGGGGCGGGGGCGGCCCTCAAGAGGCTGAACCTGACCCGCGTACGGGAGGTGGAGATCGCCGAGTTCCCGACGGTGACGGTGGACGACCCGCTCCAGTCGATCTTCAACATGCTGCGCCGGAGCACGCACAGCGAGCTGCTGATGCTGGACCGGCGCGGGCGTCCGTACAAGTGGCTGCGGCGCGGCGACCTGATGCGGGCCAAGGGTTCGCTGGCCCGGGCGGGCCAGCTGGTGCACGACACGGTGACGCGGGACGCGACCCTGCACGACGCCCTGGAGGCGGTGCTGATCGATTCCGGCGGGCGGGTCGCGGTGACCGGGCGGCGCGGGGAGTTCATCGGGGTCGTCGACATGCAGACGCTGATGAACTCGGTGCAGGAGCTCCTGGAGGCCGACCGGCTGGCGGCGATCGAGCACCAGCACGATCTGGAGGAGCTGCGGCACAGCCAGACCGAGCAGGAGCTGGAGGGCGGCAAGTGATTCCGGCCGAGCGGCGCCCGCCGGGCGAGCACGACGTGGGGGGCCACGCCTTCCGCGACGAGGGTCACGCGGTCGAGGAGGAGGAACCCCCTCCGCCGCCCCCGCCACCCCGCCGGATCACCTGGAAGAAGCTGGTGTTCCTGCCCGTCTTCCTGGCCCTGGTCCTGCTCGCCACCTTCCTGTGGATCGCCAACGCCGATCTCGACTCGATCGCCCGCAACTCCCTGGACGACGGCAACGTGCGGCTGCGGCTGTGGCAGCACGTGAAGCTGACGGCGATCTCCACCTTCTGGGTGCTGATCATCGCGATCCCGCTGGGCATCGCGCTGACCCGCCGGAGGCTGACCCGGGCCGCGCCCGTCTTCACCGCGCTCGCCAACATCGGCCAGGCGACCCCGGCCATCGGCCTGCTCGCCCTGCTGGTCATCTGGCTCGGCATCGGCCCGTCGACCGCGATCATCGGCATGGTGATCTACGCGGTGCTGCCGGTGCTGTCCAACACGGTGGCCGGTCTGCGGGCGATCGATCCCCAACTGGTGGAGGCCTCGCGGGGCATCGGCATGTCGGCGCTCGGCACGCTGGGGAAGGTCGAGCTGCCGCTGGCCGTACCGCTGATCCTCGCCGGCGTGCGCACGGCGCTGGTGCTCAATGTGGGCACGGCGACGCTCGCCACCTTCGGCGGGGGCGGCGGGCTCGGAGATCTGATCACCTCGGGTATCCAGACGCAGCGGATGGCGGTCCTCGTCCTCGGCTCGGTCCTGACGGTGGCGCTCGCGCTGCTGGTCGACTGGCTGGCCTCGCTGGCGGAGGTGGCGCTGACACCGCACGGGCTGGAGGCGGGAAAGTGACGCGTTCGGTTCGTACCGCCATGGCGGGGCTGCTGGTCCTGGGTGCGGCCCTGACCGGGCTGTCAGGCTGTGGTCTGAAGAGCGGTTCGCCGATGGTGGACGACGTGCAGCCGGGCTCGGTGGGCCAGGGCCGGCCGCTCCAGGGCGCCTCGCTCACCATCACGTCGAAGAACTTCAGCGAGAACATCATCCTCGGCCACATGATCGGCCTGATCTTCAAGGCGGCGGGCGCGGAGGTACTCGACCGGACGAACCTGCCCGGCTCGATCAGCGGCCGCGAGGCGATCGTGCAGGGCGACGCCGACGCGATCTACGAGTACACGGGTACGGCGTGGATCACGTACCTCGGCAACGCCGAGCCGATCACCGACCCGCAGGCGCAGTGGCGGGCGGTGCGCGAGGCGGACGTGAAGCACGGGGTGACCTGGCTGCCGCAGTCGACGCTCAACAACACCTACGCGCTGGCGATCTCCAAGAAGAACAACGCGAAGTACGGACTGAAGACGCTGTCGGACGTGGCCGCGCTGGCGCGGAGGGACCCTTCGGCGGTGACGGTGTGCGTGGAGAACGAGTTCGCCTCGCGTGACGACGGCCTGCCGGGGATGGAGAAGGAGTACGGGATGAAGCTGCCGGCGGCCAACATCAGGAAGATGGACGCCGGGATCATCTACACCCAGGTCTCGCAGTCCGACTCCTGCCTGCTGGGCGAGGTGTTCACGACGGACGGCCGGATCAAGGCGATGGACCTGACGGTCCTGGCGGACGACAGGCGCTTCTTCCCCAACTACAACGCGGCGCCTGCCTTGCACGCCGGGACGTACGAGAGGTACCCGGCGATCGCGGGGCTGCTGAACCCGCTGAGCGCGAGGCTGACGACGGCGGTGGCGCAGGACCTGAACGCCAAGGTCGACGTGGAGGGGCAGGACCCGCACGAGGTGGCCAAGGAGTGGCTGATCGAGCAGGGCTTCATCAAGGAGGGCTGAGCCACACGCGGTTGGGTTGCAAAGAACTGGTTGCAAAAAGAGCTTGCAACGAGTCCTTTGCAACTCTAGTCTTGAGTCATGTCCGAGCCCACCGAGCCCGAGAAGCACCTGACCCGCATGCTCGACCCGCGCTCCCTGCGCGGGCTCGCCCACCCGCTCCGCATACAGCTGCTGCGCGCCCTGCGCCACCGCGGCCCGGCGACCGCCTCCCAACTGGCCGAGCTGCTGGGCGAGTCGAGCGGCGCCACCAGCTACCACCTGCGCCAGCTCGCCGCCCACGGCTTCGTCGAGGACGACCCCGAGCGGGGCAAGGGCAGGGAGCGGTGGTGGAAGGCGGCCCAGCAGGGCCATGTGTTCGACGAGTCGCTGTACAAGAACCCGGACCCCGAGGTGCGGGGGGCGGTCGAGCTCTACCTGCACGAGATCGCGACCATCCACACGCAGGAGCTCTCGACCTGGATCGGCACCCGGGACGAATGGGAGGAGGAGTGGACCGTCGCCTCCGACATAAGCGACTTCACCCTCCACATCACACCCGCGCAGCTACGCGAACTCGACCAGAAGATCCACGACTTGATCGCCGGCTACGCGAAGGCGACACCGTCCGACGCCGAGCGCGTACGCGTCCATCTGCACGCCTTCCCCCAGAAGAACGCCTGAAGGGACCCGCCGCCATGCATGCCGACATCCACCTGGAACTCCACCGCCTGCGCGCCGCCGACCTCGAACACCGGGTCGCGTGCACCCCGCCCCACACCCCTCTCCGCACCCGACTGGGCTGGACGATGGTCGAGGTGGGCCTGAAGCTCGCCATACCGAGCACGGCCCGGCCGACCGCCCTCGCCGCATGACCGCGCCCGCCGGAGGGTCGGGTCAGCAGCTCGGAACCTTCGATTCCTGACCTTGCCCCAGGGCTCGGAGGGACGACACGGCGTCGCTGAGGGTGGAGACCGGGATCAGGCGCATCCCCTTCGGCAGCTCCGACTGCGCCTGGGAGCACTCGTCCTTCGGTACGAGGAAGACGCTCGCCCCGTCCCGCCCGGCCGCCTGCGTCTTCAGCGCGACTCCGCCGACCGCTCCCACCGTGCCGTCCGAGCTGATCGTTCCCGTACCGGCGATGGTCCGGCCGCCGGTGAGGTCTCCGCCGGAGCCGTCGCCGTCGAGCTTGTCGACGATCCCGAGGGAGAAGAGGAATCCCGCGCTGGGCCCGCCGATGTCGGCGAGGTGGAGGGTGACCTTGATGTCCTTGGGGTCGAGCTCCAGGTGGTTGAGGGCGGCGACGACGGCCGCGTCCTGGGACTGCTTCATCTGACCGAGGTTGTGCTTCTCGATCTCGGCGTCGGACTTGCCCGGCGGGTAGACCGAGTCACGCGGCAGTACGGCCCGGTCTCCGCGGAACCAGGCGTCGGCGACGGTCGCGATGTCGTTGTCGACGCTCGGGCCGGTGGCGACGATGGTCGTCATCAGCAGCTTCCCCTCGGTCTCGCGGACGGGAGCGCCGGAGATCGTGATGACCTCGCGTCCCTTGTTCCTGCCGAGTACGTCGGCGGTCGAGCCGGGCTGCGCGATGGCGTACGGCAGCGGCGCGAGCCCGACGACGGCGAGGAGCGCGGCGACGGGGAGGGCGCTGAACGTGAGGGCACGGTTGCGGGTGAGACTGGAGAGCACGGCCCCAATCTACTGGGCGGCCCGGCGAGCGGCCCCGCCGCCGGGCGAGCCTGCGGCGCGCGAGGAGCAGGGCCGCGGCGAACGGGGGCCGCGACAAACGGGGGCCGCGACAAGTAGGGGTCGCAACGAGCAGAGGCCGCAACGAGCAGAGGCCGCGGTGAACAAGGAGTGCGGTGCTACGGATCCATTTCACGGCCGCGGACTTCACCGAGGTCCGGTTCGCGCCCCGGCCGGCCCCGCTGCCGGCGCTGAACGCGGCGCTCATGATGATGACCGGCCGCGCCGACGAGCTGCTCTTCGGGCGCTGGCGCCGCCGGCTGCTGCGCTCCCTGCCGGCCGCGGCGGAGCCGCTCGCCGACCTGGTGCCCATGGGCCGGGCGCCCCTCTTCCTCGATGTCGTCGGCGAGACGCTGGAGGAGGGCCTCGACCTGGTGGCGGCGGCCCCGCCGGAGCTGGTGCGCGCGGAGCTGGAACGGGTGTACGCGGGCCGCCGGGCCCCGTCCCCGCCGTGGATCCGCGACCTTCATCGCGGGGACGCCGACGCCTGGCGGATCCTGCGCGGGGCCCAGCGCGCGGCGTTCGAGACGGCCCTCGCCCCGGTGTGGCCGCTGGTTCGGGACCTGCACCGGGCGGAGTTCACCCGGCACGCCCTGACCGTCGCCGAACACGGTGTCGGCGCGGCCCTGTCCGCCCTGGTCCCCGGCTCCCGGCTGCGCGGCGGCGTCTGGGAGTGGGCGGCGCCCGAGGAGCGGGAGATCCGGCTGGACGGCCGGGGTGTCGTGCTCCTGCCGACCTTCCACTGGACCGGTCACCCGCTGCTCCAGGACCTGCCCGGCCGACCGGTCGTGGTGACGTACGCGGCGGGCCCCGGCCTCCCCCTCACCCCGGACGGGGTGCCCGGCGAAAGGGACGAGGCCCTGGCGAGCGTCATGGGCCGCACCCGCGTCGCACTCCTGCTCGCCCTGTCGGAGCCCCGCACGACGACGGACCTGGCCCGCCGCCTGTCCGTCGGCAACGCGACCGCCTCGGCCCATGCGTCGGCCCTGCGCGCGGCGGGCCTGATCACGACGACCCGCGCGGGCAAGTCGGTCCTGCACGCCAGAACGCCCCTCGGCACACTCCTGGTTGTGGGCGATCGTTCCGCAGGGCGGGACGGGTGGGCACGATCCCACAGGGCCGGCGCGCTCACAGGTCCGCCCGGCCCCGGGACCGGACACCTGGGCCAAGGGCCCGGCGCCCTTGAACCCGGGACCCGCCGCGCGC
Source organism: Streptomyces sp. NPDC006551 (assembly GCF_040611675.1). Taxonomy (NCBI): domain Bacteria; kingdom Bacillati; phylum Actinomycetota; class Actinomycetes; order Kitasatosporales; family Streptomycetaceae; genus Streptomyces; species Streptomyces sp. NPDC006551. The sequence continues at coordinate 81,533 of NZ_JBEXOT010000011.1, forward strand.
CCTAGCGCAACGCGTCGGCGACCTCACGCGCCGCGTCCACCACCCGTGGCCCCACCCGCTCCGGCACCGCGTCCGCGAGCATCACGACGCCCACGCTGCCCTCGATCCCGGTGATTCCGACCAGCGGAGCCGCCGCGCCGCTCGCGCCCGCCTCCAGCTCACCGTGCGTCAGCGTGAACCCGGGCTCGATCAGGCTGCCCTGCCGGGCCGCCAGGATGGCGCGGCCGGCCGCGCCACGGTCCAGCGGGTGGCGGAAGCCGGCCCGGTAGGCCACGTGGTAGTCGGTCCAGGTCGGTTCGACGACCGCGACGGCCAGCGCCTCCGCCCCGTCGACCAGGGTGAGGTGCGCCGTCGCGCCTATGTCCTCGGCGAGCGAGCGCAGCGCGGGCAGCGCGGCCTCGCGCACCAGCGGATGGACCTGGCGGCCCAGCCGGAGCACGCCGAGGCCGACCCGGGCGCGGCCACCCAGGTCCCGTCGTACGAGCGCGTGCTGTTCGAGTGTGGCGAGCAGACGGTAGACGACGGTCCTGTTCACACCGAGTTTGTTGGACAACTCGGTGACGGTCAGGCCGTGGTCGGTGTCGGCGAGCAGTTTGAGGACTCGAAGTCCCCGGTCGAGCGTCTGGGAGGTCTCCGCGGTCACGACGCCCTCTCCTTCGGAGTGATCGGAGTGAGTGACGGCGGTCCTCACGAGAGCTGCGACACCGGTCCCGTCGGCGACGCACGTCAGAGGCCGCCGGCAGGCAATGCGCACCGGCTGCGCTCCGCGGCGGCGCTGCCACGGGGCGTTTGCATTGCGGGGACAGTAGCGAGCCACTCCGCTCAGCGGAAGACCTCGTCCAGAATCCGGGCGCGTGCGACCCGATACACCCGGTTCGGGGTGCAAGTCGGCCGGTCAGAGGGGTTTGACCGACAAGATCGACTATGTCGGCCGGGTACGAGCGGGGCCCGTACGCGGCTGCGCGTACGGGCCCTCGGCTGTGTCTTCCGACAGGTCTGCGTGGTGGGTCACACGGTGGGTCACCTCAGGCGGGTGGGTCACCTCATGCGGGTGGCCCACTCCTGCACCTTCTTGATCCGCTCGCGGATCTGCCCGGCGGTCGCCTCGGCGCTCGGCGGCCCGCCGCACACCCGTCGCAGCTCGGTGTGGATGACCCCGTGGGGTTTGCCGCTCTGGTGGACGTACGCGCCGACCATCGTGTTGAGCTGCTTGCGCAGTTCGAGGAGTTCCTTGTGCGAGACGACGGGGCGCCGCTCCGCCGGGAGTTCCAGCAGGTCGGCCTCGGTGTCGGGCTTCTTGCGGCTGTGGGCGATCTGCCGGGCCTGCCGCTTCTGGAGGAGGAGCTGCACCTGGTCGGGTTCGAGGAGGCCGGGGATGCCGAGGTAGTCCTGCTCCTCCTCGCTGCCGGGGTGCGCCTGCATGCCGAACTCGGCGCCGTCGTAGAGCACGCGGTCGAAGACGGCGTCGGACTCCAGCGCCTCGAAGGGCAGCATGTCCTGTTCGCCGGTGTCCTCGTCCTGCTGCTTCTCGGCCTCCGCCATCTCCTTCTCGGACTCGGCGTACGGGTCCTCCTCGCCGTCCTTCTTCGGCCTGTCGAGGACGTGGTCGCGCTCGACCTCCATCTCGTTGGCGAAGCCGAGGAGGTTGGGGATCGTGGGAAGGAACACGGACGCGGTCTCGCCGCGCCTGCGCGAACGTACGAAACGTCCGACGGCCTGCGCGAAGAAGAGCGGGGTCGAGATCGTCGTCGCGTACACGCCGACGGCGAGGCGGGGCACGTCGACACCCTCGGACACCATGCGGACGGCGACCATCCAGCGGTCGTCGTTCTCGCTGAACTCGTCGATCCGCTTCGAGGCACCGGCATCGTCGGAGAGGACGACCGTGGCCTTGGTGCCGGTGATCTCGCGGATCAGCTTGGCGTAGGCGCGGGCGGAGTCCTGGTCGCTCGCGATGACCAGACCGCCCGCGTCGGGGATGCCCTTCCTGACTTCGGTCAGCCGCCGGTCGGCGGCGCGCAGCACGTTCGGCATCCAGTCGCCGCGGGGGTCGAGGGCGGTGCGCCAGGCCTGGGAGATGGCGTCCTTGGTCATGGGTTCGCCGAGGCGAGCGGCGATCTCGTCGCCGGCCTTGGTGCGCCAGCGCATGTTGCCGCTGTAGCTGAGGAAGATGACGGGCCGGACGACACCGTCGCCCAGGGCGTTGCCGTACCCGTACGTATAGTCCGCGGACGACCGCCGGATGCCGTCGTTCCCCTCCTCGTACGTGACGAAGGGAATGGGGTTGGTGTCGGAGCGGAAGGGCGTACCGGTCAGCGCGAGCCGCCTCGTCGCCGGATCGAACGCCTCCAGGCAGGCCTCGCCCCAGGACTTCGAGTCACCGGCGTGGTGGATCTCGTCGAGGATGACGAGGGTCTTGCGCTGCTCACAGCGGTTGCGGTGGAGCATGGGGCGCACGCCGACACCGGCGTACGTGATGGCGACGCCGTGGTACTCCTTGCTGAGCGGCCCGGCGCTGTAGTCCGGGTCGAGCTTGATCCCTATCCGCGCGGCGGCGGCCGCCCACTGCTTCTTCAGGTGCTCGGTGGGGGCGACGACCGTCACCTGCTGGACGACATGGTGATGCAGCAGCCAGGACGCGAGGGTCAGCGCGAAGGTGGTCTTGCCGGCGCCGGGCGTCGCGACCGCGAGGAAGTCGCGGGGCTGTTCCTGGATGTACTTCTCCATGGCGCCCTGCTGCCAGGCACGCAGCTTGTTGGCGGTGCCCCAGGGGGCGCGGCCGGGGAAGGCGGGAGAGAGGTGATGGGAGGAGGTGGCGGTGGTAGTCACGGTCTCCGGTTCGACGCTCGTCCAGATATGACAACCGGGCCACCTTACCGGTGCGGTCGTCCGGCCACGGGACGGACGACGCCGTGACCTCGCGCGGTGCGGCGAGTGTCACAGCCTCGGGTCACCGCGCGAACCTGGGCAGCTGGGCGGCGATCTTGGGCACGTCGAGAGCCCCCTGGCACACGTCCAGCACGAAGATCTCGGCTTCGTCGACATCGAAGCCGGAGTCCAACCGGTGCCCGTTCAGGTGCAGGAAGACCCAGGTCGCGTACCAGGCGATGCGCTCGTTCCCGTCCACGAGGCCATAATTTCGGGCCAGCGATTCCATGAGCGCCCCCGCCTTCTGCCAGACGTCGGGGTACGCGTCCTGACCGAACACACTCGACTGGGGGCGCGCCAAGGCGGAGTCGAGGAGACCGTAGTCACGCACCTCGTTCGCCCCGAGCCGCTCCGCGAGGTTCAGGAGCTCGGGAAGCGTGAGGTAATACGTCACGAAAGCCTCCGGTTCAGCTCCTCGCTGACCTCCAGCACATGCTCGGCCGCCTCGTTGAAGAGCCGGGAGTGCTCGTTGACGGCCCGGACCACGGCGTCGTGAGCAAAGGACTGCATGCTGCGGCCCTCCGCCTCGGCACGCTCACGCAGCGCGTCCAGCTCTTCCGCGGTGAACCTGACATTGAGGCCGGCCATGCACCACGGCACCGCGTGGTACCACGGCGTCATCGGCTCTTCGACGCCTTTGCCCGCTCCGGCCCTCCGAGCCGCGTCGCCACCCACGCCCCCACCGCCGCCACCCCCGCCATCGGCAGGAACACCGCCGCGAAGGCCGCCGGGTGCGAGCCCGTGGCCGTGGCGGTGGTCGCCGCGTGGCCCACCGCGCCGCCGCCCAGCGCGGCGAAGGCCGCGCCGCCCGCCGCGAGGAGCAGGACGTTCGACAGGCCGTCCGAGATCTGCAGCGCCGCCGAGTTCGCGCCCGCCTCCTCCGGCGCCGACAGCTTCAGGAGCAGCACGCTCGTCGAGGCGATGACCATGCCCATGCCCAGGCACCCGAACCCCCACGCCACCGCGACCACCCACACCGGCACCGAGGCGATCAGTACGCTCGGCGCGGTCGCGATCGCCGCCGCGACGAGCAGCATGCCGACGACCACCAGCCGCTCCCGGTACGGCTCCGTCCACGGCCGCGACTGGAGGTAGGAGCCGAGCGCCCAGGTCGCGCCGCCGACCGCGAGCGAGAGGCCCGCGAGCGTCGGGCTGAGGCCCCGCTGGGTGACCAGCATCAGCGGGACGAAGGATTCGGCCGCGATGAAGGACCCGGCCGCGATCCCGCGCAGCAGGACCACCGACGGCAGCCCCCGCGCCGCCCGGTACGTACCGCGCGGCAGCAGACCGTCCTTCCGCACCGCCGCCGGCACCAGCAGCGCCGCACCGGCCACCGCCGGCAGCAGGGAGAGCCAGCGCAGCTCCTGACCGGCGTACTGCAGCAGCCCCGCGCCGACCGAGATGCCCAGCGCGAGCCGGATCCGCCGCCGGTCGTACGGCGGGAGCGGCGCGGCCGGGTCGGCGGGCCCCGAGGCGGTGCGGCGGATCGCGGGCAGGGCCAGGGCGAGCGGCAGGACGACGAGGACGGGAATCCCGACGAAGACCCAGCGCCACCCGAGGTGCTCGGTGATGGTTCCGGAGGCCAGGGGGCCGACGACCGAGGGGATGACCCAGCTCGCCGCGAACGCGGCCATGATCGCGGGCCGCAGCTGCTCGGAGTAGGCCCGGCTGACGACGACGTACAGCGCGACGATGACAAGGCCGCCGCCGAGTCCCTGGACGGCCCGGCCGAGGATGAACAGCCACATCGTGCCCGCGGTGCCGGAGAGCAGCAGCCCGGCGGCGAAGGCGGAGATGCCGGCGGTGAGCGGGGCGAGTGGCCCGGCTCGGTCGGACCACTGCCCGGACAGGACCATGGCGAAGAGGCTGGTGGTGAAGTAGGCGGAGAAGGCGAAGGCGTAGAGGGGAATGCCGTTCAGCTCGCGCGCGGCGACGGGCATGGCGGTGCCGACCGCGGTCGCCTCGAAGGCGATGAGCAGGACGACGGAGACGACGCCGATACTGAGCGCCCGGTGGGCCCGGTCGAGCACGGATCCTCCGGCGGGCTCCTGGGCCGCGGCTTCGGCGGCTTCGGCGACTTCGGCGTCGGCGTCACGGGGTTCCAAGGCACTCATGCCCTTCAGAGTAAGGGGCATAGGGCCGGATGGACCCTGTCGCAGGGCGGAGAGGACTCCTCTCTTGGTCGTAGGACCATGAAGGGCGTATGGCAGTCGTGTTGCGGCCCGCCCGGAACCCTTGAGTCCCTTCCCGCGGCCTCCGTACGGTCGTACCCGTGCTCGACACGACCGTGTACCCGAGCGGTTCAGGGGCTCGACTGCAACTCGAGTGACGTCGGTTCGAATCCGACCACGGTCTCCCGCCGGCGGCGCCGGTGCCGCCCCCCTCGCACACGGGGGCGGCTCCGCCGTCCGCCCTTGAGTAGGCTCCTCCTGCCACAGTGATCGACAGGGGGGATTCGCACGTGGAACGGCCGCGCCCGAACGAGGAGTCCGCGCGGCGGATCGGCCCGTACCGGCTGATCACCCGTCTCGACCCACCGACCCCGCCTCCGGGCCGCATCCCCTGCCGCCGATTCGTCGCCCGCAGCGCAGACGGCGACCGTACGGTCCTGCTCAGCACACCCCTGCCCGGCGCGAACCCGGCGCGGTTCCTGACGGAGGCCCAGGCGGGGATGCCGGTGTTCGGCTCCTGAACGGACCTCGGCTCGCGGCGGAGCAGAAGCCGGACGTCACGCGCGGCGCAGGGCCGGTGGCGTCGTGCCGTTCTCACCTGTGCGGATCGCCGCGATGCCGTTCACGGCGACGACCGCTTCTGTGCCTGCGCCGGGCACGTCAGGGGCGGAGGTCCGCGGGCACGGACACCGGCTGAACGCATCCGAGCCGCTTCTGGGTGTCCTGCACCAGGGAGCCCAGCAGCTTGCCGAGCAACGCTTCCCTGTCCCCGCCCAGCCCTTGGTCCAGCACGGAGATCTCCAGCGGCAACCCGCTGCGCTGTGCCGGGTCGGCTCCCTCGATCCGGCACGGAAGTACGGCGGCGACTCCGCTCGCACGCTTCAGCGACTGCACGTAGACGTCGTCCGACGCCTTTCGCCACTCCTGTGCCGAGTCTTTCGCGGCCACGGAGTCCATCGCCAGAACGGACCACTTGACCTGGCCGGTCACCCACGACTGCCCGTTATTGTCGGCTGCCTCCAGCCGACACATGTCGTACCAGGCGCGCGTCAGGTCGTCGCCCTCCGCCTTCCAGCCGCGCGCCTTCTCGACCATCAGGTCCTTCATCCGGTCCAGCGGCTTGCTCTCCGCCTCGATCTCACCGCCGCCCAGCCCCTTCTGGACCGCGTCGATGTTCTCCTTGCCGAACAGCTCCTGACACGTCTTCATCGCGGCGGACGTCTCCGCCGCGGCCTCTCCGCCGGATCCACCGTCGGAACAGGCCGAGACCGACAGCCCGATCGCGGCGGCGGCAGCAATCCTCCCGGCACACCGGGCAAAGAACGCGTTGCTCACTTGACCTTCATCCCTCCGCCGGCCGCAACCATGCCGTTACGGTACGAGGTCTCGGCCTCCCGGATCAGCTCGCGCTTCTCGTCGAGGGACATGCCCACGGATTCCGCGTAGTTGAGCAGGGGGGTCATCGCACTGTTCTGTCCGGACATCTGGGTCTGGAGGATGGCATCCATGGCCTGGTCGTCGTTGTTGTACTCGTTGTCCTTGAGATACTGCAGGGTGTCGGTGGCGTAGCTGGTACTGACCGCCGCGCCCGCACTCTCCATCACAAGCGGCACGACCGTGACGGCGACGAGCCCCGCGGCCGGGCCGAGGACAACGGCGGACCCGACGCCCACGACTGCGGCGACACCGGAGCTGACACCCGTCTTACGCCACTCGGCCTGCTTCTCCAGCTCCAGGTTGCGCTTGTCCTCGTCGTCCTTGAAGTCCTGGGCGATCTGAATGGTGCGCGACTCGTCGAGGATGCCGTGGACCTTGCTCGCGTTGTGGCCGAACTCGATGGCGGCGTCCTTGTCGCCGCCCAGAGCCTTGAGACCGCTCGCCTCGAACACCTGCTGGGCGGCCGACATGGTCCGGTAGGCGTCCTCGTCCGCCGCCACCGCCGACATGAACTTGAGGCTCGCGGCTTGGCCGAAGTCCGTACGGGAGCTGCCGTCGCTGCTGCCGGGGAAGAGTTTGTCCCGGCCCAACTCGTCTCCGGTGCCCCCGAAGTTGTAGGTCGAGTAGTTCAGGTCGTCGATATAGGCCGCGCCCATGTTGCCCAGACTGTCCATCATCGCCTCGTGCCGCTTCCGCAGCTCGGAGTCGGAGCCGTAGTCGTTGATCACTTCCTTCATGATCGCGACCGAGTCGGCATCCCGCTTCAGGACCGGGCTGGGGTCGTCCCAGGCGTGCCCGGTCGTCGCCGCCTCCAGGGCGTGGCCCAAGGCGTCCGGCATGTAGTCCTTCGTCTTCACCGCGTCGTCAGGGTTGTGCCCGTCCATATCGGGGAAGAACGTGTAGTCCTTGCTCTGGAAGAAGTCCAGATAGCTGGTCTGGTTGCCGTCCTTCTCCGGGTCCAGGTCGACCGTCCCGCCGACGGTCCCGTCCTTGTTGTACGCCGTCGGCTCACCGGAGAAGAACTGCTTTGCGGCCTCCGGGCTGTGCCCGAGCGCCTCCAGCATCGGCACCATGGGGTCGTAACCCGCTCCGTTGACCCCGGACGGGTTGAACGGGTTCTTCTGCCAGCCGCCGATCGCCTTGTTGTCGGCGAACATGTACGGGTCCTTGGCGTGCAGCTGGGACACGTGCTCGGCGATGGGGACCAGGAACTTCGGGTCGTAGTTGCCGTGACGCATGATGCCGCCGAGCAACTGATAGCCGAACGGGCCGTTGTAGTCGTTCTTGGCGAGCGGGATGCGCTCGGTGCCGAGCTTGCGCATCTCGGTGGACCAGTTCTCGGTCCACTTGTCGCCGCCCTGGGTGGCCGTGGCGAGGTTGAGGCCAAGATTCTTCTGGAGCGCCTGAACATCCTTGAGGCGCTGCTCGTCAAGCTCGGCATATTCGTACGTATCCGTCGACAGCTGTCCGAAGAACTCCAGCGCCCCCTTGGGGCCGAGCCCGTTGTAGAAGGTGCGGGAGAAGTCTTTGGACGAGCTGTTGTCCTTGAGTAGCTCGTTGAGGCGCTCGAGCTCCTCGTGGGTGATGTCCCGGCCCTTCTTGGCCAAGTCGATGGCGCGCTGCGCCTCCTCGGCGTCCAGGCTGCCGTACTTGGGCGCGCTGAAGTTGTGCTTGTCGCCGGTGATGTTGGCCTTCAGGGCGTTGGAGCAGGCCACGTCGGCGTCGTCGCAGGTCTCGAGGATCGCGTCGATCCGCCGCTGCATCGCATCGATCGCGGCACGCTCCTTGCGTACCAGCTCGGGGTAGTCCGGGTCGTGCCGCGCAGCCGGATCCTTGATCGACGCCAGGGGGTTCCGCGCCTCGACCTTGCCGTCCGACGTCACGATCAGGTGCTGCGCGGGAGCATCGGTGTCGGCGATCTTCTTGAGGTCGTCCTTCGCCTTCTTGAAGGCGTTGTAGCCGTCTTCGAGAATCTTGTGGATGCCGTCGGCGGCCTTCGCCGCATCGCCGAACTCCTTCGCCGTCTTGTCCACGAACGGCTTGGTGACCTCGGCGTTCACGCCCCGCCAGTAGTCGTCCTTGGCCTTGGCGGCCATGGTCGTACGGGCATCCTCGGCGAGCTTGTCCAGCTTGCCCTTCATCTCCGACCAGTCGTCGGCCGCGGCCTTCATCTTGTCGAGAGGCGCCCGATAGACGTTGTCATAGGTCAGCACGGCTGCTCCCGCCCCTACTTCAGATAATCGTTGATCTTGGATGCGGCGAGGGCCGCCTTGATGTCGGCCTCTTCCTTGGCGTGCGAGGCGGCGCTGTAGTCGAGGTGATTGGAGATGTTGGCGCACGCGTCCAGCAGGGTGCTCAACTGCGACCTCCACGTCTCCTCCAGGGTCGCCATTGCGGACCCGGTGCGGAAGCCGTTCGTGGACAACCCTGTCGCCGCCTCCGAGGTGCTCGTACGGGCGTGATTCCCGTCCTTCAGGAGCCGGCCGTGCAGCGCGTAGGCGGCGCTACCGATGGCACCGAGTTTGTCCTGGTTGACGCCGAGATCGGCGCTGCCGCTGCCGCCTCCCGGATCGGACGGCACCTGGTTGAGCCGCATGCTCACATCGGCATGGGCGTGGGTGCGGGCGGACGCCCACTCCGCGTCGAACGACATGATCCCCCCGTGGCGGTGGTCTTCTCCGCTTCACCTCAGCAACTCGTGTCACGCGCGGAGACGGGACGAGCGTAGTGGTGTCGCGGCGGATCCGCCTCTCCCGTCACTCAAAACATCGAGTCCGCAGCACGCGACTTCACCGGGCCCCCACACCGGCTTCACTCCGATGCATATGCCAACCCGGGGAATCGTGATCGGCCCGTTCATGACGATCCCTGCAAAGGCCGGTCAGAAACGGGGGATTCCACCCTCGTCGGGGCAGGCCACCGAGAGGGCCAGCCTCCCGGACAGGTCCTGGAGGGCCCGGAGGTTCGCTTCCTGGGGTCTTCTTGCGCGGCCGGTCCTTGATTTCCGAGATCTGCTCCAGGCCCTGCGCGGCCCTGGGCAAGAGACCGCGTCCCCTGCCTGTGCCGTGTTCGTTCCCGATCAGGTACTCGGCGCCGTCTCCGCTCTCATGTCACCGCCGGCACGCCGGTCGCCAACCGGACGTCCTGGCAGCCCAAGTCGGTGGCGGCATGGCGAGCGGCAGCGTTGGCGAGAGTGATCAGTTGCACCCGGACGTCCTTCTGGGGCTTCTGACTGCCTTCCGGGCCTTGGAGCTTCGTTGCGATGACGATCTCGTGAGCGGGGGCCTTCATTCGGCACGGAAAAAATACCGATGCGAGACTGTCGGATGCATAGGCCCTTGCCCCGGAGGAGAAGTAGGTGACGGAGTCCCCGAACCGGGCATCCCTCTCGGGCACTGCCAACTCCTCTCGGAACGTGACACGGAGGGCCGTCTTCCCGTCCTCAGCCGAAAGTAGCCAGCAGTAAGGGAGGTCCTGCATCCGAGGCTTGCCACCCTTTCCGCTCTGGTCCACGAGGGCGGCCTCACGCAGGGCTTCGAGAGCCTTCTTCGGTTCCGATAGTTCGCTGGTGAAGCGGTCGGTCCCCGCGACGGCCTCGAGGGCGGCCTCGGAAGTGGCGCCCTTCGCGAATCCGCCGCAGACCTCCGACGCGTTCGTCCCCTTGTCCTCGTCAACATTTGCCGAACAAGCCGTCACCGACACGAGAACAAGCAACAGCGCGGGCACCCTGCGCCTTCTCGAAGCCGCTCTCATGTCACCTTCCCGCCCTTCTTGTCGTCGTACGGCTCGGGAAGGGAGTCGACCCTGACGTGACCCCGAGCTCAGCTCCGTCGGGACCGGACGACCGGGACGGCCACTGCGGCGCCGATAAGGACGGCCGCGCCGATGCCGAGGCCGATCCAGAGGCCGGTGTTGCCCTCCTCCTCCTGTGCCACCGGAGCCGGCGCCGGGGCGGGGGCGGCAGGCTGTTCGGAGGTCTTGGACGGGGCGGCGGAGGCCGACGCACTCGCGACGGGGGCGAGGTCCGGGATGGGGCGGACGTCGGCGGGGCCGGGGTCGCCGGGGGTCTTCAGGGCGCGGAGGGGGCGGATGGCGCCGTAGCCGAGGTGATCGTTGCGCTTCTCGTCGGCAGACGGGACCGCGATGGTGTTGAGCATGACTCTGAGGACCTGGTTGTTGGTCCAGTCGGGGTGCTTGGACCAGATGAGGGCTGCGGCGGCCGAAGCAATGGCGGTGGCCGCGCTCGTGCCGTGCGACTTACAGAGGCCCGTGTCGTTGCCACAGGCATGGACCATCTGGTCGCCGGGCGCCACGATGTCCACCTGCGGACCGTACTGAGACTCCTCGGTACGCGTGAGCTTTTTGTCGATGGCGCCGACACCTACAACACCGGGCGTTGCCCCCGGATACTCAGCCTCGTTCCCTTTGTCAGCACTGTTGCCCACCGCCGCGAACACCAATGCACCCTTGTCCAGGGCGTGCTTCACGGCGTCAGTGAGCTCCGGCGAACCAGAGTTAAAGCCCATCGAGATGTTGATGACCTTGGCACCCGAGTCAGCCGCATACCTGATCGCACCAGGCGCGATCTTGTTGAACTCGCGATCTGCGTCTGCCTGGCTTCCGGCTCCCTTTTCCCCGTCCGGTACCCGAACGGGAAGGATCTTTACCCCTGGGGCGAGGCCGAACGCACCGTCCCCGCCGCCGCTCTGGCCCGTGCCGGCGATGAGACCAGCCATGCCAGTCCCATGGCCTTGGTAATCCGTGTGCTCGTCGCCGCTCTCTGCGGGAGCGAGATCCTTCCCCTCGAGGACGCGCCCCTGGAGATCCGGATTCGACTTGTCAACACCGCTGTCGATGACCGCGACGGTGACGCCCTTGCCTGTGCTGATCTTCCAGATCTTTTCAGCACCAAGGATGTCCAGGTGCCATTGCTGGGAGCGGATCGACTCCGCATGCGCGGGAACGGATGCGATGCCCACCAGCAGCATCCCCAGAGCGGCCGAAGCGACTGCCCGACCGCGGCCCGAACGAATACTGCTGGTACGCATCTACTTCCTCTGGCTAATCAGTCGATGACAGGCGGTGCGACTCGACGACCGCCCTGCTGCCAGGTCTCCTCGTCCTCGACGAGGTAGTCCGGCCGCTCTCCATTGCTGTCCTCGCGCCGGGAACCCGCACCATGGGCGCCCGAAGCCATTCCCGCGCCACGTCCGACCGGACCCGTCCCGGCGCCCGCACCGGCGGGCGTTCCGCCCCGCACAAGCCCCGATCCTCCCGGCGTGAACGGACGGGCACTCGCCGCACCAGGCTGCTGCGGACGACCTCCGACGACGCCACCGGTCTCGACGGCGAGACGGCGACCGCCGCTGATGCCGTTCTGCCCGCCGCCCGGGCCCATCTGGCCACCGCCCATTCCGGGGCCCATGGGCGCGCGGCCCGTGCCCGTGCCGTGCTCGTTCCCGATCACAGGGCTGCGCGGGATGCCCGTTGCCGCCCGTCCCGCGTTCGGTGGCACCGGTCGGCCGCCGGAAATGCCGTCGCGGGGCATGGTGCCACCACCCAAGGGGTTGGGAGACGCAAGACCAGTCCGGCCGAGCGGGCCCAGCGGAGCACGCGAACCGGTCGGAGGCGTAACGCCACGGCCACCACTCACCGGAGGCGTGCCCACCGTGGGAGGAACCACCAACGGAGGTGTCAACCCCGTCTCAGGCCTACCAAGAGCAGGCGGCGTACTCGGAGGCGTCGTGGTCGTCGGCGGGGGCAGAGTGCCGACGTTGTCGATGCCCAGGTCTACGGGGACTTCGGGACGCACCACGAGCGTCGGCCCGGTCTTGTCATCCGACGGAGGAACGACTCCAACCTCTGTCGTTGACCGAGGGTCCTGAGAACGCGTCGTCGTGGTCCGAGAATCGGCAACCGTGTTGCTGTCATCCCCGCTTGAGCGCGTCATCCCATCCGAACCGGCACGAAGACCTGAGTCTTTCGGCACGAAGTCGCCTGGCGGCGGCGGGAACGTAGGAGCGGGGAACCGCTCCATCAGCTGGCCCGACTCCTTGTACGACGAGGAGAGGCGCTCCATCTCGCGGGCGGCGGCCTGGCGGTTGGCCTCCTCCTTCGCCGCGATGGCCTTCGCGTCCGCGCCGTCCTCCGCCATCGAGGAGCGGGCGTTCCTCGCCACCGTGGCCGAGTCCGGGTCGTTGCGGTACTTCTGTGCCGCTGCCAGGTTCTCCTTGGCGTCCGCGTGCGAGGTGTAGCGCGGGATGGCGCTCTGTGCCGCGGCGATCGCCACAGCCACGTCACGCATACGCGCCGCCGCGTTCTCGCTGTAGTCGGACAGGCTGCGCGTGCTGCTCGCCAGGCCCGCCGTCCACTCCATGAAGGCCTTCTCGGCTTCGCCCTGCCAGTTCACCCGGCCAGGGCGAACCTTCACCTGCTCGGCGATCTCGTCCATCTTCACGGCGGCGGCAGCCAGCCTGTCCGCCGCTTCCCTGACGTAGAAGCTGCTGGCCTCGTCCAGCCACTCCAGCATCTTCTGGTGCGACATGCTCTGGAAGTCGGTCATGCCGCCACACCTCCGCAGATGTCGATCTCCATCATCGTCTCTTCCCCGTGTTTCCCGCGTCCGTTACTCGGTCCGGCCGGGCGATCATCAATCGAGTGTCGTCTGGTTGCTGATCGTGGCACGCGGCTGCGGCGAGTTCTTCGCGGTCTCCGCCTCGACCTGCTTCTTCACGTCCGCAGCCCGCTGACTGATCTCGAGCATCCGGTACTTGATGTCGTCGTCCGTCTTCTCCATGCCGTTCTTCGACATGACGACCGCGATCCCCATGCCCTCCAGGCAGTCGCCCAGCACACTGGAGAGCGTCGTCAGCTGCTTGAGCACGGTGTTGTACGAATCGAAGATGCCGGACGCCTCGATCCAGGACGGCCCACCGCCGCCGAACTGGTTGCGAGTGACGGGCTCCGCGGCCAACTTCTCGGAGCTCGCGGGAGATTCGGTGAGCATGACGATCAGCTCGTCGATGCCCTTCTTGAACTCCAGCATGGACTCGGAGTCGTACGCGACGCTCCGCGCCCCCGACGCGCCGCCATCCATAGGTGCCAGCATGTGTGTCCCTCCCCCGTGAACCAAAACAGACCAAGACAAGAAAAGCCGAGCCAAGTCTAGAAGTTCACTGTACCGAGGAGGACTGACACAGCGCACCTCCCGGTTGCAAGAGCAACGCGAATCACATGGTTACGAATTGGGCACGGCCACCGCCGCCTGTGGTCTGATCGGGAGGCGGTTGACGGGGCGTCCGGTTGCCGCGCGGACCGCTGAGGCCACCGCCGCCGGGGAGGTGACCACCGGGACCGCGCTCGCCGCCTTCGCGCCGAAGGGGGCCACGACGTCGCGTTCCTCGACCAGTTTCACGATGCGAATGTCCGGGGCGTCCAGTGATGTCGGGAGTGCGTAGCCCGTCAGGTCCGGGTGGCGGACCAGGCCGCGGGCCGTGCGGAGGTTCTCCGTCAGGGCCGCGCCGACGCCCTGGGTGATGCCCGCTTCGATGCGGGTGGCCAGTTGGGCGGGGTTGAGGACGCGGCCGACGTCCTGGGCCACGGCCATCTCCACCACGCGGACCGAGCCGAGTTCGATGTCGACGTCCACCACCGCGCGGATCGCGCAGAAGGCGAGGCCGACGAAGGCGTCGCCCTGGCCCGAGTCGTCCAAGGGCTCGGTCGGGTGGGGGCGGCACTGTGCGGTCGCCCAGAGTTCCTTGCCGTCCATCGCCTCCGTGACCGTGGTCGACAGGACACCGTCGTACGAGGTGATCTTGCCGTCCGTGATCTGGAGCAGCTCGGTGGACATGCCGAACTTGTGGGCCAGGGGCTGGAGCAGCTGGGTGCGGACCATCTTGGCGGCGCGTTCGACCGCACCGCCCGACACCCACGTGTGGCGGCCGTGCGTGGCCGGCCCCGCCGGGGGCTGGTCCGTGTCGACGCCGGCGACGTGGACCTCGTCGATGCCAAGCGTCTCCTGGACGATCTGGCGGGCGAGGGTGGTGAAGCCGGAACCGGTGTCCACGGCCGAGCAGATCACGGTCGCGACCCCGTCCTGGACCTTCACCGTCGCCGTCGACACCTCGTCCGCGCCCTCGGCGCCGAGCATGTGGACCATGCCCAGGGCGTATCCGACGCCCCGCCGCACCGCACCCGGTTCGCCCGCGCCCTCCGGGCCGCCCGGCAGCAGCCAGTCGTCCTCCGGGGTGTCCAGGGGCAGGGCGGGCAGCGGGAAGTCGCGTACGGCGGAGAGGAGTTCGGCGACCGGCGCCGGGCAGGTCACCGTCTGACCGGTGGGGAGGATGTCGCCGGTGGCGAGGACGTTGCGCAGACGCAGGTCGGCCGGGTCCAGGCCCAGCTTGGCGGCCAGCTTGTCCATCTGCGCCTCGTACGCCGCGCACACCTGCATCGCGCCCTCGCCCCGCACATGGCCGGACGGAGGGTTGTTCGTACGGACCGCCCAGCCCTCGATGAAGGCGTGCGGCACGACGTACGGGCCGCAGGCGAAGGAGACCGCGGCGGCCAGCGACTCGGAGGAGGCGTCGGCGTACGCGCCCGCGTCGAGCAGGATCTGCGCCTCCACCTTCACGAGCCTGCCCTCCGCGTCCGCGTGGTGGCGGTAGCGCAGCAGGGTCGGATGGCGGTGGGCGTGCCCGAGGAAGGACTCCTCGCGGGTGGCGGTCAGTTTGACCGGGCAGCCGGTACGCAGGGCCAGCAGACCCAGCGGGATCTGGAAACCGGGGTCCTCACGGTCGCCGGTCGCGCCGGGCACGCCCGTGACGACGACCTTCACCTGGTCGGGCGCCAGGCCGAAGCAGGCCGCGGCGAGGTCCCGGTCGGTGTGCGGGTCGGTGGACGCGGTGTAGATCTCGACACCGCCGTCGGGGCGCGGTACGGCGAGTCCCGCCTCGGCGCCGATCGGCGCCGGGTCCTGGCGCCCGATGCGGTAGAGCCCCTCGACCACGACCTCTCCGGCCGCCTCGGCGTCGCCGAAGCGCAGCGGGATGTGCCGGATCAGGTTCCCGTCGGGGTGCAGGGCGGGCGCGGCGAAGGCCTTCTCCGGGTCGGTGACCGGTTCGAGGATCTCGTACTCGACGGCGATGGCGGCCGCCGCGAGCCGGGCCGTGTCCGGGTGGTCGGCGGCCACGGCCGCGATCGCCTCGCCGTGGTGGCGGACCAGCTCGGAGGCGAAGACCGGGCGGTCCGCGACGGTACGGCCGTACGTCGCCTCCCCCGGCACGTCGGCGTGCGTCACCACGGCCCGTACGCCGGGCATCTCGGCCGCCGCCGTCGTGTCGATCGAGACGATCCGGGCATGCGGGTGCGGCGAGCGCAGCAGCGCGGCCCACAGCAGACCCTCGGCCCAGAGGTCGGAGGCGTACGGGAACGTGCCCTCGGTCTTGGCCCGCGCGTCGGCCGGCGGGAGCGAAACGCCCAGGCCGTGGGGCGGCAGCTCCTGCTGGTCGCCGTCGAGCGCGGTGGCGCCCGTGGCGCCGGTGGTGGTGGCGGTGGTCGCGTCGCTGCTCACGCCATGCCTCCGTCGTGCGGGTGGGGGATCTGGTGCGGGATACGCGTTTCGCCGGCGTGCTCCGCCGCCGCGCTCGCCTCGCGCTCGGCGACGACCTCCCGTACGGCGTCGAGGACGCCCCGGTAGCCGGAGCAGCGGCAGAGGTTGCCGCAGAGCGCCTGGCGGGTCTCCAGCTCCGTGGGGGCGTGGTTGCCCTCCAGGAGGTCGTGGACGGTCATCGCCATGCCCGGGACGCAGAAGCCGCACTGGACGGCCCCGCACTTCGCCAGCGCGCGCTGCACGTCGGACGGTTCGCCGTCGGACGCGAGGCCCTCGACCGTACGTACCTCGCTGCCGGCGGCCGTCGCCGCGGGCACCAGGCAGGATGCGACGAGCCGGCCGTCGACCTGGACGTTGCACGCACCGCACTCGCCCTGCGAGCAGCCGTCCTTGGCGCCCGCCAGGCCGAGCCGCTCGCGCAGCACGTAGAGCAGGGACTCGCCGATCCAGGAGTCGGTGACGGGGCGGTCGGCGCCGTTCACCCGCAGGACGTACGAGGTGTGCGGGTGCTCGTCGCTGTCCGCGCTGCTGCCCGTGGAGACGGCGGGGGTCTGTGCCTCCTCCGCCGCCCCCTCCGGTGCGGACTCCGCCTGAAACGCCGGTTCCGGTACGGGCTCCGCCTGAAACGCCGGTTCCGGTGCGGACTCCGCCTGGAACTCCGGCTCCGGTACGGGCTCCGGCCCAAGCTCCGGCTCCGGCTCCGGTGCGGGCTCCGCCTCGAACTCCGGCTCCCGTGCCTCCTCGGGCGGCTCCGGCACGGAAACGGCCTCCGCCCATGGCGCCGGCGCGCCGCCGGGCAGGGTCGCCGGAGCGCTGTTCGCGTACTGCGTCAGCATCGAGGCCGTGTACTCGCCCGAGTCGTCCGAACTGTCCGGTGCGACCGGGATCCTCCACTGACCCGTCAGCCCCGCGTCCACCCCGGGAACCTCGTGCGTCCCCGGAACCTCGTGCGCCCCAAGCCCCTCGTGCGCCCCAGGCCCCTCGTGACCCTCGTGCGCCTCCGTGAAGCTCCACTGCCCCGTCGCGTGCGGGTCCGGCTCCGCCGCGTCCGCGTGCTGCGGCACCACCCACTGGTCCGTCGCCGCCGGGTCGGTCGCCGCCGACGGCGTCAGGGGCGTCAGGGGCGTGATCATCGGCGGTACGTAACCGTGTCCCGGCGCCTCCAGCGGGACGCCGTCGAGCATGAACTCGGGCGGCAGCTGGACGAAGGCGGTGGCATCGCCGTCGTACCCCTCGCTCTGCGGGATCGGCTCCCAGCCACCTGTCAGGTCATCGTGCTCGTTGCTCACGACAGCGCCCTCCCCAGTGCTCGTCGGGCCAGCGCGGCGACGGTGCGCCGCAGGTGCAGTACGGCCGGCGGCAGCTGCTCGTCACCCTGCGGGTCAGGGATGCAGGCGGCGGCCACGTACTCGCCGAACGCCGTCAACGCCTCCGGCGCGAGACCCCGCTCGCCGTCCCAGTCCACCAGCGAGGCGATCCAGTGCTCCGCCTCCAGCGGCCGCAGTGGCATCGGCGCGATGGCGCCCACCGCGCAGCGCACGCCGCGCCTGGCCGGGTCCAGGACGACGGCGACGGACGCGGTGGCGCGGGCCGGGCCGGTACGGCCGGTGGCCTTGAGGAAGACCTGGGGGGCGTGCAGCAGGGGCACGCGGACGAAGGCGACCAGCTCGCCCGGGGCCAGCAGGTCGCGGCCCGCCAGCAGATGGGAGACGGGGATCTCGCGCGTGCCGAGCGGCCCCATGACGACGAGGTCGGCCTCGAGGGCCGCCAGGACGGGCAGCGAGTCGCCCGTGGGCGCGGCGGTGACGACGTTGCCGCCCAGGGTGCCGGCGTTGCGGATCTGGGGCGGCCCCGCGGCCCGCGCGGCCGCGGCGAGGGCGGGGATGAGGGCGGCGAAGTCGGGGCGGCCCATGCGGGAGTGGGTGAGACCGGCGCCGAGCAGCGCGTGACCGTCCTGGTACTGCCAGCCGCGGATCTCGTTGATCCGGCCGAGACCGACGAGCCCGGCCGGCCGGAGCTGGCCCTTGTTGACGGCGGCCATCAGGTCGGTGCCGCCCGCGACGGGCACGGCGGCCGGCATGGCGGTGAGCGCCGCCACGGCCTCGTCGAGCGAGGCGGGCAGCGTCACGGACTGCGCCGTCTGTGGTGCGTGCGTGGTCAACCCGCTGCCCCTTCCCGGTGTCCCCGGCGGTCCCCGACTCGTCCGCGGCTGTGACGCCTGTGTGGCCGTACCGTACGTGCTCACAGCCTGGACGTGGCAACTCTGGCACATCTTCGGGGCCGTCCGGCGCGAGGGTCCACGAAGGAAGCTTCCGTCCAGGACGTCCCACGAGAGACGGTAACTTCCCATTTGCCGCACTTGGGTGACGTCGGGGAGCGAGGTGGCTCACACGTTCGGGGGCGCTCCCTCGAGGGGTCGGCCGAGCACTCCGGGACGGCGCTGCCAGGGCGCCGGGCCGGCCGGCGGGCGGTAGGCGACGCCGAGGGCGTCGAGGCGCCGGTAGTGGGAGGTCATCCGCCGCTCGAAATCCGCGAAGTCCCGTTCGAGGGGTACGGGGAGGGCCGACCAGACGACCTCGGCGAAGGCGGCGAGGCGGGGGAAGACCTGGTAGTCGACGCGGTCCCGGTTCTCCATCACCTCGGTCCAGACGTTGGCCTGGGCGCCGATGACACGGGCGGCCGCGTCGGGCGACAGGGACGGCGGTACGGGCTCGAAGCGGTAGACGTCCTCCAGGGTCCGTACGAATCCGATGGGCATCGGCTCGTCCTCGCCCGGCGCCTGACGGTGGTCCAGATACACGTGCTGCTCGGGACACATGACGACGTCGTGGCCGGCCTCGGCGGCCGTGATCCCGCCCGCGTAGCCGCGCCAGGAGGAGACGGTCGCGCCCGGCGCCAGACCGCCCTCCAGGATCTCGTCCCAGCCGATCAGGCGCCGGCCCCGGTCGGCGAGCCAGCCGTCGAAGTGGCGGACGAACCAGGCCTGCAGGGCGTCCTCGTCGGCGAGCCCGAGCTCCTCGATGCGGGTCTGGGCGGTGGCCGACCGCTTCCACTGGTCCTTGGGGCACTCGTCGCCGCCCACATGGATGAACGTCGAAGGGAAGAGGTCGAGGACCTCCTCGAAGACGCCCTCGTAGAACCGCAGGACGTCGTCGGTGGGAGCGAGTACGTTCGGGTTGACGCCCCAGGTGTCCCAGACGGTGAGCGCGGCCGTGTCGACGACGTCGCTGTTGCCCAGTTCGGGGTAGGCGGCGATGGCGGCCTGCGAGTGGCCGGGGATGTCGATCTCGGGGACGACGGTGATGTGCCGTTCGGAGGCGTGGGCGACGATCTCGCGGATGTCGTCCTGGGTGTAGAACCCGCCGTGCGGTGTCTCGTTCCACAGCGGCGACGCCCGGTGCCCCCACTTGGTCCGCGCCCGCCAGGCGCCGACCTCGGTGAGCTTGGGGTGACGCTTGATCTCGATGCGCCAGCCCTGGTCGTCGGTGAGGTGGAGGTGGAGGACGTTGAGCTTGTGGGCGGCGAGCAGGTCGACGTAGCGCAGGACGTCGTCCTTGGGCAGGAAGTGCCGCGCGACGTCGAGCATGAGCCCGCGCCAGCGGAAGCGGGGCGCGTCCTCGACGGCGATCGGGGGAAGGTCACGGGCGCCGCGCCGGACGGGCGCCTTCCGGTACGCGTCGGGCCCCAGCAGCTGTCGGAGCGTCTGGGCGCCCCAGAAGACCCCGGCGGGGCCGCCGCCCTCGATGAGGACGGCGGCGTCCGCGACGGTGCCGTCGGTGGACAGCCGGTAGCCCTCCGGGCCGTGCTCGCGCTCCACGTCGGCACTGATCCGCAGCGTGATCCCGTACGGATCGGGGCCCCGGCCGTCCGGGAACGGCAGGCCGGTCGCGGCACCGAGCGCCGTCCGCAACCAGCGCGCGGTGCCCTCCGTGCCGGGCCCGGCGTCGAGTGTGGTCCGCTCGTCGAGCGAGCGGACGCCGGGAGCGCCGCCCCGGCGCTCCGTCACCAGCGGCGCGGGAATCAGGTGGCTCTCGGGCATCGCGTCAGTCCTTCACCGCTCCGCCGAGTCCGGAGACCAGACGGCGCTGTACGAGTACGAAGAAGACGAGCACCGGGACCGTCATGACGGTCGACCCCGCCATGATCCCTCCCCAGTCGTTCTCGTCCGGCTTGAAGAAGACCAGTAGCGCCATCGGGAGGGTCGACTGCGAGGTGTCGCTGATGAGGAAGGACTTCGCGAAGAGGAAGTCGTTCCAGGTCGAGATGAACGAGAAGACGCTCGTCGCCACGAGTCCGGGGAAGACCAGCGGGAAGAGGATCTGCCACAGGAACCGGGTCCGGCTCGCGCCGTCGATCTGCGCCTGTTCCTCCAGCGCCTCGGGTACCGCCTTGACGAACCCGCGCAGCATCCAGATCGCGAACGGCAGCGAGAAGGCGATGTGCGGCAGGATCAGCGAGCCCAGCGTGTTGAGCTGGCCGAAGTCCCGCATCAGGAAGAAGAGCGGAATGGTCAGCGCCTCGATCGGCACCATCTGGGCGACCAGGAACATGATCAGCAGGGTCGTCCGGAACCGGAAGCGGAACCGGGTGACGGCCGTCGCCGCCAGGAAGGCGATGAGGACGGAGGCGAGGACCACCGTCCCCGCCACGGTCAGTGAGTTGAGGAAGTAGCGGCCGAACTCCTGCTGCTCGAAGACGCGCCGGAAGGAGTCGAGGGACGGGGACAGCGTCCACGGCCGGGGCTCGGTCGACTGGATCTCACCGGCCGGCTTGAAGGCGGAGAGGACCATCCAGTACAGCGGGAAGGCGACGAGGGCCGCGACGAGGAGGGCGGCCGCCTCCGCCGCGAGGCGGCCGGGGCGGCGGACACGGAACGCGCTCACAGTTCTTCTCCCTGGCGGCGCAGCAGACGGAGGTACACCAGGGTGACCGCCAGCAGGATCAGCAGCATGACGACGCCGATCGCCGAACCCAGGCTGTACTGGGACGAGGCGAACGCCTTCTGGTAGGCGTACACGTTGAGGACGAGGTTCTGGCCGGCGATGCCGCCGCCGCCCGTCATGACGTAGATCTGGGTGAAGACCTTGAAGTCCCAGATGATCGACTGGATCGTGACGACGACCAGGATGGGCCGGAGCATCGGCGCCGTGACCGAGCGCCAGATCCGCCACTGGGAGGCGCCGTCGAGGGCGGCGGCCTCCAGGACCTCGCCGGGGATGGCCTTGATGCCCGCGTAGACGGTGACCATCACGAACGGGAACGAGCACCAGACGACCTCGAAGAGGACCAGGGCGAAGGCGCTGTAGCGCCCGTACGTCCAGGAGAAGTCGCCGAGGCCGAGGACCCGGTTGACGGGCCCGAAGTCGGGGTCGAAGAGGAAGACCCAGACGGTGGAGCCGGTGACGGCGGGGGTGGCCCAGGCGCCGAGGGCGGCCAGCATCAGGGCGAGCCGGGGGACGGCCCGTACGCGGGTGAGGAGGACCGCGAGCGCGCAGCCCGCGGCGAGCGTGGTGACGACGCAGGCCGCGGCGAACAGGACGGTGGCGAGGAGGACCTGCCAGAACTGGGGGTCGGAGAAGAGGGCGGTGTAGTTGCCGAAGCCCTGGAAGGAGGTCGGCTCGCCGCCGCTGACCTGGGCCTGGGTGTACTCCAGGAAGGAGATGAGCCCGAGCTGGTAGATGGGGTAGATCAGGAGCCCGCCGAGGACGACGAGCGCGGGCAGGAGGTAGAGCCAGGGTGTCCAGCCGGAGCGGTTCCGGGACCCGGCCCCGGAACCGCTCCGGCTGGACCCGGTCCCGGGCCCGGTCTTCAGCCCGGTCCCGGACGTGAACCGCTGCGGATCCGTGCTCCGACGGGGCCCGGGAGCCCGGGGCGCGGAGGCGCCGGCCTCGGCCCCGGTCCCGGCCGCCGTGCCTGCCTTCGTACCGTTCGGCTTCGTACCATCGGGCTTCGTACCGTTCGGCATGGTCATCGGCCCGCGGTCGCGAAGGCCTCGTCCATCTTCTTCGCGGCGTCGTCCGAGGCGGTCCTGACGTCCTTGCGGCCGCTCACGACCTCCTGGAACATCGTCGGAAGCACCAGCGAGGCATCGATCTGGCCCCAGCCCGGCGACGCGGGGACGAACTTGGCGCCGGCGGCGAGGGAGTCGATGAAGGGCTTCACGAACGGCTCCTTCCGCGCCGCCCGCGCCCGGACGTCGGTGTAGGTGGGCAGAAAGCCCATCGCATCGAAGAGCTTGCCCTGGGTCTCCTTGCCGGCGAGGGACTTCATCAGGTCGACGGCGAGCGTGCGGTGCGAACTGCTCTTCAGCACCCCGAGGTTGTTGCCGCCCGCGAAGGCGGGGGCGATGGAGCCCGCCGTGACACCCGGCAGCGGTACGACCGCGTACTTGCCCTTCACCGTGCCCGCTTCGACGGCCGCGTGGCTGAAGTCGCCGCCGATCGCCATCGCGGCCTTGCCGGAGGCGAAGGCGGTGACGGTCGCGTTGCCGCCCATCTGGGCGCACTTGGCGGCCGGGCAGTTGTCGTCGCCGAAGAGCGAGGTGTAGGAGGAGATGCCCTTGCGTGCGGCCTCGCTGTTGACGGCCGACTTGTACGACGAGCCGTTCACGGTGGCGAGTTCGCCTCCGTTGGCCCAGATGAAGGGCATCGCGCCGTAGGTGTACGCGCCGCCGACGGCGATTCCGTACAGCTCGGGCCTGGCCTTGCGGATCTTCTTCGCGGTGGAGATCAGTTCCGCCTGGGACTTGGGGGCGGTGAGGCCGAGCTCCTTGAAGACATCGGTGCGGTAGTACAGCGCGCGGACGCCGACGAAGAGCGGCGCGCCGTAGACCCTGCCGTCCACCGTGACGGAGGACTTGGCGGTGGGGTCGGTGTCCTTGGCGTCGGCCCAGGCTCCGAACTCGGCGCTGATGTCGGCGAGTCCGCCGTCCTTCACATAGCCGGCGGTGTCGGTGTTGCCGTACTCGATGAGGTCCGGGGCGGACTCCGGGTCGTTGAAGGCGGCCTTGATGCGCTGGGCACGGGTGTCGACGGGGATGTACTCGACCTCCACCTTCGCGCCTTCGTGCCGCTGCTCGAAGGCCGCGACGGCCGCGTCGACGACCCGCTCCTTGGGCTTGTTGTTGACCTCCTGGAAGAGCCAGACGCGCAGGGTGCCGGTCTTCTCGTCGGTGGCGGCCTTGCCGTCGGAGGTCTGCGGGGCGCAGGCGGTGGCGGTGAGGCCCGCCAGCACGAGGGCGGCGACCGGGGCGGCGATGCGGGCAGAAAGCTTCATTCGGGGGCTCCCACCAATCAACGTTGCAGCATACGCAACGGGCGTTTCGTGCTGCACAACACGCGAGAGGTTAGGGCCGGACCAACGCCCGGACAAGTGGTCTCAACCACTCTGTGACCGGCGGAAGCACTCCGTGCAACGCCGCGACGGGGCCGCCACGCGGGACGGCCCCCGGCATGCGTACCGAAGTACGCACACCGGGGGCCGTCCCCGACGTGAGAGCCTTGTTACTTGTCGCCCTTGCCGCCCTTGTCCTTGTCCCCGCCGGGGCCCATGGACTCGTAGATCTCCTTGCACATCGGACAGACGGGGTACTTCTTGGGGTCGCGCCCCGGTACCCAGACCTTGCCGCACAGTGCCACCACGGGAGTGCCGTCGAGGGCGCTCGCCATGATCTTGTCCTTCTGGACATAGTGGGCGTAGCGCTCGTGGTCGCCGTCACCGTGGGACACCTGCGGCGTCGGCTCGACGAGGGTTCCCGTACCTGCCCCGCGCTCGGGCTCGAGAGTGCTCATGGGGCCAAGAGTACTGAAAACCGGACGGCTCAGTTGAGGGAGGGATCGTCCGGGTACGTCGCCACCATCGCCAGGTCGCCCCGCTGGCGCCGCAGGACCTCTCGCCAGAGGCTCTCGGGGCGCGGGGAGGAGACGTCACCCGGTTCGGACTCGACGACGTACCACGCGCCCTCGCCGAGCTCCACCTCCAGCTGGCCCGGTCCCCAGCCGGCGTACCCGGCGAAGATCCGCAGGGAGCCCAGCGCGGGGCCGAGCAGCTCGGGCGGGGTCTCCAGGTCGACCAGACCGATCGCACCGTGCACCCGGCGCCAGCCGAGCGGGCCCTCGTCGCCCGGGATCACCGCCAGGCCGAGCGCCGCGTCGAGCGAGACGGGGCCGCCCTGGAACACGACGCCCGGTTCCCCGGCCAGATCGGCCCAGGCTTCGAGGATGTCACCGACCGTCACGGGGGTCGGCCGGTTCAGGACCACGCCGAGGGAGCCCTCGTCGTCGTGGTCGAGGAGGAGCACCACCGCGCGGTCGAAGTTCGGGTCCGCCAGGGCGGGGGTGGCGACGAGCAGCCGTCCTGTGAGCGAGGACACCTCGGTCATGCGACACATGATCCCGCATCTTCGGCGTTCGCGGGGGCACAAGGGACCGATGGACGCCGACGCAGTTCAGGACGGACGTCCCCGACACTCGCGCACACAAACGGACGGTGACGCTCCGCAAGATCAGGTGAACAGAGGGTGTTGTGCCGAATTCATTACATCTGCCGGGGGCCCTCGGACTGCGGTCAAGGGCGCTCTCCCCCCTTACCCTTTTCCCTGGCCCCCTGCCCGACGACTCGGAACGCGAGATTCATGACCGGCACAGACGATGTACTGCTTGTCCACGGCGGAACCCCGCTGGAGGGCGAGATCCGCGTCCGCGGCGCGAAGAACCTCGTGCCCAAGGCGATGGTCGCCGCCCTTCTCGGCAGCGGGCCGAGCCGGCTGCGCAACGTGCCCGACATCCGTGACGTGCGGGTGGTCCGCGGGCTGCTCCAGTTGCACGGTGTGACGGTCCGCCCCGGCGACGAGCCGGGCGAGCTGGTCCTCGACCCGACGCACGTCGAATCCGCCAATGTGGCCGACATCGACGCCCACGCCGGTTCGTCGCGCATCCCGATCCTGTTCTGCGGTCCGCTGCTGCACCGCCTCGGCCACGCCTTCATCCCGGGCCTGGGCGGCTGCGACATCGGCGGCCGGCCGATCGACTTCCACTTCGACGTGCTGCGCCAGTTCGGCGCGACCATCGAGAAGCGGGCGGACGGCCAGTACCTGGAGGCCCCGCAGCGGCTGCGCGGCACCAAGATCCGGCTCCCGTACCCCTCGGTCGGCTCGACCGAGCAGGTTCTGCTCACGGCCGTGCTCGCGGAGGGTGTCACCGAGCTCTCCAACGCCGCCGTGGAGCCGGAGATCGAGGACCTGATCTGCGTCCTGCAGAAAATGGGCGCGATCATCTCCATGGACACCGACCGGACCATCCGGATCACCGGTGTCGACAAGCTCGACGGCTACACCCACCGGGCGCTCCCGGACCGCCTGGAGGCGGCCTCCTGGGCGTCGGCGGCGCTGGCGACCGAGGGCAACATCTACGTCCGCGGCGCCCAGCAGCGCTCGATGATGACGTTCCTGAACACCTACCGGAAGGTGGGTGGTGCCTTCGAGATCGACGACGAGGGCATCCGCTTCTGGCACCCGGGCGGCTCGCTCAACGCGATCGCCCTGGAGACGGACGTGCACCCCGGATTCCAGACCGACTGGCAGCAGCCGCTGGTGGTGGCCCTGACGCAGGCCGCGGGTCTCTCCATCGTCCACGAGACGGTGTACGAGTCCCGGCTCGGTTTCACCTCGGCGCTGAACCAGATGGGTGCTCACATCCAGCTGTACCGCGAGTGCCTGGGCGGTTCGGACTGCCGCTTCGGGCAGCGCAACTTCCTCCACTCGGCGGTCGTGTCGGGCCCGACGAAGCTCCAGGGCGCCGATCTGGTCATCCCCGACCTGCGCGGCGGCTTCTCGTACCTCATCGCGGCTCTCGCGGCGCAGGGGACCTCCCGGGTCCACGGCATCGACCTGATCAACCGCGGCTACGAGAACTTCATGGAGAAGCTCGTGGAGCTCGGCGCCAAGGTCGAGCTGCCGGGCAGCGCGCTGGTGTAGCGCCCGCACACGGACGAACGGAAGGGCGGCCACCCCCTGACAGGGTGACCGCCCTTTCTGCCGCCCTGAGGCGGCTTACAAGCCCTTGGCTTACTTGCCCTTGGCGGCTTCCTTGAGCTTCGAGCCCGCGGAGACCTTCACGCTGTAGCCGGCCGGGATGTTGATCGGGTCGCCGGTCTGCGGGTTGCGCGCGGTGCGAGCGGCACGGTGGGTGCGCTCGAAGGTCAGGAAGCCGGGGATGGTGACCTTCTCGTCGCCCTTGGCGACGACCTCGCCGACGGTCTCGGCGAGCGCGGCCAGCACGGCGTCGGCGTCCTTGCGGGTCACCTCGGCGCGGTCGGCCAGGGCGGCCACCAGCTCACTGCGGTTCATGTTGTTACTCCCGTGTTCTTCTTGCTGTTGAGGCGTGCCACGCGGCGAGGCCGCACATTGGGCACAGCGAAGCCGATGCTGCCAGGGCCCTCGGACAGTCCCCGGACCCGGGTCTGCTGACAGACCCTCGCGCCCGAATAGGCATCCTGCCCCCACCAGCGGCGGGAACGCCAATCCGGCACCCCCTGGGGTCACACGAAAAGCGCCACGGCCACTGGCGTGGTGACGTTCCGTCGACTCCGCCGAAACTCTTTGGAGCCGAACCGCCACCCTAAAGGCGGGTTTACGGCGCCGCGACTCGCGACGCGCCGTTCCTGAGGCGGAGGTGGGGACCGCCACATCACGAGGGCTGGCGGGAATCCGGGCGCGAGACCGCCCCGAGGCGGCCCGCAGAGCCCTCCGGGGCGCCTGTCACGGCCCCCGAGGCCTCCCGGGAAGCGGCCCCGCTCCAAGCCGGTCTCAGGCGCCGCTGTCGGCGCCCGCGCCGGCCGCCTTGGCGGCGTTGCGGACGGCGCCCGCGACGGCGCCCGCGACCTTGTCGTTGAACACCGACGGGATGATGTAGTTGGCGTTCAGCTCGTCTTCGGTGACCACATCGGCGAGGGCCGAGGCGGCCGCCAGCATCATCTCCGTGTTGACGGTGCGGGACTGCGCGTCCAGCAGACCGCGGAAGACGCCGGGGAAGACCAGCACGTTGTTGATCTGGTTGGGGAAGTCCGAGCGGCCGGTGGCCACGACCGCCGCCGTCTGACGGGCGATCGCGGGGTCGACCTCGGGGTCCGGGTTCGCGAGCGCGAACACGATGGAGTCCTTGGCCATGGCGGCCACGTCCTCCGCGCCGAGCAGGTTCGGGGCCGAGACGCCGATGAACACGTCGGCGCCGACGACGGCCTGCTTGAGGGTGCCGGTGACGCCCTCGGGGTTGGTGTTGTCGGCGATCCAGCGCAGCGGCGTGCCGGGGGCCGCGTCGACGAGATCGGGACGGCCGGCGTGCACGACACCGTGGATGTCGGCGACGACGGCGTGCTTGACGCCCGCCGCGATGAGCAGCTTCAGGATGGCCGTACCGGCCGCGCCCGCGCCGGACATGACGACCCGTACGTCCCCGATCCCCTTGCCCACCACGCGCAGCGCGTTGGTGAGGGCGGCCAGGACGACGATCGCGGTGCCGTGCTGGTCGTCGTGGAAGACGGGGATGTCGAGGGCCTCGCGCAGCCGGGCCTCGATCTCGAAGCAGCGGGGTGCGGAGATGTCCTCGAGGTTGATGCCGGCGAAGCCGGGGGCGATCGCCTTGACGATCTCGACGATGGCGTCGGAGTCCTGGGTGTCCAGGCAGATCGGCCAGGCGTCGATGCCCGCGAAGCGCTTGAAGAGGGCCGCCTTGCCCTCCATGACGGGCAGGGCGGCCATGGGGCCGATGTTGCCGAGGCCGAGGACGGCGGAGCCGTCCGTCACGACTGCGACGGAGTTGCGCTTGATGGTGAGGCGGCGGGCGTCCTCGGGGTTCTCGGCGATCGCCATGCACACCCGGGCCACACCGGGGGTGTAGATCATGGAGAGGTCGTCACGGTTGCGGATGGGGTGCTTGGACGCCATCTCGATCTTGCCGCCGAGGTGCATCAGGAACGTACGGTCGGAGACCTTGCCCAGCGTGACGCCCTCGATGCCGCGCAGCTGCTCGACGATCTCGTCGGCGTGCGCGGTGGAGGTGGCGGCGATGGTGACGTCGATCCGGAGCTTCTCGTGGCCGGAGGCGGTCACATCGAGGCCGGTGACCGAGCCGCCGTGGGACTCCACGGCCGTGGTGAGCTGGGAGACCGCGGTCCCGCTCGCGGGAACCTCCAGCCGGACCGTCATCGAGTACGAGACGCTGGGCGCCGTTGCCATGGCCGAGTTCCTCTGCTTTCCCTGAGCTTCGTTGCTACGCCGCCCCGGCTGGTTGCCCGGCGGCGCCCTCCGATGGTCGCACCTACCTGCCGGTAGCAGGTAATGCGGTCATTTTGTTTTCGGAAAGTAGTTTCCACCATACGAGAGACCGCGGAGAAACAGAAGAGGTCCGTGATCACCCGGGGGTGATCACGGACCTCTTCTGTATGTACGTACAAGTGGCACCGACCCGCCATGCTCGCCTCGCGGCAAGTGGTCCCTCTGAGGGACGAAGGTTGGGCCCGGGGGCTTGGATCGAGCCGGTGCCACGACAAGGCTAACAAACCACCCTGGTAAGTGATTCCTCTCGCGCGGGTTGACCTGAAATCGGCTGCGGTCCAGGCCCCGATCAGTCCCTCAGCAGATCCGGCACGCCCTGCGCGTCGGGCACGTCACGGGCGCCCGAGACCACCGTCAGCTGCTGGGTGGCCCGGGTCAGCGCCACGTAGAGGACGCGCAGCCCGGCCGGGGACTCGTCGGCGATCTCCGCCGGCGAGACGACCACCGTGGCGTCGTACTCCAGCCCCTTGGCCTCCAGGGAGCCCAGCGCCACCACCCGGTCGCCGAGGCCGGAGAGCCAGCGGGCGGCCTGCTCCCGCCGGTTCATGGCGACCACGACACCGACCGTGCCGTCCACCTGGTCGAGAAGACGGCTCGCCTCCGACCGCACGATTCCGGCCAGATCGTGCGACCCCGCCGTGGGCTCCCCCACGGCCACGAAGCGCGGCTCCACACCCGTGGAGCGGACCGCGCGCGGCGACTCCTTGCCCGGCATGGCGAGCGCGAGGACCTTGGCGGCCAGCTCGGCGATCTCGGCCGGGTTGCGGTAGTTCACGGTCAGCTCGAAGCGGCGGCGCGGCCTGCTGCCGAGCGCCTCGTCCCGGGCCTCGGCGGCCTCGTCCGGCGTCGACCAGGAGGACTGCGCCGGGTCGCCGACGACCGTCCAGGTGGCGTGCCGTCCGCGCCTGCCGACCATCCGCCACTGCATGGGGGTGAGGTCCTGGGCCTCGTCGACGATGACGTGCGCGTACTCGGTGCGCTCGGCCGCGAGCCGCTCGGCCCGCTCGCGCTGCGTCTCCTCCCGTACGGGCATCAGCTCCTCCAGCCCCGTCAGCTGGTCCAGCGGGTCGTACTCCCGCTTCTTGCGGGGCCGGGCCGGGGCTCCGAGGAGGGTGTGCAGCTCGTCCAGGAGCGCCACGTCGTGCACGGAGAGCGCGTCGCGGCGCAGCGAACGGGCCACGCGCCGGATCTCGCCCGGGTTGAGCACGCGCCGGGCCCAGCGTCCGAGGCGCTTCTCGTCGGCCATCGCGCCGAGGACCTGGCGGGGGGTGAGCTCGGGCCACCAGGCGTCGAGGAAGAAGAGGAAGGAGTCCTCGGTGGAGACGTCCTCGTCGAAGGAGGAGCGCAGCTCGGCCGCGAGTTCGGGGTCGCTGTGGCGGCCGGCGGCGCCGGACTTGGCGTACAGCGCGTCGAGCAGAAGACGGCGGGCGCGGGGGCGCAGCAGGTTGACGGGCGCCGAGCCGCCGAGGACGTTGTGCCGGATCCGCCGGAGCTCGTCGGCCTCCAGCTCCAAGCGGCGGCCGAAGGCGACGACCCGGAGGCGGGTGGGCGTGGCGGCGGGGGCCGGGGCGGCCTCGTCCTCGTCCTCTCCCAGGGCCGGCTGGACCTGGGCCTTGGGCGCGGGGGTCTCCAGGGCGCCACGGGCCGCCTTGCGCAGGACGGCGAGCATCCGGGAGGAGCCCTTGATCCGGGCCACGGCCGGATCGTCGTAGGCGGTGGCCTCCACACCGTCCACCAGGGAGCCGAGCGCCCGGATGGCGACCTGGCCCTCCTCGCCGAGGGAGGGCAGCACCCCCTCGGTGTACGAGACGAGCAGGGGGGTCGGGGAGACGATGAGGATGCCGCCCGCGTACCGGCGCCGGTCCTGGTAGAGCAGGTAGGCCGCCCGGTGCAGGGCGACCGCCGTCTTTCCGGTGCCCGGGCCGCCCTCGACGTACGTCACGGAGGCGGCGGGCGCCCGGATGACGAGGTCCTGCTCGGCCTGGATGCTGGCGACGATGTCGCGCATGGTGTGGCTGCGGGCCTGGCCGAGCGCGGCCATCAGGGCGCCGTCGCCGATCACCGGCAGCTCGCGCCCGTCGAGGGTCGCCTTCAGCTCGGGGCGCATCAGGTCGTCCTCGACGCCGAGCACCTTGCGGCCCTTGGAGCGGATGACCCGGCGGCGCACCACCCGGCCGGGGTCGACCGGGGTGGAGCGGTAGAAGGGCGCGGCGGCGGGCGCGCGCCAGTCGATGACGAGCGGCGCGTAGTCGGAGTCGAGGACGCCGATCCGGCCGATGTGGAGGGTTTCGCCGATCTCGGCCGTGTTGTCGGGC
The DNA here is from genome assembly GCF_040611675.1 of Streptomyces sp. NPDC006551. NCBI lineage: Bacteria > Bacillati > Actinomycetota > Actinomycetes > Kitasatosporales > Streptomycetaceae > Streptomyces > Streptomyces sp. NPDC006551. Next base: position 112,322 of record NZ_JBEXOT010000011.1, read on the forward strand.
CGTACGGCGTCCTCGGCGGGCTCGACGGAGGTGTACGCGCCGTCGGGGCCCTTCTTGCCGTCCTTGCCGTACAGCAGGTCGATCCGGCCGAAGAGGAAGTCCTCGAACTCGTTGTTGAGCCGGTTGAGGTGGACGCCGGCCCGGAAGACCTGGGCGTCGCGCTCGGCGAGTGCGCCGGGCGTGCCGACCTGGCCGCGCTTGGCGGCGTCGTTCATCAGGAACTCCGCCTCGTGGATCTTCTCCTCGAGGCGGTGGTAGACCTGATCCAAGTGTTCCTGTTCGACGCCGATCTCGCGGTCCCGGACCGTGTCGACCACACCGACGGCTTCCTGCGCGGCCACCGAGGCCCCCTTCTGACGTGCACTGCCCCCGCCGTGGGGCAGCCGTCGAGCTTATGCCACGCGGGGGCCCCGTGTCAGGCGTCGACCTCCACCAGACGGGCGCCGTCGAACGTACGGACCTCGAACCGGTCGATGTCGTCGCGGTCCATGGCCGCCCCGCCGTGCACGTAGAGCGGGTTCTTCGCCGCGTCGGTGGCGGCTCCGGGGATGCCGTATCCCCACTTCGGCACGGCCCAGGAGGTGACGACCTCCTCCTCGCCGCTCCTGGAGACGGCGACGAGCCGGCACTTCAGCGGGCCCTTGACGTTCTTGAGCTCCAGGACGGTGTGGGTGCCCCAGCCCTTCTTCTCCAGGCCGACGGTGGCGCTGACCTTGGTGGTCGGGTCGGTGGCCTGGATCTTCTCCTCCATGTGGTGGAAGAAGGCGTCCTCGGCGGGGCTGGTCGGGTGGGGTTCGACGGCCCGGTTCTCCTTCTCGCCGCCGGAGGTGGCGACGACGGCGACGGCGGGGCCGCCGATGATCAGGACGGCGGCCGCGGCGACGAGGTAGCGGGTACGGCGGCGGGTACGGGCCCGCCGGGCGGCCACCTCGTCGACGAGCCGGTCGAGGACTTCGGGTCCGGGGGACGGGGCGGCCGCGACCGCCGGCCGGGGGTCACGGGCCGGGGGAACGGGCGGACGGGGCGCGAAGGCGTCGAAGGCGTCGTCGGCGTAGGGGTCGACGGCGTGGGGGCCGGCGGCGGCCGCTCCGGGCGGCGCGGGGGGTGCCTCGGCCAGGAGGGCGAGCATCGGCTCCATGCCGGCGAACTCCTCCACGTGCGCGACACACACTTCGCAGCGCGTGAGATGTGCTTCGAACGCGGCGGCGTCAGCAGCGTCGAGGATGCCGAGCACGTAGGCACCCGCCGCATCGTGTTGCGACGTCATACCGTTACCCCCCTCTCCTCCAACGCGAGCTTCATCGACCGCAGTGCGTAGAACACGCGGGACCGGACGGTCCCGGCCGGTATGCCGAGTGTCTGGGCCGCCTCGTTGACCGTACGCCCCTTGAAGTAGGTCTCGACCAACACTTCCCGGTGGGCGGGGGTCAAATCGTCGAGTGCGTCGGAGAGCGTCATCAGCCACAGCGCTTTGTCGATCTCGTCCTCCGCGGGCAGGACCTCGAGCGGTGACGGATCGACCTCCTGGGGCCGGGCCTGCCGGCTTCGGTGGCCGTCGATGACGATGCGCCGGGCGACCGTCACCAGCCAGGGTCGGACAGAACCGGTCGCCCGATTGAGCTGACCGGCGTTCTTCCAGGCACGGATGAGCGTCTCCTGTACGACGTCCTCGGCGCGCTGGCGGTCGCCGGCGACGAGGCGCAGTACGTAGGCGAGCAGGGGCCCGGCGTGTTCGCGGTAGAGGGCGCGCATCAACTCCTCGTCGGGGACGGCGGGTCGGAAGCGTGTCACCTCGCTGCGATGCCGGGCCCGATGCGGACGGTCATCGGCCACGGCCGCATCCTCGCGCACCTGTACCTCCCCGGTCGAGACCCTGTTGTCGTCGATGGGTACGCGGCGGAAGCGGATCGCACTCAACGCCGGGGGAAGTTTTTTCCGGGCGGGTGACGCGGCGACCTTCCGGGTGCGTTACGCGGCGACCTTCCGGCGCCGGTGGCGGGCGACGCGCTCGCGGTTGCCGCACAGCTCGCTGGAGCACCAGCGGCGGCGGCGCCCGCGGGAGGTGTCGAGGTAGCAGCGGCGGCAGTTGTCGCCCTCGCACTGGCGCAGCAGGGCGCGGGCGGCCGGGTCGGTGAGCAGGTCGACGGCGTCCCGGGCGACGGCGGCGAGCAGCGCCCGGCACTCGGGCTCGTCGCTCAACGCCCGTACGAGCACGCCCGTTTCGGTGCGTACGGCGCGGGGTGCGGGCGGCGCGGAGGCGGCGGCCAGGGAGTTGAGCCGTTCCAGGGCGGGGTCGACGGTCGCCGGGCACTCCCCTTCGAGCTGGGCATGGACCAACGCGTCGACGCAGTCGCGCAGTTCGCGGAAGCGGAGGACCCAGAGCGGGTCGAGGGCACGCAGCGGCGTGGTGACCGGGACGAGCCCCGTGGCGTGGAGGAAGCGGTCGAGCGTCTCGGTGCGGTCGAGCGGCTGCGCGGCCAGGTCCAGGCAGATCCGCCCGGAGTCGAACCGTACGGTCATGTCCCTGTCACCACCTCGGGGTCGGAAGCCGTTCGGGCGCCCGACCAGAGTGCACCCGGCCGTCGTGCGCGACTAGTCCCTCGGCGGCGGGTTGTCGTGAAGGATGCGCTGGAAGAGGTGGTGGTCGTGCCAGGCGCCGTTGATGTGCAGGTAGCGGGGCGCGGTGCCGATCCGCTCGAAGCCGCTCTTGGCCAGGACGCGCTGGGAGGCGTGGTTGGCGAGGGCCGTGCCGGCCTCGATCCGGTGCAGGCCGAGCTCCTCACGGGCGGCCCGGCAGACCTCCTCGACCAGTCGTCCGGCCAGGCCCCGGCCGGTGTACGCGCCGTCGACCCAGTAGCCGAGGGAGGCGCTGCGGAAGGGCCCGAGGGCGATCCCGGAGAGGATGGCGGCGCCGACGATCGCCTCCCCGTCGACCGCGAACCACCTCTCCCCTCCGTCCGCGAGCCGCTCCGCCTGCCCCTCGGCGGTGTAGTACCGCTCGGGCCGGTACGGCTCATAGGGGCGCATGTGCTCCCGGTTGCGCAGGAGCGCGGTGGCGAGGGCGGGGGCGTCGGTGGGCTCGGCGGGCCGGATGCGGATCACGCCCGTACGGTAATCCGCGCCCCCCGGTCCCGCGCCACGCCCGGGCGGGCACCGAGCCGCCACGCCACCCGCCGCACCCGGGGCGCCCGTCGCCCGCCGCAGCCGGGGGCCCGCTACTCGTTCCCGTACTTCGTGTCCGCCGCCGGGTCCAGAGCCAGCCGGTAGCCCCGCTTGACCACCGTCTGGATCAGCTTCGGCGTGCCCAGGGCCGTGCGGAGCCGCGCCATCGCCGTCTCCACCGCGTGCTCGTCGCGGCCCGCGCCCGGCAGGGCGCGCAGCAGGTCGGCCCGGGAGACGACCCAGCCGGGGCGCCGGGCCAGGGCGTTCAGCAGCGCCATCCCGGCCGGCGGGACCGGGTGCAGGCCCCCGTCGACCAGGACCGCCTGGCCGCGGATCTCGATGTGGTGGCCGGCCACCGGGAGCGTACGGGCCCTGGAGGGCAGTTCCCGGCAGAGCAGCTGCACCAGCGGCCCGAGCCGGAAGCGTTCGGGCTGGAGCGTGTCGACGCCGTGCGCCTGGAGCGGCAGGGCCGTCACCGGCCCCACGCAGACCGCGAGCACGTCGTGCCGCAGCGCCGCGAGGAACTCCGGCAGCACCCCCCGATCCTCCGCCCTCGTCAGCAGGGAGGCGGCGGCCGGCGCGCTGGTGAAGGTCACCGCGTCCAGGGAGCCGGCGAGCACGCCGTCGAGCAACCGGTCCAGCGGGCCGATGTCCTCCGGCGGCATCCACCGGTAGACCGGGACGCCGACGACCTCCGCCCCGCCCGCCTCCAGCGCCTCGACGAACCCCGGCAGCGGCTCACCGTGCAGCTGGAGCGCGATCCGCCGCCCGGCGACGCCCTCGGCGAGCAGCCGGTCGAGGACCTCGGCCATGGACTCGGACGACGGCGACCACGACTCGGTGAGGCCGGCCGCCCGTACCGCGCCCTTGACCTTGGGGCCGCGGGCCAGGACCTCGACGCCGCGCAGGCGGTCCAGGAGCTCCTCGCCGTACCCCCAGCCGTCCGCCGCCTCGACCCAGCCGCGGAAGCCGATCGCCGTCGTGGCGACGACGACGTCGGGGGCGTGGTCGATGAGTTCCTTGGTCGCGGCGAGGAGTTCTGTGTCGTCGGCCAGCGGCACGATCCGCAGTGCGGGACCGTGGACGACGGCGGCGCCACGGCGGCGGAGGAGCGCGCCCAGCTCGTCCGCGCGCCGCGCCGCCGTGACTCCGACGGTGAACCCCGCGAGGGGACCCTGCTCTTGCTCGTACATGACGACCGAGCCTGACGGTGCTCCGTGACAGACTCGGTTCGCCCGTATTTCTTGGCCGTTACGGACCACTCCGATCACACCTCGGCGTATCCGAGCTGCGGCTTCTTCTCCTCGGCGGCCTCCGCGGTGTCCGGTACGACGGCCGGCCGGCGAAGGTATACCGCCCAGGTCACGACGATGCAGGCCGCGTAGAAGACCAGGAAGGCGACGAAGGCGGAGGTGCCGGTGCCCGCGGTCTGGAAGGACTGCCGGAAGGCGAGGTTGATGCCGAGCCCGCCGATCGCGCCGACCGCGCCGATCAGGCCCATGGAGGCCCCGGAGAGCCTGCGGCCGTACGACTCGGCCGCCTCGCCCGACAGCCCCTTGCGGTGCCCCTGCGCGAGGAAGATCGCGGGGATCATCTTGTACGTGGAGCCGTTGCCGAGGCCGGAGAGGACGAACAGGCCGATGAAGCCGACCAGGAACACGGCGAGCGACTCGACGACCGAGGCGTAGATCACGACGGAGGTCGCGGCCGCCATCCCGGCGAAGTTCCACAGGGTGATGCGGGCGCCGCCGTGCTTGTCGGCGAGGGAGCCGCCGACGGGCCGGATCAGCGAGCCGAGCAGCGGACCGATGAAGGTGAGCGAGGCGGCCTGCAGCGGGGTGCGCCCGAACTGGGTCTGCAGGACCAGGCCGAAGGCGAAGCTGTAACCGATGAACGAACCGAAGGTGCCGATGTAGAGGAAGGCCATGATCCAGGTGTGGCCGGCCCTGACGGCCTCCTTGGCGGCGCCGGTGTCGTTCCTGACGGGCGCGAGGTTGTCCATGAAGAGCGCGGCGCAGACGGCGGCGACCAGGATCAGCGGGAGGTAGACCCCGAGGACGACCCGCGGGTGCATGGCGCCCGCCGTGCCGATGACGAGCAGGCCGACGAGCTGGACGACCGGGACGCCGATGTTGCCGCCGCCGGCGTTGAGGCCGAGCGCCCAGCCCTTCTTCCGCAGCGGGAAGAAGGCGTTGATGTTGGTCATGGACGAGGCGAAGTTGCCGCCGCCGACTCCGGTGAGCGCGGCGACCAGGAGGAAGGTGTTGTACGACGTGCCCGGCTCCATCACGGCGTAGGCGAAGCCCGTCGGCAGCAGGAGCAGCAGCGCGCTGAAGATGGTCCAGTTCCGCCCGCCGAACCGGGCGACGGCGAAGGTGTACGGGACCCGGATGAGCGCGCCGACGAAGGTGGCGGTCCCGATGAGGAAGAACTTCCCGGCCGGGTCGATGCCGTACTCCGGCCCCATGAAGAGGACCATGACCGACCACAGGCTCCAGATGGAGAAGCCGATGTGCTCGGAGAGCACGGAGAAGAGCAGATTGCGCTTGGCGATCCGCTCTCCCTGTTCACGCCAGAAGGTCTCGTCCTCCGGCTCCCACCGTTCGATCCACCGGCCGCCCATCACGTACCTCCACGGTGTCGGGGTCTCGAGCGCCCAGATGCTCTGGACCTCGTGGACCAGACGCTAGGCGGGCCGCGTTTCAGACCGGTGGCGGGAAGTGACGGGTGCGGAACCTTGCTCTCACCCGTGGCCGGGCCGGGATGTGAGTACGCCCCCGCCGTCCGGCCCGCCCCGCCTCCGCCGGCGCCCGCGGCGCCCGGCCCGGTCGGCCGGCCCGGTCGGCGTCACCCGGCCCGGTCGGCGTCGCCCGGCCGTTGTCGGCGTCGCCCGGCCCGACCCTACGCGCGCGGTGCCGGTCAGGCCGCCGGGACCCCCGCCTCGTCCGCCGGCAGCCAGGAGTCCGCCGGGCGTTCCAGCCAGCCCTCCCGGCGGCCGATCTCCGCCGCGGCCGTGCGCAGCGCGTCGAGCCCCGGGTGCCTCAGCCCCTTGCGCCACACCAGGCTCACCGGGGAGAGCGGTACGGGGTCGACCAGGGGCCGCAGCACGCTCCCCGGTATCGGCGGAAAGTCGACCACCACGAGCGCGGGGGTGCCGAGCTTGGCCATGATCCGGCGGAACTCCTCCTTCCCGACGGCCCTCGGCGCGCGCGGCGCGACCGTGATGCCCCGTCCCGCGAAGAGCCGGGCGGCCAGGTCGGTCCACTCCGCCGTGCGGTCGTTGCCCGCGCCCGCGTAGACGCTCTCGCCCGCCAGCGCGGCCAGCGGCACGGCCGCCAGGCCGGCGAGCGGGTGTTCCTCGGGCAGCAGGACCGCCATCGACTCGTACCGTACGAACTGCGAGGCGAGTCCGGTCCGCTGGGCGGCGCCGAGTCCGCCGAACCGGCCGAAGGACACGTCGAGACCCCCGGCCAGGATCTGCGCGGCGGCCCCGGTCAGTCCGCTCTCGTAACGGGCCATCAGCTCCTGGTCCGGGGCGAGTTCGCGCGCCCGCTCCAGGACGCGGCCGTTCGCCAGGCCCGTGGTGTTGAGGTCGACGAGCAGTGGCCGGGTCGCCGCCCGGAAGGCGTCGCTGAGTGCGTCGCATGCCGCCAGCACACCGCGCGCGTACGGGAGGAGACGCGCGCCGTCCGGGGTGAGCGTGACCTGCCGGGTGGTCCGTACGAACAGGTCGGCGCCCAACTCCCGCTCCAGCCGCCGGATGTCGCGACTGAGCGCCTGCTGGGCGACGTAGAGCCGGGCGGCGGCGCGGGTGAAGTGCAGTTCGTCGGCGACGGCGGTGAAGGCGCGCAGGAGCCGCGGTTCGATGTCGTGCGCGTACGGGGAAGGGGCCACCCCGCATTTAACAACGCGCGCGCGTGAATGGCCACGGATCAGGTGTTGGACCGTCCCGGCGGCCTCCCCCGAGGCTGGTCCCATGCCGCACCACGACCTCACGCTCACCCCGGCGGGCCCGGCGTTCGCCCCGCGCTACCGCGACCGGCCGGCCCGGCGCCCCACCGCCGGGACCGATCCCTACCTCCGTCTCTTCGCCACCCCCGGGGCCCGCGCCTTCACGGTCGGCAATCTGATCGCCCGCCTCCCGATGGGGATGTTCAGCGTGAGCGCGGTGATCATGATCGCCGGTTCGTACGGCTCGTACGCGCTCGCCGGCGCCGTCACCGCCACGGGACTGGCCGCCACCGCCCTGGTCGCGCCCTGGACGGCTCGGCTCGTCGACCGGTACGGGCAGGCACGGATCGCCGTCCCGGCCGCCGCGCTGGCCTGCCTCGGCTCACTCGCCCTGCTGCTGTGCGTGCGCGCCGGGGCACCGGCCTGGACCCTCTTCGTGGCGTACGCGGCGACCGCCACCACACCGAACACCGGAGGCATGTCCCGCGCCCGCTGGGCCCACCTGCACCAGGGCGACCCGGCTGCCCTGCACACCGCGAACGCCTTCGAGCAGGCCGCCGACGAGCTCTGCTTCATGCTGGGCCCGGTCCTGGCCGCGCTCCTGTGCGCGGGGCTCTTCCCGGAGGCGGGCACCCTGGTCGGCGCGATCCTGCTGTTCACCGGTGTACTGATCTTCGCGGCCCAGCGCTCCACGGAGCCCCCGGTCGCGCCGCGCGCCGCCGTCTCGGGCCCCGGCTCCGTCTCTCCGCTGCGCGCGCCCGGCATGGTGCCGCTCCTCGGCGTCTTCCTGGCCACGGGCGCGGTCTTCGGGGCGATGGAGGTGGTCGCGCTGGCCCATGTGGACGGCCCGGTCGCCGGACCCGTGCTGGCGCTGCAGGCCGCCGGCTCCTGCGCCGCGGGCCTGGTCTACGGCCGTACGCGGCGCTCGGCCGGCCTCGGCACCTGTCTGGCCGCGATGACCGTCCTGATGACGCTGCCGCTGCTCGGCGCCTCGACCGGCTCGCTCCCGGGCCTGGCGGCCGGCCTGCTCGTGGCGGGCATGGCGACGGCCCCGACAATGGTCACGGGCATGGCTCTGACCCAGCGGCTGACCCCGCCCGGCCGTCTGAACGAGGGCATGACCCTCGCGGTGACCGCCCTCCTCGGCGGCGTCGCGGCCGGCTCGGCGGTGGGCGGCTGGACGGCCGAGCACGCTCCGACGACGGCGCACGCCTTCCTGGTCCCACCGGCGGCTGCGGCCCTGGCGCTGGCGCTGGCCGTCGGCATGGGTATGACAAAGGCCCGGCGGTCGTCGTGACGACTGCCGGGCCGGTGCCCACATGGGATGAGTGGAGATGGCGGGAATCGAACCCGCGTCCAACGGTGCGGAAACAGGGCTTCTCCGTGTGCAGTCCGCTACGAGTTTCTCAGCCCCGGAGATCACGCGGACAAGTCTCCGACGGGCTCAGTCACTGTTTGATTTCCCTCAGGCCCCCGTGACCGGGGCTAGAGGTTTAGATCCCTAGATGACGCCAGGATCCGGGTCGGGACCATCCCCGGGCTGACGCTCCTCACAGAGGCTTCTAGTCGTTACCTGAAATCAGGCAGCGAGGGCGAAGCGGGAGTTATCGCTCTTGGAGTTGGCGATTATTGGTTGCGACATATGGTTTACGAGATCATTGCCGCTTCCTCGACACGCTTCCCCTGCTTCGACATCCGCTGTCGAAACCGATCATCCCCATGTTGATTTTTCAAAACACGCACCCGCTGTGAGGTGCGGGGCCCATCGTACGTGAACAACAGGGACCGTCGCCAGCGTATTCCCACCGGCCCGGACGCACTGCGCCCTAGGCTGACTGCGCCGCCCGCTGGCGCCGCTTCGCCGCCGCGATCGCGCGGTTCGTCTCCCGCGTGTCCTGCTTCTCCCGGAGCGTCTGCCGCTTGTCGTACTCCTTCTTGCCCTTGGCGAGCGCGATCTCGACCTTGACGCGACCGCTCAGGAAGTACAGCGCGAGGGGCACGATCGTGTGACCCGTCTCCTGCGCCTTCGACTCCAGCTTGTCGATCTCGGCGCGGTGGAGGAGCAGCTTGCGCTTCCGCTTCGCCGAGTGGTTGGTCCAGCTGCCCTGCATGTACTCGGGCACGTGGATGTTGTGCAGCCACGCCTCGTGGCCGTCGATCTGGACGAAGCCGTCGACGAGCGACGCCCGTCCCATGCGCAGCGACTTCACCTCGGTGCCCATGAGCACGACGCCGCACTCGTAGGTGTCGATGATGTGGTAGTCGTGCCGCGCCTTCTTGTTCTGCGCGATGATCTTGCGCTCAGGACCCTTCTCAGGGTCCTTCTTCTTGGCAGGCTTGCCCTGCACGTTCACGAGTCCCTTTGCCATAGTGCGGCCATTTTCGCACTACGACCCCCCTCCGAGGCCACTCAATACCGTCCTCGCCCGCTCCTCGGCCCGCTCGCTCACGGCCAGGTCCGGCGTGATCCCGCGGCCGTCCACTCCGTGCCCGGCCGGAGTGCGGTAGTGGCCGACGGTCAGCTCGGCGACGGACCCGTCGGGCAGCGTGCTCGGCATCTGCACGGCGCCCTTGCCGAAGGTGCGCGAGCCGACGGTGACCGCCCGGCCCCGGTCCTTCAGCGCCCCGGTCAGCAGCTCGGCGGCGCTCATCGTGCCGCCGTCGATCAGCGCCACCACGGGCCGCTCGGTGTCCCCGCCGCTCTGGGCGTACACGGCGCGCTGCTCTCCTTCGACGTCGTACGTGGCGACCAGCCCGCCGTCCAGGAAGGCGGAGGCGGCGACGGCGGCCTCGGCGACCAGCCCGCCGGCGTTGCCCCGCAGGTCCAGCAGGACTCCGGCGCCCGGGCGGGCCTGCCGCACCGCCTTGCGTACCCGCTCCCCCGTGCCCTTGGTGAAGGCGGCCACCTTGATCAGTACGGTTCCGTCGCCCAGGCGCCGCACGGTGACGTCCTCGGTGGCGAGCCTGGCCCTGCGCAGGGACACGGTCCAGGCGGTGCGGCCGCGCTCCACGCCGAGGACGACGGCGGAGCCGGGGACGCCGTCTCCACGCAGCAGGGAGACGACCTCCGAGACGGAGAGCGAGCCGACGGAACGCCCGTCGACGGTGACGAGGCGGTCGCCGGGCCGCAGCCCGGCCCGGGCGGCCGGCCCGCCGGCCCGTACCCGGCTGATCTCGACGCGCCCCTCCCCCGCCTTCCGGGCGGAGAGCCCGACGCCGGTGTACGAGCCGTCGAGGGCCTGCTCGAACTCCTCGTACTCCGCCGGGCCGTACACCGCGCCCCAGCGGTCACCGCTGCGGCTGACGAACTCCTCGGCGGCCTGCTTGCCCGACTTGCCGTCGGCCATCGCCTCGGCGGCGGCGCGGTTGAGCGCGCCGCGGTCGACGAGGGCACGGCGCGAGGACGGCTCGGTGCCCGCCGGCTCCTGCCGTGGCAGCGAGCCCGTGACGGCGGCGGCGGCGAGGACAGCGGCGAAAACCAACGCGAGAACGGCCCCACGGAACACTCCGCGGGGCCGCGGACAGAACTCGGGGCCGACCGGCATGGCGCCCACTCTAGGACAAACGAAAGGCGCCGTACGGTTGTTGACCGCACGGCGCCCGGAGTACTCAGGCGGCGCTTCTCACACCTTGAGGTACTTGCGCAGCGCCACGAAGGCCGCCAAGGCAGGCATCAGCAGACCGATCGCGAGGACGAGCGGCAGCTTGGCGAGCACCGCGTCCCAGCCGATGAAGTTGACGAGCTGCATCTTCTCGGCGAGCGCGATGCCGTGGTCGATGAGGAAGTACCGGCCGACCAACAGCATGACGCAGGCGACGGCTCCACCGAGGAGACCGGCGAAGGCGGCCTCCATGATGAACGGCATCTGGATGTAGAAGCTGGAGGCACCGACCAGTCGCATGATGCCGGTCTCACGCCGTCGGCTGAAGGCCGAGACGCGCACCGTGTTGACGATCAGCATCAGCGCGATGACCAGCATCAGTCCCATGACACCGAGTGCGGCGATGTTCATGCCGTTCATCAGGTCGAACAGGTTCTGCAGGATGTTGCGTTGGTCCTGGACGGACTCCACCCCGTCCCGCCCGGCGAAGGCGGTGGCGACCACCTTGTACTTCTCCGGGTCGTGCAGCTTCACCCGGAACGACTCCTGCATCTGGTCCGGCGTGATGACGGAGGCGATGGCGGTGTCGCTGTACTGCTCCTTGTAGTGCTTGTACGCCTCGTCGGTCGATTCGTGGATGACCTTCTCGACGATGTCCATCTTCTTCAGATCGGCCTCGATCTGCTCCTTCTGCTGCGCGGTCACCGCACCCTTGGCGCACTTGGGCGAGGTGGCCGCGTCGTTCTTGTTGCAGAGGAAGATGGAGACGTTGACCTTGTCGTACCAGTAGTCCTTCATCGTGCTGACCTGCTCGCGCATGAGCAGCGCGCCGCCGAACAGGGCGAGCGAGAGGGCCACGGAGACGATGACGGCGAACGTCATGGTGAGATTGCGCCGGAGACCGACGCCGATCTCGGAGAGCACGAACTGAGCGCGCATGGTGTCTGTTCCCCTACCTGCTCAGTGCTGGTATCCGTAGACGCCACGCGCCTGGTCGCGGACGAGACGGCCCTTTTCGAGCTCGATGACGCGCTTGCGCATCTGGTCGACGATGTTCTGGTCGTGGGTCGCCATGACGACGGTGGTCCCTGTCCTGTTGATGCGGTCGAGCAACTTCATGATGCCGACGGAGGTCTGCGGGTCGAGGTTGCCGGTGGGCTCGTCGGCGATCAGCAGCATGGGCCGGTTGACGAAGGCCCTGGCGATGGCGACGCGCTGCTGCTCACCACCCGAGAGCTCGCCCGGCATGCGGTCCTCCTTGCCGCCGAGACCGACGAGGTCGAGCACCTGGGGCACGGCCTTGCGGATCTCGCCGCGCGGCTTGCCGATGACCTCCTGGGCGAAGGCCACGTTCTCGGCGACGGTCTTGTTGGGCAGCAGGCGGAAGTCCTGGAAGACGGTCCCCAGCTGGCGGCGCATGTGCGGCACCTTCCAGTTGGAGAGCCGGGCCAGATCCTTGCCGAGGACGTGCACCTGGCCGTGGCTGGCGCGCTCCTCGCGAAGGATCAGCCGAAGAAAAGTCGACTTTCCGGAGCCGGAGGAACCGACGAGGAAGACGAACTCCCCCTTCTCGATCTCCAGGGATACATCCCGGAGCGCGGGGCGGTTCTGCTTCGGATAGGACTTGGAGACGTTGTCGAATCGGATCACGGATGCACCACGGTCGGCCGGGAGTAGGTGTGCGCGACCTTACGCGAACGGGGATGGCCCGCGCAGTCGCGGTCCGAGCTTGTGTGCTTTATCCTTTTCGTCCTTTCGGGCGGAACGGGCTTAATCCGGCGGGGCGCGCCGAAACGCTCGCGAGCTGGCACAGTGGTAGGGGGAACGCACGGGTACCGCCGGACGTTGACCACGGTGTGGACCCCTGTGCGGGAGGAGGAGAGCGCATGACCTATGACCGACTGGTGTGCGCCAATTGCGCGGCCCCCGTCGCGGAGGGCCGCTGCGCCGTCTGCCGCGCGAACCGGGAACGCCTGAAGGAAGAGGGCCCGCTGGGCGGGCTGACGCCGGCGATGCTGCTGACGCTGCTGATCGCCCTGGTGGCGGCGGTGGCGCTGCTCGCGGCGCTGCAGACCGCGTAGCGCGATGCGGACCGCGTAGCGCGACGCACGCGAGCCGGACGGACACGGGAAAGGGCCGGGGGTGACCCCCGGCCCTTCCTTCATGCTCTACCGGTCCGCTCAGACGGCGGCACGGCCACCGGCGACGAGGCGCGGAAGCATCCGGAAACCGATGCCACCGGCGATCATCGTGGCGGCACCGATGATCAGGAACGTCGTCTCGGCGGCGCCGGTCTCGGCCAGCTCCTCCTTGGCCTTGCCCTGCTCGACGGGCTGCGAGCCGGCGTTGTTGGTGCCGGGGTTGTTGTCGACACACTCGGCACCGTCGAGGTCGACGGTGCAGGTGCCGGCGCCACCATCGGTGGACGAACCGCCGTTGTTACCACCCGTGGTGTCCTCGCCCGGGTTGGTCGGGTCCGGGTTCGCCGGGTTCGGGTTCGCCGGGTTCGGGTTCGCCGGGTTCGGGTTCGCCGGGTTCGGGTCGGCCGGGTTCGGGTTCGCCGGGTTCGGGTCGGCCGGGTTCGGATTGGCCGGGTTCGGGTTCGCCGGGTTCGGGTTCGCCGGGTTCGGGTTCGCCGGGTTCGGGTTCGCCGGGTTCGGGTCGGCCGGGTTCGGGTTCGCCGGGTTCGGGTTCG
>NZ_JBEXOT010000011.1:125951-169835 GCF_040611675.1 Streptomyces sp. NPDC006551
CGGGTTCGCCGGGTTCGGGTCGGCCGGGTTCGGGTTCGCCGGGTTCGGGTTCGCCGGGTTCGGGTCGGCCGGGTTCGGGTTCGCCGGGTTCGGGTCGGCCGGGTTCGGGTTCGCCGGGTTCGGGTTCGCCGGGTTCGGGTCGGCCGGGTTCGGGTTCGCCGGGTTCGGGTTCGCCGGGTTCGGGTTCGCCGGGTTCGGGTCGGCCGGGTTCGGGTCCTCGCACACGGAGCCCGGCGCGCAGGGGTCCTCTTCCTCGCCCACCTGGGCCTGGATGCTGAGCGGACCGACCTCGATGTCCGCGTTGACCGCCTGTGCGGCGCCCGCGGCGGTCAGGGACGCGCCGGCGACGATCACCGTGCCGGCCGCGATGCGCGCGAGGCGAACGCGCGTCTTCTTCGTCATCTGGCTGCTACCCCCAGTAGCTCAATCTCGTCATGGAGCAGCGCTCGGGGCCGCGGGCAGCAGGAGCGACGTCGTGACTGGACCGGCCCCCGTTCACACACGCCCCAGAAATGCGCATGCCATGCGCCACCCTCCCGACTTTCCGTAAACGCGTCAAGGTCGTTGCGCGTGCGATGCCCGAAAGATCATGAGTTGCCCGCCATGCGGGGATGCAACTGTGACGTAAACGCGGAACTTCCGCCTCCCTCACGGCAGTTCCCTTGTCGACAAAGCGCCTGCCGGACCGGGTTTCCGCTTGCGCCCGCGAATCAACGCTCCATCGTCACCAGGCGACCGTACGCCCGTCGGACAGGACAACGGCGCCCGGGCCCCGCGCACACAAGGTGCGGGGCCCGGGCGCCGTGAAAGCGAACTCGGTTACTTCTCCTGCTGCTTGCGCCAGCGGATGCCCGCCTCGAGGAAGCCGTCGATCTCGCCGTCGAGGACCGACTGCGGGTTGCCGACCTCGAAGTCCGTACGCAGGTCCTTGACCATCTGGTACGGGTGGAGGACGTACGAGCGCATCTGGTTGCCCCAGGAGCTGCCGCCGTCGCCCTTCAGGGCGTCCATCTTGGCGCGCTCCTCCTGGCGCTGGCGCTCGAGGAGCTTGGCCTGGAGGACGTTCATCGCGCTCGCCTTGTTCTGGATCTGGGAGCGCTCGTTCTGGCAGGAGACCACGATGCCGGTCGGGAGGTGCGTGATGCGCACCGCCGAGTCGGTCGTGTTGACGCCCTGGCCGCCCGGGCCCGACGCGCGGTAGACGTCCACGCGCAGCTCGGACTCGTCGATCTCGACGTGGTCGGAGGACTCCACGACCGGGAGGATCTCGACGCCCGCGAAGGAAGTCTGGCGGCGGCCCTGGTTGTCGAAGGGTGAGATGCGCACCAGACGGTGCGTGCCCTGCTCGACCGAGAGCGTGCCGTAGGCGTACGGGGCCTTGACCACGAAGGTGGTCGACTTGATGCCGGCCTCTTCGGCGTACGAGGTTTCGTAGACCTCCGTGCCGTAGCCGTGCCGCTCGGCCCACCGCAGGTACATGCGCTGGAGCTGCTCGGCGAAGTCGGCGGCGTCGACGCCGCCCGCCTCGGCGCGGATGTTGACGAGCGCCTCACGCTCGTCGTACTCGCCGGACAGCAGCGTACGGACTTCCATCTCGTCCAGCGCCTTGCGGACCGAGACGAGCTCCGTCTCGGCCTCGGTGCGCGTGTCCGGGTCGTCCATCTCCTCGGCGAGCTCGAAGAGCACCGCGAGGTCGTCGATCCGGCTGCGCAGGGCCTCGGCCTTGCGGACCTCGGCCTGGAGGTGCGAAAGCTTGCTGGTGATCTTCTGCGCCGCCTCCGGGTCGTCCCAGAGGGACGGGGCCGCGGCCTGCTCTTCGAGCACGGCGATGTCTGCCCTCATCTGTTCGAGGTCCAGTACGGCCTCGATCGACCCCATGGTCGAGGAGAGGGACTTCAGCTCTTCGGATACATCGACGACTGCCACGCGTCCAGCGTAACGGCTCGCCGCTCATCCCCGGCCCCCGGGCTTCAGGGCTGTGAGGACGTCTTGGAGTCCTGCGGCGGGGTGTCGGAGTCGCCGGCGGTCGCCAGATAGCCGCCCGCCGCCAGGGCGCCGGCGATCACGACCGCGGCGAGGGAGAGGGTGATGCGGCGCTTGCGGACCGCCTCCGCCTTGTGCCGGGCCGAGCCGGGGCGCCGGGCGCCCGCCGGGCGGGGGGCGCGTGCCGTGCCCAGGGGGCCGCCGGAGAGTTCGTCGGGGGCGGGGACCCGCATGGAGGTGTGGGTGTCCCGGTTGGAGTCCGGAGAGGCGCCCGGGACCAGCGGGACGGCGGCCCGGCGCGGAGCCGGTCCGCCGGCCGGGGCGGCGGTCGGGTACGGGTCCTCCTCCTGCGGCTCGGCGGCCGGCTCGGCGTCCGGCTCGTCCACGTCGAGCGGCGGGATGCCGGAGAGCATCGGCAGGACGTCGCGCAGCCGGGCGCCCAGTTCCGAGGCTCGCAGACGGGAGGCCGGGGCCTTGGCGAGGCACTGGACGATCAGCTGCCACAGCTCCTCGGGGATGCCGGGCAGCGGCACGACCGTCTCGGTGACGTGCCGGCGCAGCACCGCCCCCGGATGCCCGCCGCCGAAGGGCGTGAACCCGGCGAGGAGCTCGTACAGCACGGTGGCGAGGGCGTAGATGTCGACCGCCGCGCGCGGTGGCAGGCCCTCGACGATCTCGGGGGCCAGATAGTCCGGCGTACCGATGATCCGTGTCGCCTTGGTGCGGCCGGGGGTGTCGATCAGCTTGGCGACGCCGAAGTCGGTCAACAGCGCCGGATGGGCGCCGCCGGGGCCGAGCGGGCCCTCCATGTCGAGGAGGATGTTCTCGGGCTTGACGTCCCGGTGGACGACTCCGGCGGCGTGCGCGGCCGCCAGTCCGTCGGCGACGTCCGCGATGATCGCGACGGCCGCCTCGGGGGCGAGCCGCCGTTCCCGGTCGAGGCGGGTGCGGAGGTCGGTGCCGCGGACCAGGTCCATCACGAGCGCGAGGTCGTTCCCGTCGACGACGAGGTCGCGGACGGAGACCACCCGGGGGTGGTCGAGACCGAGCAGGGCCGTGCGCTCCTGGACGAAGCGGCCGACGAGCTCCTGGTCCGAGGCCAGGTCCTCGCGCAGCAGCTTGATGGCGACGGGGCCCTCGGGGCCCTCGCCGAGCCACACCGTGCCGGCGCTGCCCCGCCCGAGGATCTGGTGGGCCGTGTAGCGGCTGCCGATTTTCCGTGCCAAGACTGCTCCCTCAGCGGCTGGCGGTCGCGACAAAGTTACGCGTCCACGGGCGCTGGTCGTCACTTCCGAGGGGAAATCACCCCTCGGAAGTCGATAAATCGGCAGTACTACTGCCCCGTACCGCCGGTAGTAGTACCACCCTCCGTGCTTCCGAGCTCGGAGACCCATGTGGAGACGGACGAGATCATGTCCCCGATCGCCTGCCAGTAGCCCTTGCCCTCGGCGACCCAGTCCTGGAGCGGGGTCAGCTCCCAGATGAGCCAGCCGGCGATCACGAACAGCACGACCGTGAACAGACAGCCCTTGAGGCAGCCGAGGCCCGGGATCCGCATCGGGTTCGCGCTGCGCTGACGCGGCGGGCGCGGCTCGCGCGGGGCCGGCGCCTGCGGCGGCGGCTGCGGGGGCCGGTACTGCTGCTGGGGCGGTGCGTACTGCTGCTGCGGGGGCTGCGGCGGAGGCTGCTGCGGCGCGTACTGCTGCCGCTGCGGCGGACGCGGCGGCTGCTGCTGGGGGTGGGGCGGCTGAGGCGTGTACGGCTGAGGCTGGCGCTGGGGGCGGCGGCGCAGCGGGTCCTGGCTCGGGTCCAGGTACTGCACCTGCGTCTGCTCGTTGCGGTCACGGGCCGCGCGCAGCTGGCTCTGCCAGGGGTGCGGCTCGTCACCCGGGGAACCCTGCGGCGGCTGGGGCGGTACGGGAGGCATGACCGCGGTCGGGTCGGCGCCGCCGCCGACGGGACCGCTGGTCGGCATGACGCTCGTCGCGGCGGCCGGGTCGTACCGGTGCGCTCCGCCACCGCTGGGGAGCACCTGGGTCGGGTCGGCCGCGCCCGGCGTCTCCGGGACGGGCGCGGGCGCCGGGTCGGGGGCGAGCAGGGCGCCGACCCCCTCGGCGGCCTCGATCTGCGCGGGTGTGGCGTGCACGCCGATGCCGGACGCGACCGTACGCAGCGCACGGGCCAGGTTCTCGGCGCTGGGCCGCTGGTCCGGGTTCTTGCTGAGGCAGCGCTCTATGACGGTCCACAGGGGCCCCGGGACGGTCGACGGGCGGTGCGGGTCCTCGCTGAGGTGCCGGTGCAGGACCTCGAGGGCCGTGCCGCCCGCGAACGGGGGACGGCCGGTGACCAGCTCGTACAGCAGGATGCCCGCGCCGTAGATGTCGACGGCGGAGGTCTGCGGGCGGCCCTCGGCGGACTCCGGCGCGACGTACGCGGGCGTGCCGACGAATTCGTGCGTACGGGTCAGGCCCGGGGAGTCGGCTAGGCGCGCGATGCCGAAGTCGGTGAGCATCGGGTGCATCTGGCCGTCGCGCTCGGCGAGCAGGACGTTGGCCGGCTTGAGGTCGCGGTGGACCACGCCGTCGGCGTGGCTGGCGGCGAGGGCGTCGGCGATCTGCGCGGTGAGCAGGCTCGCGGCGACCGGGGTGAGGGGGCCGTTCTCACGGATGTAGCGGTGCAGATCCGGGCCCTCGACGAGATCCATGACCAGGGCGAGGACATCGCCCTCCACGACCAGGTCGCGCGTGCGCACGATGTTGGGGTGGGTGAGCCGGAGCAGCACGGACCGCTCGCGCAGGAAGCGCATCACGATGTCCGCGTCGTTAGCCAGCTCCTCCTTGAGGACCTTGATCGCGACGGTCTCTCCGGGCTGGCCCGGCACGGCGGCCTCGGCGCCCGCCGTCTCCCGCTGGCGGGCTCGCCAGACGGTGCCCGTGGCGCCGCGGCCGAGCGGCTCCTCGAGCAGGTACTTGCTGCCGATTGGCCGCACGTCACGCGCTCCCTGCTGATCGTGGTCCTGGGGGGTCCCGGGTCCCTGTCATCTGTTGTGACCCGTCCGGGTGTCCAACCCACTTTAGTGCCGCCGAACGGGTCAACGGTCGATCACGGGACGGCCGATTCCGGCGCCGGACTTGTCCGAAAACAAGACGCGTTTGTCGTACCGGAGGTTGCGGGAAGCGACGCGAGGCGTGCTCAACCAGGCACTTTTACGTCCACAGCCGACCATTCAAGATCACTTGGAGGCGACCCGCGGGCGGGTTGTCAGCGGCAGGTGCGAGGATGCACACAGCACGTCGCATCGAGGGGACGGGAGCCCCGCGCCGTGCCGACCTGTACCGGACGACGCGTCCGTGCGGGGTGGGGGAGGACACAGGGCGGTTCCCCTGCCGAGCACACGCGCAGAAGGGACCGCTGACGGCGATGCAGATCCGGCTGACCGTCCTCGCGCCGCACGCCGGCCACGGCGCGGGGCGCGCCTGCGATGTGCTTGTCACCGCTCCGGCGGGGACGGCGCTGGCCGCCGTGGCCTCCGGTCTGGCAGCGGCCGTCTCCGGGCCCGACGGTTCCACCTCTGGCACGACCGTGCTCTACGCCGGCCGGGAGCGGCTCGACACCCGCCGCTGCGCGCTGGGCGAGCCTCCGCTCGTCGACGGCGCCGTGCTCACGCTCCAGGTGCCCGGCGAGGACGACCGGCTCGGTGAGGGCGCCGCGGCCCGGCTCCACGTGGTCGCGGGTCCGGACGCCGGCGGGGTGCATCTGCTGCACGGCGGCCCGATCAGGGTCGGCCGCTCCCTGGACGCGGACGTCCCGCTCGACGACCCGGACGTCTCCCGGGTGCACTGCACGGTGACGGTCGGCGACGACGGCCGGGTCACGGTCGCGGACCTCGGTTCCACGAACGGCACGACGCTGGACGGCGCCCCGGTGGGTGACCGCCCGGTCCGCCTGCTCCCCGGCGCCGTCCTGCGCCTCGGCGAGTCCGCCCTGCGCCTCACGCCCGGGACCGTCGGCACGGACGCCCTGCCGACGACCCCGGACGGCGAGGGCCACCTGCGGGTGGGCGCCGGGGCGGACTCCGGCTCGCGTGCCGGCAGCGGCGCGGGGTACGGGACGGGCCCAGGGAGCGACAGCGGGCACGGGACGACCGCGGCGGCTGACACCGGCACGGGGCGCGGCACGGGTCAGACGCACGGGCAGGGCGCGGGCGCCGGCTCGGGGACCCGCGCGGGTCACACGTACGAAACCGGCGCGGACACCGGCACGGGGCGCGGCACGGGTCAGACGCACGGGCAGGGCGCGGGCGCCGGCTCGGGGACCCGCGCGGGTCACACCCACGGGGCCGGCGCGGACTCCGCCTCCGGGCCCCGGCCCGGCCAGCCGTACGGCCAGGGCGTAGATGCCGGGAGCGGCTCCGGGCGCGGCTCCGGCTCGGGGGGCGGGAGCGGCCCGGACCATGGGCAGAGCTCCGCCGCGGGCCAGGGGCACGGCCCGCGTGGCACGGACGCCGCCCACCACGCCGGCCCGTACGAGCCGGAGACCGACGGCGCCCGGGCCCACACGCGCGGCGGGCACGGACCCCACCGCACCCCCTCCCGCCCCGACGAGGACGCCACGCACGGGGGCTCCCTCGGCCACGCGCGTGCTGAGGAGGCGCTGGAAGGTGAGGGCGAGGGCCACAGCAGGACCCGTCGGCAGCCCGCCGCCGCTCCGCAGGGGCGCGGCAAGCGCGGGATAGGGGCGTGGGCGCGGCGGCTCGCCGGCGGCAAGGGCGAGCTGCCGGCAGCGGACGCCGGGGCCGCTTCCGGCGCCGTCGGCGCGTCCGATCCGCACCGGAACGCCTCAGGGCCGGCGCCGGCCGCCGAGACCTGGCCCGACCCGGCCGCCGTCCTGCTGACCGCGCTCGGACCGGGCCCCCGGCTCTGGGAGCGCGGGCCCGGCCATCCCGAGTCGCTGGTGGTCCGGCTCGGCACGACCGACCGGGCGGAGCTGTCCGGGGTACCCGTCACCGTCGGGCTGCGCGAGGCCGGCTCGCTCGGGCTGGCCGGGCCGGGAAAGCGGCTCGCCGGGCTCGCCCGCTCCGTCGTGGCACAGCTCGCCGCCCTGCACTCCCCCTCCGAGCTCGAGATCGTGCTGATCAGCGCGGACCGCAACCGTTCCCTCGAGGAGCGGCGCCGCGCCTGGGGCTGGCTCGGCTGGCTCCCGCATCTGCGGCCGGCGCACGGTCAGGACTGCCGGCTGCTCCTCGCGTACGACCGTGAACAGGCCGACGCCCGTACGGCCGAACTCACCCGCCGCCTCGACGACGGGCCGCTCGGCCCCGGCTGGCCCAGCGCCGACCGCGCGGCCGTCGCCGAGGCCGCCGCGCGCCACGAAGGCCCGGCGACGGTGGTGATCGTGGACGGAGACCCCGGTTCGGCGGCGCTGCGCGAGACGACCGCCCGGCTCGCCGGAGCGGGGGCCGCCGCCGGGATCCATCTGATCTGTCTCGCGGAGACCCCGGCCGCCTCGCCCGTGTCACCGGTGTCGGCGACCTACGAGAGCGCGTGCGCGGCCTCCCTCGCCTTCCGCGAATGCGGGGCGGTCGCCCTGCTGAGCGGCGATGTGGCGACGGCGCTGCGACTGCTGCGTACGGCGGGCGGCCGGGCCGCGGGCCACGGCACGGTCGGGGTGGTGGACGCGGTCTCCGTCGCCTGGGCGGAGCGCTTCGGCCGGGCCCTGGCCCCGCTGCGTACGGAAGGTGGCTCGCCGCGCGGGCGTGCGGCGACGGCGGCTCTGCCACGGTCTGCCCGGCTGCTCGACGAACTCGGTCTCGCCCGGGCCACCCCGGCCTCGCTGCTGGCCCGCTGGGCCTCGGCCGGGGACGGGACGGTCGTGCTCGGGGCGGGACCGCGCGGACCGGTCTCGGTCGATCTGACCGAAGAGGGGCCGCATCTGCTGATCGAGGGCCCGGCCGGCAGCGGCCGCACGGAGCTGCTGCGGTCGATCGCCGCCTCCCTCGCGGCCGGGGGACGACCCGACCGTCTGGGACTGCTCCTGGTGGACGGCGCGGGCGGCGAGCGGGGCGAGGGCCTGGCGGCCTGTACGGAGCTGCCCCATGTCACCGAGCACCTGGTCGCCTCCGACCCGGTACGGATGCGCGAGTTCGCCCAGGCGCTGGGAGCCGAACTGAAGCGTCGCGCGGAGCTTCTGGGCGACGGGCACTTCGGAGACCACCGGGCGGCCACCCGGCGTCCGGTGCAGGACCGCCTGATCGGACAGCGCGGGCCGAGCCCGGCGGAGAGCATGCCGCCGGTCACCCGGGCGACGGCCCGCGTTCCCGACGCCCGCGCCGGTGACACCTTCCTCACCGACCGCCCGAGCGGCCGGGCCCACCGCCCCACCGACGACACCGGCCGAGTCCACCGCCCCACCGACGACACCGGCCGGATCCACCGCCCCACCGACGACACCCTCACCGACCGCCCGAGCGGCCGGACCCTGCGCGCCGGACCGGAAGACCTGACCTACCACCCCAGTGGCCGGACGCTGCGGACGGACGAGGGCCCGGTCGGCGACCGCCCGGGCCCGGGCATCCCCCGCCCGGCGCGGGACGATCGCGCGGACCGACCCGGCGGCGTCTCCCGGACGAACGACTCCGAGCTCTCCGACCGCCCCAGCGGGCGGCTGCCTCGGCGGGCCGACGCCGGCCTCGGCGACGGCGCCGGTGGACGCGCGCGGCGGACCGGCACCGGCTCGCTCTCCGACCGCCCCAGCGGCCGCACCCCCCACCCCGGCGCGGACGGCACCCTCTCCGATCGCCCCAGCGGCCGCACCCCCCGTCCCGGTGGGGAGCCCGAGGCAGGCGGCGACGCGGCCGCCTGGGAGCGGGCCGAGGGCGGCTCCGGCGACCCGGGGGCCGTCGGCCCGCTGCCCCGGCTCGTCGTGCTGGTGGACGACTTCGACGCGCTCGTGGCACCGGCGCTCGGGGCGTCGGGGCGGCCCGCCGCCGGCTCTGTCGTACGGGCCCTCGAAGCCGTGGCACGAGGCGGCGCCCGCCTCGGGGTGCACCTGATCGCGACCTCGGCCCGCCCGGACCGGACCGCGGACACGGAGCTGGCCCACGGCGCCCGGCTCCGGATCGTGCTCGACGCTCCTCCCGCGGCGCCCGGCCCCGACGAGCCAGCGCCGGGCCGGGGGCGGCTCGGTCACCCGGACGGCCGGGTGACGCCGTTCCAGTCCGGCCGGGTCACCGGACGCATCCCCCGCACGGCGACGCTGCGGCCGACCGTGGTCCCGCTGGAGTGGGAGCGGATGGGCGATCCGCCCACCCGCAGACCCGTGCGCGAACTCGGCAACGGCCCGACCGATCTGGCGCTCCTGGCGAGTGCTCTCGACCGCGCGGCCCGCTCCGTCGACGCCACCCCGGCGGCTCCCCTCACCCCCGCCGTCCACCCCTGACCCCCGCCTCCGCCGTCTGACCACACGTCACGAGCCCATCACGATCCCCCGTTCGGCGCGGGAGGCGGTATTGCGGGGCCCGATCACCCGGCGTAGACCTGTCCGCACTGGCACGAGCACGGGACGAGCACGGGCACAGGAGAGACGGGGCAGTAATGCGTACACGTACAACTCTTCGTACACGCAGGGCCGCGGCGGCGATCACCTCCCTCACCGCGGTCACCGCACTCGCCCTCGCGGGCTGCGGCACCGACGGCGCCAAGGACCAGGGCCCCCCGGCCGGGCCCACCAGCACCGGTGACACCGGCGGGGACTCGGTCTCCCTCCCCTCCCTGAAGGGCGAGAAGATCCAGGTCGCCGCCGTGTGGACCGGCCCCGAGCAGGAGAACTTCACCAAGGTCCTGAAGGAGTTCGAGAAGCGCACCGGCGCCACCGTCACCTTCGTGCCCGCGCAGGACCCGATCGTGAACTTCCTCGGTACGAAGATCGCGGGCGGTGCCCCGCCGGACGTGGCGATGCTCCCCCAGGTCGGTGCGATCCACCAGGCCGCCGCCCAGAAGTGGATCAAGCCGGTCGGGCCTGAGGCCAAGGCCCAGCTCGCCAAGAACTACTCCAAGGGCTGGCAGGACCTCGGCGCGGTCGACGGCACGCAGTACGGCGTCTACTTCAAGGCCGCCAACAAGTCCCTGATCTGGTACAACAGCGCGGCTTTCGAGAACGCCGGCGCGTCCGAGCCCAAGACGTGGAAGGACTTCCTCGCCACCGCCGAGACCATCTCCGCCTCCGGCGTCACCCCCGTCTCGGTGGGCGGCGCGGACGGCTGGACGCTCACCGACTGGTTCGAGAACGTCTATCTCTCCCAGGCGGGCCCCGAGAAGTACGACCAGCTGGCCCAGCACAAGATCAAGTGGACGGACCCGTCGGTCACCCAGGCCCTGACCACACTCGGCGAGCTGTTCGGCAAGCCGAACCTGATCGCGGGCGGCGCGGACGGCGCGCTGCAGACCGAGTTCCCCGCCTCGGTCACCCAGACCTTCACCGGCGGTGACCAGCCCAAGGGGGCGATGGTGTTCGAGGGCGACTTCGCCGCCGTCAACATCGCGCAGACCGACGCCAAGATCGGTACGGACGCGAAGGTGTTCCCGTTCCCTGCCGTGGGCGACGGCGCGGAGTCCCCGGTGGTGACGGCCGGCGACGCGGCGGTGGCGCTGAAGGACACCAAGGGCGCCCAGGCGCTGCTGACCTTCCTCGCCTCCCCCGACGCGGCGGAGATCTGGGCGGGCGCGGGCGGGTTCCTCTCCCCCAACAAGAACCTGGACCCGGCGGCGTACCCGAACGACGTCCAGCGCGAGATCGCCAAGGCGCTGATCGAGGCGGGCGACGACTTCCGCTTCGACATGTCGGACCAGATGCCCCAGTCGTTCGGCGGAACTCCCGGCAAGGGCGAGTGGAAGGCCCTCCAGGACTTCCTGAAGAACCCGAAGGACATCGCCGGTATCCAGGCACGGCTGGAGGCCGACGCGGCCAAGGCGTACAAGAGCTGAGCCGCCGTCATGGCATCGGTGCCGCGCATAGGCGGGAAAGGCACGCCCCGCACTCCGCACAAGAGCGTCACCGGCACCCGTAAGGCAGTGGCGGCGGGGTTCCTCCTCCCCGCCCTGCTGCTGCTCGGTGCGCTCGTCGTCTACCCGATCGGGTACTCCGTCCAGCGGTCCTTCTTCGACAAGTCCGGGACCTCCTTCGCCGGCCTCGACAACTACATCGAGCTCTTCACCGACGACACCATCCTCACGGCCGTCAAGAACAACGCCATCTGGGTGGTTCTCGCCCCGGCCGTCGCGACCGTGCTCGGACTGATCTTCGCGGTCCTCACCGAGCGGGTGCGCTGGGGCACGGCGTTCAAGCTGATCGTCTTCATGCCCATGGCCATCTCGATGCTCGCCGCCGGCATCATCTTCCGGCTCGTGTACGAGCAGGATCCGGACCGCGGGGTCGCCAACGCCGTCTGGGTCGGCGTCCACGACACCTTCGCCGAGTCGTCCGTCTTCCCCCGGGCGCGCCCGCTCCCGGTCCATCCGCTCGCGCCGGCGGGCGACGGCGGGTTCGTCACCGAGGAGCCGGTCCGTACGGGAGAGGTAGCGCGGCTCCCGCTGATCGGCGTCCCGCCGGCGCAGATGCCGCGGGACGCCCGGCCGGCGCGCACCGCCGAGCCCGCGCCCGCGGCCGACGGGATCTCCGGCACGGCCTGGCTGGACTTCACCAGAGGCGGGGGCGGGAAGCCGAACGTCGTCGACGCGAAGGAACTCGGCCTCAAGGGGCTGCGCATCGAGGCGGTGAAGGACGGCAGGGTCGTCGCGAGCACCACGGCCGCCGCCGACGGCACGTTCAGCCTCCCGGCCGCCGCCGACGGATCGGTCCTGCGGCTGCCCGCGAGCAACTTCCGGGAGCAGTACAACGGCGTCGAGTGGCTCGGCCCCTCCCTCGTCACCCCCGCCATCATCGGCAGTTACGTGTGGATGTGGGCCGGGTTCGCGATGATGCTGATCGCCGCCGGCCTGGCGAGCGTGCCGCGCGAACTCCTCGAAGCGGCCCGCGTCGACGGGGCGAACGAATGGCAGGTGTTCCGCCGCATCACGGTCCCCCTCCTCGCGCCCGTCCTCGCCGTCGTCCTCGTCACCCTGATGATCAACGTCCTCAAGGTCTTCGACCTGGTGTTCATCATCGCGCCGGGCTCGGCGCAGGACGACGCGAACGTGCTCGCGCTCCAGCTGTACCGGTCGTCCTTCGGCACGGACGCCGATCTCGGGATCGGCTCCGCCATCGCCGTCCTGCTCCTGCTCCTCGTGATCCCGGTGATGGCCTTCAACATCCGCCGTATGCGAAGGGAGACCCGCCGGTGACAGCGTCGAATCGAGACGGCGGTCTGGGGGCGCGGATCGCAGCCCGGACCGGCGGGGGCGCGATGCGGATCTTCCTCGTCCTCGTCGGGCTCTTCTGGCTGATGCCGACGGTGGGGCTGCTGCTGTCGTCGCTCCGCTCCCCCTCCGACATCAGCGAGAGCGGCTGGTGGCAGGTCTTCAGCGCCCCGGCCCAGCTCACCACCGAAAACTACGCCGACCTCCTCGCCAACGAGACCATCACCGGCTCGCTGCTCTCCACCATCCTGATCACCGTCCCGGCCACCGTCCTCGTCGTCGTCATCGGCTCGTTCGCCGGGTACGCCTTCGCCTGGCTGGACTTCCCCGGACGGGACTGGTGGTTCCTGGTCGGCGTCGGCCTTCTCGTGGTCCCGGTGCAGGTCGCGCTCGTGCCGGTGTCGAAACTGTTCGGCACGATCGGGATCTTCGAGACGACGCTGGGGGTCGTGCTCTTCCACACCGCCTTCGGACTGCCCTTCGCGATCTTCCTGCTGCGGAACTTCTTCGCGGAGATCCCGAAGGAGCTGCTCGAAGCGGCCCGGCTGGACGGGGCGGGCGAGGTCCGGCTCTTCACCCGTGTCGTGATGCCGCTGGGCGGGCCGGCGATCGCCTCGCTCGGCATCTTCCAGTTCCTGTGGGTGTGGAACGACATGCTCGTCGCGCTGATCTTCGCGGACTCCGAGTCCCCGCCGATCACGGTGGCGCTGCAGCAGCAGGTACGCCAGTTCGGCAACAACATCGACGTGCTGGCGCCGGGCGCGTTCGTCTCGATGGTGATTCCGCTGGCGGTCTTCTTCGCCTTCCAGCGGCAGTTCGTCTCGGGCGTGATGGCGGGCGCGGTGAAGTAGGGACGGGCACGGCGGTACGGGTACGGGGCGCGCTCTCGTACCCGTGCCCGCCGGTGCGC
Organism: Streptomyces sp. NPDC006551; assembly: GCF_040611675.1. NCBI lineage: Bacteria > Bacillati > Actinomycetota > Actinomycetes > Kitasatosporales > Streptomycetaceae > Streptomyces > Streptomyces sp. NPDC006551. The sequence goes on from NZ_JBEXOT010000011.1 coordinate 139,197, forward strand.
GTACAGCCCATGCCCCTTCCGCCCGTCAGGCCGTGAGCGCCGCCACCGCCGACCGTGCGAGGTCGTCCAGGTAGCCCGGGGGCAGGTCGCCCCTGACCACCACGAGTCGCCAGTACAGCGGCCCCACGACCAGGTCGAGCGCCCGGTCCGGGTCGGCGCCCGGCGTCAGTTCCCCGCGGTCCACGGCCTCGCGCACCACCTGGGCGACGACGCCCTGCTGGCTGTCGAGGAGGGCCGCCTTGATCGCCTCGGCGATCTCCGGCTGCCGGGCGGCCTCCACCAGCAGGTCCGGGATGACCTGCGAGGCCACCGGGTGGCGCAGGGCGTGCGAGGCGACCTCGAGAAGGGCGCGCACGTCCCCGTACAGCGAACCGGTGGACGGTGCGGGCAGCCCCTGCGCGGCGAAGGCGCCGACGAGGTCGAGGACGAGCGAGAGCTTGGACTTCCAGCGCCGGTAGACGGCGGTCTTGCCGACACCCGCGCGGCGGGCGATGCCCTCGATCGACATGCGCGCGAACCCGACGGCGGCCAGCTCCTCGAAGACGGCCGCGCGGATGGCCTCGGTCACGTCCTCCCGGAGCACGGCGGCTCCCGCGGGGGCGCGGCGAGGGGTTCCGGGGGGTGGTGTCGTCATGGACAGGATCCTAACCAACGATGACGTCACGACGATACGGTTGCGTTCCGACGTACACCGGGTCTAGCCTCGTTCGTAACGACGATACGGTCCCGTCCTGTCGTAGAACCGTCGAGCCGAAAGCGACTCCGTGACCACCCAGACGACCACCCCGACGCTCCCGCGAGCGGTCGAGCCGCCCGGCCAGGGCGAGGACCTGCGCGCGCTCGCCCTGCGCCACGGGCTGTCCGTCAGCGGCGCCCGCCCCACCCTCCTCGCGTACGTCCGGCAGCTCTGGTCGCGCCGCGCCTTCATCGCCACCTTCGCGACCGCCCGCCTCACCGCGCAGTACAGCCGGGCGAGGCTCGGCCAGATGTGGCAGGTGATGACCCCGCTCCTCAACGCGGCGGTCTACTTCTTCGTCTTCGGCGTCCTGATGGACGTCCGCAGCGACATCCCGGACTACGTCCCGTTCCTGATCACGGGCGTCTTCGTCTGGACCTTCACGTCACAGTCGGTCCTGGCGGGGACCCGCGCCATCAGCGGCAACATCGGCCTCGTCCGGGCCCTGCACTTCCCCCGCGCGAGCCTCCCCGTCGCCGTCGCGCTGCAGCAGCTCCAGCAACTCGTCTTCTCGCTCGGCGCGCTGGTCGTCATCCTGTTCTGCTTCGGCGAGTTCCCGGCCCGGAGCTGGCTGCTCGCCGTCCCGGCGCTCTTCCTCCAGACGCTCTTCAACACCGGCGTCGCCCTCGTCATGGCCCGCCTGGCCGCCCGTACGCCGGACATCGCGCAGCTGATGCCGTTCCTGCTGCGCACCTGGATGTACGTCTCCGGTGTCATGTGGTCCCTTCAGCACCTGGCGGCGAGCAGCCGGCTCCCGCAGGCGTTGATCGCGATCCTGGAGGCCAATCCGGCGGCGCTCTACATCGACCTGATGCGCTGCGCGCTGATCGGCAGCTTCACCTCGGGTCAGCTGCCCCCGCACGCCTGGGCGTTCGCCGCCGGCTGGGCGCTGCTGGCCTTCGTCGGCGGCTTCCTCTATTTCTGGAAGGCAGAGGAGACCTACGGCCGTGGCTGACCACACGCTCCCCGAGCGGATCCCCACCGTCGTCGTCGACGGCGCCCACGTCACCTACACCGTCCAGGGCGGCCGGACCGGGAAGGGCGGCGCCACCGCCGCCCTCGGCCGGATGCTCTCCCGCCGGGCCGCTCCGGGCGCCCGCACGGTGCACGCGGTCAAGGGCGTCAGCTTCGCCGCCTACCGAGGGGAGGCGATCGGCCTGATCGGATCGAACGGATCGGGGAAATCCACGCTCCTCAAGGCCGTGGCGGGGCTGCTGCCGGTGGACGAGGGACGGATCTACACCCAGGGCCGGCCGTCGCTCCTCGGCGTCAACGCGGCACTGATGGGCGATCTGACCGGGGAGCGCAACGTGATCCTCGGCGGGCTGGCGATGGGCATGAGCCGCACGGAGATCGACGCCCGCTACGACGAGATCGTGGACTTCTCCGGGATCGACGAGAAGGGCGACTTCATCTCGCTGCCGATGCGGACGTACTCCTCGGGCATGAGCGCCCGCCTCCGCTTCTCCATCGCGGCGGCGAAGAGCCATGACGTGCTGCTGATCGACGAGGCGCTGGCGACGGGTGACGCGCGGTTCCGCCGCCGCAGCCGGCAACGGATCGACGAGCTCCGGGCAGAGGCGGGGACGGTCTTCCTGGTCAGCCACTCGAACTCCACCATCACCGAGACGTGTGACCGGGCCCTGTGGCTCGAGGCGGGCACGCTGTGGAGGGACGGTCCGGCGGACGAGGTCGTGGCGGCGTACGAGGAGTTCACCAGGACGGGGGGACAAAAGGGGAGTAAGTAACCCAAACAGCAATAGAGTGCGGTTTCGATGACCACGCATCGAAACCGCACCCCACGGCCCTCACCCGACGGCGATCCAAGCGCCCCGGGCGACCCCGGCATCGACACCGGTACCGGCACCACCGGCGCGGACGGCCGGCCGTCGCCGCCGTCCCCGTGCGCGCCCGCGCCCCCCGCCCTCACCGGCTCCCCCTTCGAGTCGGAGACGTTCACAGCCGCCACCTTCGTCGCGGTCGGCACCGGCCCCCAGCGCGCCCTCGCCGGTATCTGGACCGTCACCCGCGTCGGGATGCTGCTGCTCCTCCTGCGCGACAGCCTGGGCATCGGCGGCGTGGGCCGCGAGGTCCATGTGCTCTACCAGTACTGGTACCGGCAGTTCGCGCACGGCACCTTCCCGGTGGGCGACGTCACCTGGCAGTATCCGCCCGGCGCCGGCCTCGTCATCATGTCGCCGGGCGTGCTGCCGTGGCTCACCTACTTCCAGGCCTTCGTCGCCCTCACCCTGCTCGCCGACGCCGCCGTGGCCCTCGCCCTCGCCCGGGCCGACAGCGACCGCCTCACGCACGGCGCCTGGGTCTGGGTCTGCGGACTGCCGCTGCTCCTGCACATCCCCCTCGCCCGGTACGACGTCCAGGTCACCGCCCTCGCCGTACTCGCGCTCCTCGCCCTGAGGTCCCGCTTCACCGCGGGGCGTCTCCTCGGCGGGGCGCTCGCCGCGGTCGGCACGCTGGTCAAGGTGTGGCCGGCCCTGACCCTGATCGGCACCCCCCGGGGCCGTACCACCCGTGACGCCTGGGTGTCCGCCGCGGTCACCGCGGCGGCCCTGCTCGCCACCCTCGCGCTCTGTTTCACCCACTCCCTCGACTTCCTGCGCCAGCAGGGCAGCCGGGGCGTCCAGATCGAGTCGCTCGGCGGCACCGCGCTGGCGGTGGCCAGATCGACGGGCGTCTGGCCGGGGACGGTGGAGTACCGCTACGGCGCCTTCGAGTACGTCGGCCCGTACGTCTCCAGCGTGGGCCGGCTCGCGCTGCTGCTGACGGTCCTGGCCTTCGTCTGGCTGCTGATGTGGCGGCTGCGGGCGCGCTCCTGGACCGCGGCGACGCCGCTGGACGCGGCGCTGGCGGCCGTACTGCTCTTCACCGTCACCAGCCGGGTGATCAGCCCGCAGTACATGATCTGGCTGATCGGTCTCGTCGCCGTCTGCCTGACCTGCCGGGAGAGTGTGATGCGCCCGGTGGCGGTGCTCCTGCTTCCGGCGGCGGCGCTCAGCTCTCTCGCGTACCCGGTCCTCTACGACGAGGTGGTGGCCGGCACCTGGCCGGGCCTGGTGGTCATGCTCGCCCGTAACACGCTGCTGCTGGCGGCGGCACTGCTGGCCGCCCGGCGCCTGTGGACCGCCTCCGTCGCCACCCCGGACGAGTGAAAGGGCCCCGCCGGACGACCGGCGGGGCCCTTTCGCCCTTGGACTAGCTGTGCGTCCGCAGCAGCTGGCGCATCGTCCGCATCGCCACCGACAGGTTGGCCAGGTCGAACGTCTCCGAGCTCTGGATCTCCTCCAGCGTCGTGCGCGCCCGGCCCAGGATCGCCGCGTTCTTCTGCTCCCAGGCCTTGAACCGCTCCTCCGGCGTCGAGGTGCCGTTGCCCGCCGACAGCACGTCCGCCGTCAGAGCGGCGTGCGCGGCGAACAGGTCCTCGCGGATGGAGGCGCGGGCCATCGACTGCCAGCGGTCCTCGCGCGGCAGCTCGATGATCCGGTCCATGAGCTGGGTGATCCGCAGCCGGTCGGCCAGGTCGTAGTAGACCTCGGCGACCGCCATCGGGTCCTTGGCCGTACGGTCCGCGATCGCGACGATGTCGAGCGTCGGGAAGGCGGAGGAGAACCCGGCGACCCGCAGCGCGAGCTCCTCCGGGACACCCACGGCCGTCAGCTCCTCCAGGATCGACTGGTACCACTCCAGGTCCGCGCCGCGCAGCAGCTGGGGCAGCTCGCCCCAGACCCGCTCGACGCGATCGCCGAAGAACTCGATCGTCTCGGCGAGCTGGAGCGGCTGCGGCCGGTTGCCGAGCAGCCAGCGCGTACCGCGCTCGACCAGTCGGCGGGAGTGCAGCCGCATCCGGGTCTGGAACTCGGCCGGGACCTGGTTGTCGAGCGCCTCGACGGCGTCCCAGACCTCGCTGAGCCGGAAGATCGCGCGGGCGGCGGTCTGCGCGCGGACGATCTCCTCGATCGACGCGCCGGTCTCCTCGCGGAGGCGGTGCAGGAAGGTCGAGCCACCGCTGTTGACGGTGTCGTTGACCAGGATCGTGGTGATGATCTCCCGGCGCAGCGCGTGCGCGTCGATCGCCTCGGGGAACTTCTCGCGCAGCAGCGTCGGGAAGTACTCGTGGAGCAGTCCGCGCAGGTACGGGTCGTCCGGCAGCTCGGTGCCGATCAGCTCGTCGGCCACCGTGATCTTGGTGTACGCGAGGAGGACGGCGAGCTCCGGCTGGCTCAGGCCCTTGCCGTTGTTGAGCAGCTCGCGGATCTGCCGGTCGTTGGGCAGGAACTCCAGCGACCGGTCGAGGTGTCCGTCGCGGCCCAGTCGGCGCATGAAGCGCTGGTGGGCGTGGAGCAGGGACGGCGACTGGGCGACGGCGTTGGCCAGGGCCACGTTCTGCGCGTAGTTGTTGCGCAGGACCAGGGCGCCGACCTCGTCGGTCATCTCCGCGAGGATCTTGTTGCGCTGCTTGACGGTCATGTCGCCTTCGGTGACGAGCCCGTTGAGCAGGATCTTGATGTTGACCTCGTGGTCGGAGGTGTCCACACCGGCGCTGTTGTCGATGGCGTCGGTGTTGACCCTGCCGCCCTCGCCGTCGGGGCCGCCCTTGCGGGCGAACTCGATCCGGCCGAGCTGGGTGAGACCGAGGTTGCCGCCCTCGCCGACGACCTTGACCCGCAGGTCCTCGCCGTTGACGCGGATGGCGTCGTTCGCCTTGTCGCCGACGTCCGCGTGGGACTCGGCGGACGACTTCACGTACGTACCGATGCCGCCGTTCCACAGCAGGTCGACGGGTGCGTGAAGGATCGCCTTCATCAGCTCGGCCGGGGTCATCTTGGTGATGCCGGACTCGATGCCGAGGGCCGCGCGCATGTGCGCGTTGACCGGGATCGACTTGGCGGTACGGGGGTGGATGCCGCCGCCCTGCGAGAGCAGCTCCGCCTTGTAGTCGGCCCACGAGCTGCGGGGCAGCTCGAAGAGGCGGCGCCGCTCGGCGTACGAGACGGCCGCGTCCGGGTTCGGGTCGATGAAGATGTGCCGGTGGTCGAAGGCGGCCACGAGCCTGATGTGCTCGCTCAGCAGCATGCCGTTGCCGAAGACGTCACCGGACATGTCACCGACGCCGACGACGGTGAAGTCCTCGGTCTGGGTGTCGTGGCCGAGCTCGCGGAAGTGCCGCTTGACGGACTCCCAGGCGCCACGGGCGGTGATGCCCATGCCCTTGTGGTCGTAGCCGGCCGAGCCGCCCGAGGCGAAGGCGTCGCCGAGCCAGAAGCCGTAGGCGACGGCGACCTCGTTGGCGATGTCGGAGAAGGTCGCGGTGCCCTTGTCGGCGGCGACGACGAGGTAGGTGTCGTCCTCGTCGTGGCGGACGACGTCGACCGGGGGCACGACCTCGCCGGCGACGAGGTTGTCGGTGATGTCGAGCAGGGCCGAGATGAACGTCCGGTACGAGGCGATGCCCTCGGCCAGCCAGGCGTCTCGGTCCACGGACGGGTCCGGGAGCTGCTTGGCGACGAAGCCGCCCTTGGCACCGACGGGCACGATGACGGTGTTCTTCACCATCTGCGCCTTCACCAGGCCGAGGATCTCGGTACGGAAGTCCTCGCGCCGGTCGGACCAGCGCAGACCGCCTCGCGCGACCTTGCCGAAGCGCAGGTGCACGCCCTCGACGCGCGGCGAGTACACCCAGATCTCGTACGCCGGGCGGGGCGCGGGGAGGTCGGGGATCGCCTGCGGGTCGAACTTCATCGACACGTACGCGTGCGGCGTGCCGTCGTCGGACCGCTGGAAGAAGTTGGTCCGCAGGGTGGCCTTGATGACGGTGAGGAAGGAGCGGAGGATCCGGTCCTCGTCGAGGGAGGCGACCTGGTCGAGGGCGCCGTCCAGCTCCTCCAGGAGACCGTCGATCAGCTCGGTGCCGGCGCGCTGGCGCTCCGGGGACATCCGGGCCTCGAAGAGGGAGACGAGCAGCCGGGTGGTGTGGACGTTGTCCCGGAGGGTGTCCTCCATGTAGTCCTGGCTGAACGTCGAACCGGCCTGGCGCAGGTACTTCGCGTAGGCGCGCAGCACCATCGCCTGACGCCAGGTCAGCCCGGCGGAGAGCACCAGCGCGTTGAAGCCGTCGTTCTCGGCCTTGCCGGTCCAGGTGGCGGCGAAGGCTTCCTGGAACCGCTCGCGGGCGTCGTCGGCGAGGTAGTCGCCGCCGTTGGCGGTCGGCGAGGGGAGCCGCAGACCGAAGTCGTAGATCCACGCGTGCGTACGGTCGGCGCAGCGCAGCTCGTACGGGCGCTCGTCGACGACCTCGACGCCGAGCCGGTTGAGCACCGGCAGGACGGCGGAGAGGGAGACCTGGGCACCGGTCTTGTAGATCTTGAAGCGGCGCTCGCCGGGGCCGGTGCCGACCGGCTCGTACAGCGAGAGGGCGAAGTCCTCGCCGGTGCGGCTGAGCTGCTCCAGGTGGACCAGGTCGGCGACGGCGGCGCGCGGCGAGTGGTCGGCCTTGTAGCCCTCGGGGAAGGCGTTGCCGTAGCGGCGCAGCAGCTCGGCGGCGCGCTCCTCGCCGAGCTCGGCGTTGAGGGCCTCGCCGAAGCCGTCGGCCCAGGAGCGGGCGGCCTCGACGAGCCGGGCCTCGATGCGGTCGGCGTCGGCGTCGGTCAGCTGGGAGAGCTCGGTGCCGGGCTGGACGCGGACGACGAAGTGCAGACGGGAGAGGATCGACTCGGTGTTCCAGGCGGTGAAGTCGACGCTGGTGCCGCCGAGCTCCTCCTTGAGGATGTCGATGATCCGCAGCCGGACACCGGTGGTGTAGCGGTCGCGCGGCAGGTAGACGAGGGCGGAGTAGTAGCGGCCGTACTCGTCCTGGCGCAGGTAGAGCCGCAGCCGCCGCCGCTCCTGCAGGTACAGGACGCTGGTGACGATGGACCGGAGCTGGTCGACCGGGGTCTGGAACAGCTCGTCGCGCGGGTAGGTCTCCATGATCTGGAGCAGGTCGCGGCCGTCGTGACTGTTGGGCGAGAAGCCCGCGCCGTCCAGGACCTCCTGCACCTTGCGGCTGACCACCGGCACACGGCGGACGGACTCGGTGTAGGCGGCGGAGGAGAACAGGCCGAGGAAGCGCCGCTCGCCGACGACGTTGCCTTCGGCGTCGAACTTCTTGACGCCGACGTAGTCGAGGTACGACGGGCGGTGGACCGTGGAGCGGCTGTTGGCCTTGGTGAGGATCAGCAGCTTGTGCTCGCGCGCCTTGGCGCGGGCGTCGGCGGGCAGCCGGCTGAAGGACGGCGAGACCGGGTGGGCGTGCTGGTCGTCCTGGCCGCTGTGGTGCGGGTCGGAGCGCAGAATGCCGAGGCCGGTGCCGGGGACGGCGGTCAGGGCGTCACCGTCGACCAGCTCGTACTCGCGGTATCCGAGGAAGGTGAAGTGATCGGCGGCGAGCCAGCGCAGCAGCTCGCGGGCCTCCTCCACCTCGGTGGGCCGCAGGTCGGACGCCACCGGCTCGTCGGGCAGCCCGTCGGCGATGCGCAGCGCGGCGTCGCGCATCTTCTCCCAGTCCTCGACCGTCTCGCGGACGTCGGACAGGACGCGCAGCAGGTCGGCGGTGATCTGCTTGAGGTCGGCGCGGTCGGTCTCGCGGTCGATCTCGACGTGGATCCAGGACTCGACGAGCGCGTCGTGCGGGAGGTCGGCCTTCATGGAGGCGCTCTCGGCGGCCAGCACCTCGATGAGCTTGCCCGTGACGTCACGGCGGACGAGGACCTGCGGGTGGATCACGACGTGGATGCCGCGGCCCTGGCGGGAGAGCTCGTTCGTCACGGAGTCCACGAGGAACGGCATGTCGTCGGTGACGACCTCGACGACGGAGTGGCTGCAGGTCCAGCCGTTCTCCTCGACCGTCGGGGTGTGGACGCGCACGTTCGCGGTGCCCTGGGGACGCGTCTCCGCGAGCCGGTAGTGCGAGAGCGCGGCGCCGAAGACGTCCACCGGGTCGCGGTCGGTGAGGTCCTCGGGCGCGGTGTGCAGGTAGTAGCGCTGGAGGTAGTCGAGCAGGGTGTCCCGGTCGGGCCTCTCCCCGCTCTCGGGCCCCGTCGGAAGTCGCCCCCCGGCCGGGCTGTTCTCAGCTACCCGGGCGGCCCTCTCGAGCAGCTCGGCCTTGGCTTCGTCCAGCTTGGTCTGCATGTCCTCTGGCTCCTGTCGCGCGCCATTGCGTGACGTCGGTGGAAGAAAGGACACAACGCCACGACGCGGTGCTACCGGTCGAAGTCGACGTTATGCCGCGATGAGAGATGTCCGGGCCGTATTCGGCCACTGTGCGCGCCACGCCCGGACGGCGAAGATCGGCGAACGCCCCGTCGGCCCGGCCGCTGTCGCGGACCGGGCGGAGGCCGGGGGCTTCGCTGCCCCCTCGGCGTATCGCGCTGATCACGGGAAAAGCCTATCGCTCCCTCCCCCCGACCCGTCATGAGCCGTATGTGTACAAAAGAGGGGGTGGAAGTTTGACGTTATGGACAGCGACACATGTCCTCTTGGCAAAGCAGGGCGGCGCGGGGAGTGTGGACCGCGGGGACCACCGACCATCTGGGATCTGGGAGTCGTCATGGCGAAGATCTTGATCGTGACCGGAGACGCGGCGGAGTCGCTGGAGGTGATGTACCCCTACCAGCGACTGCTCGAGGAGGGGTACGAAGTCCACATCGCGGCGCCCGCGCGCAAGCGGCTGCGCTTCGTGGTGCACGACTTCGAGCCCGGCTACGACACGTACACCGAGAAGCCGGGCTACACCTGGCCCGCCGACCTGGCCTTCTCGGAGGTCGACCCGGGCGACTACCTGGCGGTGGTGATCCCGGGCGGCCGGGCGCCGGAGTACCTCCGCAACGACCCGGAACTGCGCAAGATCCTGAAGTCCTTCTTCGACGCGGACAAGCCGGTGGCCCAGATCTGCCACGGCCCGCTCCTGACCGCCGCGATCGGCGGCCTGGAGGGCCGCAGGGTGACGGCGTACCCCGCTCTGGAACTCGACATGCAGGCGGCGGGCGCCGGCTTCCAGGACACCGAGGCGGTCGTCGACGGCACCCTGGTCTCCTCACGCGCCTGGCCGGACCACCCGGCCTGGATGCGCGAGTTCCTCAAGATCCTGCGCGCCATGGCCTGACGCGCGCCCGCCGTCCTACACCAGCTCCTCCGCCACCGCGACCGCCTCCGCCAGCGAGTCCACCACCGGCACGCCCACCCGCTCGAGGCTGGCACGGCTGTGCGACCCCCCGGTGTACAGCACCGCCCGCGCCCCCACATGCGCCGCCGCCACCGCGTCGTCCGCCGCGTCCCCGATGACCACGATCCGCTCGGGGTCGACGCCCGGCAGCTCGGCGAGGTGCCGCACCATGTGCGCGGCCTTTCCCTCCGTCGACGCGCCGACCCGCCCGTCCACACGGACGAACCGCTCCTCGATCCCGTGCCGTCGCACCAGCGGTATCAGCTCGGCGTGCGGCGCCAGGGAGAGCAGCGACTGCGTGAACCCGGACGCCTGTCGCGCCGCGAGCAGCTCCGCCGCCCCCGCGGTCAGCGCGCAGGCCTCGGCGCGCTGCCAGTAGTGCTTGTGGAAGGCGCCGTCCATCAGCGCCCACTCCGCCTCGGTGGGCAGTCTCCCCATCAGCCGTTCGTAGAACTTCGGCACCGGCACGGTGTACAGATCCCGGTACCGCGCGAGCGTGATCTGCTCAAGACCGAACTCGGCGAAGGCCGCGTTCGTCGCCCCGATGACGGCCTGGATGTCGTCGAGCAGCGTGCCGTTCCAGTCCCAGACCAGATGCTTGCCGTGCCGCTTCGTCCCGTGCTTCCCCATGCCAAGACGGTACCGGCACGCTCCGGCGAAGACCTCTGCCGGGACCGTCCTCAGCCCAGCAGCCCCGGAATCTCCTGCACCCCGAACCAGAGCAGCTCGTGGTCCTCCGCCCCGTCCACCGTGAACCGCGCGTCGTCGTCGCCCTGGTCCGCCGCCCCCAGCGCGTCCGCGGCCGCAGAGACGTCCGCCTCCGCGTCGTCCGCGTCGGCGTGCACCGCCGCCGCCTTGGCGAGCGGTACGGCTCCGGCGATCCGGACCTCACCGAGGGAACTGGCGTCCAGGCCTCGGTCGGGGTCGACCACCGCGTCCTTGTCCGGCACGTCGACGGCGACGACGATGCGCCGCCGGGCGGCCGACGGGTCGCCCGCGAGCAGGCGCAGGGAGGCGGCCGCGGCCCGGCTGAGCGCCGCGTACTCGAGCTCCTCGATGTCGTCGGAGACGTACCACTCGCGCAGCGCTGGGGTGACGGCGTAGGCGGTCAGCGGGCCCGGGCCCAGCTCGCCCGCCTTGTGCGCCTGTGCGAGACCGGGGAGGGTCAGGGGGACGTACACGCGCATGGCTGGCCGCTTTCGTAGTCGGAAACGCCCCCAGGATACGTGCGGAGTACCCCTTCGGGGCTTCCGGGCCGCCGCCCCGCCGGTCATCCGAACGCATGCCCAGACCCGGCGTCCACAGGCCCGGAACCGCTCCGGCTCACTCTGATAGGTGAACCTCCGGGTCGGCACCCGGGCCGCGGCGGCCCCTTGCGAGGGCTCCGAGCAGCCCCGTACAAGATCCCCAACAGAAGTTACCGCCCGGTAGACCAGCGGGCGCGAGGGACGGGGACCCCATGGACAGCACCGCCACCACGACGACCCGCACACCGCGGACCACGCCCGCCGCCACCCGCTCGGCCGAGCGGGTGGCGAGCCCCGCGACAGGCGTGACCGTCAGCCCGCTCGGCGGCCCGACGGCCGGTCCCGGGGACCGCCCGGGGGCCTTCGCCGCAGCGACCACCCGCCCGCGTACCCCCCGTCCCCGTTCCGCTCCGCGCGGCCCGGCCGGAACCGGCCCCCGCGGCTCCGCCGGAACCCGCCCCGGAGTCCGCCCGACGGCCGGTCCCGGCACCGCGTCACGCGTCCCGGACGCGCCCCGCGCCCTGCCGCCGCACGCCGTCTTCGCCGAGCGCCTCCTCGCCGTCCTGAGCGGGGACCGGCCCGTCCACTGGATGCTGGGCCAGACCGTCGGCGAGGCGTACGAACAGCTCGTCCAGCTGGCCCCCGAGACGCCCCTGAGGTCCTACGGGACCCGGCCCGTACTGCGACGCTGCTCCGTTCACCAACCCCGCTCCGGCGCCGTCGAGGCGTTCGCGACCATCGCCACGGGCGAGCGCGTCAGGGCCATGGCGTTCCGCCTGGAGCGCGGCGCCGACGGTCGCTGGCGCTGCGCCGCCGTCGAGCTCGACGGCCTCCACGCGCGCGTGCCCGCGCAGGCGTCGCGTACGTGACCCACCGCGCACGACGAAGGGGCCGGCCACCTCACCAGGTGCCCGACCCCTTCCCGTACGGCTGTGCCGCCGGCCGCCGTTACTTCTTGCGGCGGCGGCCGCCGCTGCTCTTCTGCGCCTTGCGGCGCTCCGCCCGCGTCATCCCGTCGCCCGAGGAAACGGCGCCGTCGGCGATGAAGTCGCCCTCGACGACCGAGCCGTCGCCGTCCACCTTCGGCGCGGAGAAGTGCAGCCGGTCCGGTCGCTGCGGGGCGTCGAGCCCCTTGGCGCGGATCTCCGGACGACCGGCACCCGCCGGCACCGCGTCCTGCTTGTCCAGCGAGGTCTTCGCGGCCGCGTCCTGCACCGGGACCTCCTCGACCTGCTGCTCGACCTGGACCTCCAGGTTGAACAGATAGCCGACGGACTCCTCCTTGATGCCCTCCATCATCGCGGTGAACATGTCGAAGCCCTCGCGCTGGTACTCGACCAGCGGGTCCTTCTGCGCCATCGCGCGCAGGCCGATGCCCTCCTGGAGGTAGTCCATCTCGTAGAGGTGCTCGCGCCACTTGCGGTCGAGCACCGAGAGGACCACGCGGCGCTCCAGCTCGCGCATGATGTCCGAGCCGAGCGACTTCTCACGGGCGTCGTACTGCTCGTGGATGTCGTCCTTGACGGACTCGGCGATGAACTCGGCGGTGATGCCCGCGCGGTCGCCGGCCGCCTCCTCCAGCTCCTCGACGGTGACCTTGATCGGGTACAGCTGCTTGAACGCGGTCCACAGCCGGTCGAGGTCCCACTCCTCCGCGAAGCCCTCGGCCGTCTCCTGGCGGATGTAGTCGTCGATCGTGTCGTCCATGAAGTGGCGGATCTGCTCGTGCAGGTCCTCGCCCTCCAGGACGCGGCGACGCTCGCCGTAGATGACCTCGCGCTGCCGGTTGAGCACCTCGTCGTACTTCAGGACGTTCTTACGCGTCTCGAAGTTCTGGGTCTCGACCTGGGACTGGGCGGAGGCGATCGCGCGCGTGACCATCTTGTTCTCGATCGGCACGTCGTCGGGCACATTGGCCATGGCCATGACCCGCTCGACCATCTGGGCCTTGAACAGGCGCATCAGGTCGTCGCCGAGGGAGAGGTAGAAGCGGGACTCGCCCGGGTCGCCCTGACGGCCGGAACGGCCGCGCAGCTGGTTGTCGATCCGGCGGGACTCGTGGCGCTCGGTGCCCAGGACGTACAGGCCGCCGAGCGACTTGACCTCCTCGAACTCCGCCTTCACGGCGAGCTCGGCGCGCTCCAGGGCGGCGGGGAGGGCCGCGGCCCACTCCTCGACGTGCTCGACCGGGTCGAGGCCGGCCTGGCGCAGCTCGGCCTCGGCGAGGTCGTCCGGGTTGCCGCCCAGCTTGATGTCGGTGCCTCGGCCGGCCATGTTCGTGGCGACCGTGACGGCTCCCTTGCGGCCGGCCTGGGCGACGATCGTCGCCTCACGGTCGTGCTGCTTGGCGTTGAGCACCTCGTGCTGGATGCCCCGCTTGGAGAGCTGCTGGGAGAGGTACTCGGACTTCTCGACCGACGTCGTACCGACGAGGATCGGCTGGCCCTTCTCGTGCTTCTCCGCGATGTCGTCGACGACGGCGGCGAATTTGGCGACCTCGGTGCGGTAGATCAGGTCCGACTGGTCCTTGCGGATCATCGGCCGGTTCGTCGGGATCGGGACGACACCGAGCTTGTAGATCTGGTGGAACTCCGCGGCCTCGGTCATGGCCGTACCGGTCATGCCGGAGAGCTTGTCGTAGAGGCGGAAGAAGTTCTGCAGGGTGATCGTGGCGAGGGTCTGGTTCTCGTCCTTGATGTCCACCCCCTCCTTCGCCTCGATCGCCTGGTGCATGCCCTCGTTGTAGCGGCGGCCGGCGAGGATACGGCCGGTGTGCTCGTCGACGATCATGACTTCGCCGTCCATGACGACGTAGTCCTTGTCCTTCTTGAACAGTTCCTTGGCCTTGATGGCGTTGTTCAGGTAACCGACGAGCGGGGTGTTCACCGACTCGTACAGGTTGTCGATGCCCAGCCAGTCCTCGACCTTGGCGACACCGGACTCGTGGATGCCGACGGTGCGCTTCTTCTCGTCGACCTCGTAGTCGCCGGTCTCCTCGATGCCCTTGAGCTGATTGCCGGGCTCACCCCTGGTGAGGCGGGTGACCAGCTTGGCGAAGTCGCCGTACCACTTCGTGGCCTGGTCGGCAGGGCCGGAGATGATCAGCGGCGTGCGGGCCTCGTCGACCAGGATCGAGTCGACCTCGTCGACACAGGCGAAGTTGTGGCCGCGCTGGACGAGCTCGTCCTTGGACCACGCCATGTTGTCGCGCAGATAGTCGAAGCCGAACTCGTTGTTCGTGCCGTACGTGATGTCGCAGGCGTACTGCTCGCGGCGCTGGGCCGGCGTCATGTTGGCCAGGATGCAGCCGACGGTGAGGCCGAGGAACTTGTGCACCCGGCCCATGAGCTCGGAGTCGCGCTCGGCCAGGTAGTCGTTCACCGTGATCAGGTGGACGCCCTTGCCGGACAGCGCGTTCAGGTACGCCGGGAGCGTGCCGACGAGGGTCTTGCCCTCACCGGTCTTCATCTCGGCCACATAGCCGAGGTGCAGGGCGGCGCCGCCCATCAGCTGGACGTCGTAGTGGCGCTGACCGAGGACGCGCTTGGCGGCCTCGCGGACGGTCGCGAAGGCCTCGGGAAGCAGGTCGTCGAGGCTCTCACCGTCGGCGTACCGCTGCTTGTACTCCTCGGTGAGCCCCCGCAACTCGGCGTCGGAGAGGTTGACGAAGTCCTCTTCGATGGAGTTGACCTGGTCCGCGATGCGGTGCAGTTTGCGCAGGATCTTGCCTTCGCCTGCACGCATGAGCTTGTTGAAGACGGACACTGAGGCTGGTCTCCTTGCCGGTCGGGCCTGGCACTGGGTCTTGTCATGACTCGGGCGCGGGCACGGCAGGTGGTCCCCACCGCAACGGCCATCGTAAGCGAGACCGCCGCCGCGCCGGGAGGCCCGCAGTGCCCGGAGGGTTCACCGCCGCCCGGAAAGACAACGCCCCAGACGCTCGGAAGGTGCCGCGGGCTCCGAAAAGTGTTCGCACACCGGCGGCCGCATCACCACAATCCCGTCATGGAACCCATCACGCTGACCACCGAACGTCTGAGACTGCGCCCCTTCGTCCCGGAGGACGCGGAGGCGGTCTTCACCGCCTGCCAGGACCCCGACATCCAGCGCTGGACGACGGTGCCCTCGCCGTACACCCGCGAGGACGCCGCGTACTTCCTCGAGCGGCTCGTGCCGGACGGGTGGCGCGACGGCGTGGAGTACACCTTCGCCGTCGAGCCCCGGGACGGCGGGCCGCTGATCGCCGCGACCGGCCTGCACGACCGCGGTCCGGGCGTCCGGGAGGTCGGTTTCTGGGCCGCCAAGGAGCACCGCGCCCGGGGTTACGTGACGGAGGCCGTCGGCGCGCTGTCCCGGTGGGCCTTCACCGAGGGCGGCTGCCACCGAGTGGTGTGGCGGGCGGAGGTCGGCAACACGGGCTCGCGCACGGTCGCCGAGCGGAGCGGTTTCCGGATGGAGGGTGTCCAGCGCGCCGGGCTCACCCACCAGGGCACGCTCCGCGACTGCTGGGTCGCCTCGCTGCTCCCCTCCGACCTCGGCCTGCCGGGGCCGCTGCCGTATCTGCCCGCCGAGGACGCCGACCACGGTGTCAGTGCCGGCCTCTAGGGTGCGGACCATGACGACTGTGCCGCCGCCCGCTGTCGAACTGTCCGCCGACCAAGCCCGCCGGATCGCCCTGCGCGCCCAGGGTTTCCTGGGCGCGCCCGACCGCCGGGGCGGGGTGCGGGGCGTGCTGCGCCATCTCGGCCAGGTCCAGCTCGACACGATCTCGGTCCTGGCGCGTTCGCACGAGCTCATCCCGTACGCGCGCCTGGGCGCGGTGGGCCGTAGGACGGTGGAGGAGGCGTACTGGACCCAGACGCACGCCTTCGAGTACTGGTCGCACGCGGCCTGCATCCTGCCCGTCGAGGAGTGGCCGCTGTTCGCCTTCCGCCGCCGCGCCTACCGCGATCGTCCGCAGTGGCACCACGAGCTGTCGGACGGTGCGTACGACGCGGTGATCAAGCAGCTGCGGGCCGAGGGCCCGCAGACCGCGACCGAACTGGGCGGCGCGAAGAACAAGGGCGAGTGGTGGGACTGGTCCGAGTCGAAGGTCGCCGTCGAGCGGGCGCTGATGTACGGCGAGGTGGTCTGCACCGAACGACGCGGCTGGAAGCGGGTCTACGACCTGGCCGAGCGGGCGATCCCGGACGCGCTCCTCCACGACGACCTCGACGACACCGAGTGCCTGCGGCGGCTGGTGCGGCAGGCGGGAGAGGCGCTGGGCGTGGGCACGCGCGCGGACATCGCCGACTACCACCGGATCAAGGGCGAGGCGTTCGACGCCGTGGTGGAGGCCTCCGGGCTCGTACCGGTCACGGTGGCGGGCTGGGCCAAGCCGGCCTGGGCCGATCCGGCCGCCCTGGCCACCGAACCGCGTGGCCGGCACCGTACGACGCTGCTGTCACCGTTCGACTCGCTGATCTGGGAGCGGGCCCGCACAGAGCGGATCTTCGGCTTCACCCACCGGCTGGAGGCGTACGTACCGAAGCAGAAGCGGGTGCACGGCTACTTCGCCATGCCGCTGCTGTCGGGCGGCAGGCTCCTCGGCCGGGTCGACCCGGCGCGCGAGGGCAGGACGCTGGTGGCCAAGCAGGTGTCCCTGGACTCCCCGAAGGCGGTCGAACCGATGGCCCGGGCGCTGCGTGAGGCGGCCGAGTGGGTGGGCTGCGACAGCGTACGGATCGAGCGGACCGACCGCCCGGAACTCACCGCGCGGCTCACCGCCGCCCTCACCTGATTTCGAGGATCTTCTCCCGCATCGCGTAGACGACCGCTTCCATCCTGGAGTGCAGCTGGAGCTTCTCCAGGATGTTGCGGACGTGGTTCTTCACGGTGTTCTCGGAGATGAACAATTCCTTGGCGATGTCGCGGTTGTTCATTCCGGTCGCCACGAGCTTGAGAACCTCCAGCTCGCGGTCGGTCAGCCGGGGCGCGGGCAGCAGCCTGCGTTCGTCCGTCCGCTGGATCATCGACTTGAACTCGGTGAGGAGTTTCGACGCCATCGAGGGGCTGATCTGCGACTGGCCGTCGGCGACCGCGCGAATCGCGGTGGCGACCTCGTCGGTGGAGATCTCCTTCAGGAGATATCCGGTCGCGCCCGCCTTGATCGCGTCGTAGAGATCGGCCTCCTCGTCGCTGATCGTCAGCATGATGATCTTCGCGCTGGGGGCCACCTCCTTGATGGAGGTGCAGGCCTCGATCCCGCCGCGCTTGGGCATGCGCACATCCATCAGCACGATGTCCGGCAGCAGATCCGCGGCCTTGTCGACGGCCTCGGCCCCGTCACCCGCCTCGCCGACGACCTGGATGTCCTCCTCCTGGGCGAGGACGATCTCCAGTCCGCGACGGAAAAGGGCGTGGTCATCCACCACGAGGACCCGGATCGGCTCCTTGCGGGACTCCCCGCTGGCCGAATCCGATCCCTCCGGGGTGGCCGCGCGATCGGGCTCCCGCCCGCTGTGCACCGGCCCGAAGCTGTCCGCCATCGTTCCTCCCCCTGAAGGCCGTGGCCTGAAGTCGTGTTCGGTCCTCCAACCGCTGCTCAACGAGCACCGGTTGGCGTGCACGCCATGATTTCATGCCCGGGCGTCGGCGCGGTGATCCCGTGGTCGCACGGGGGTGCCCCTGGGGGCGCACAGGGCGCTCCAGGGGCACCAGGACGGACATGTGTGGTGCGCCGGGGGCCGCGGTCAGCCGCCGAGGGCACCACCGGCGCCGCCGCCCTCGGCGAGCGGGTCGCTCTCCAGGTGGATGACGCCGTAGTCGTACGCGTGTCGCCGGTAGACGACGCTCGGCTGCTTGTTGTCGGAGTCGACGAACAGATAGAAGTCGTGCCCGACCAGCTCCATCTCGTAGAGCGCCTGGTCGAGGGTCATGGGTGCGGCCCTGTGCGTCTTCTCGCGTACCACCAGCGGGCCTTCGCCCTGCACTTCGAGCGAGCCGATCATCCTGGTGGGCACCGCGCCGGACTCCTCGCCGACCGGCTCTCCGCTTCCGTTGAGCCGTGCGACACCCGGCACCACGTCGGCGACCTCGGCCGCCGAGATCCTGCCGCTGCCACGGCGGGTGTGCCGCTTGTCGTGCTGCTTGCGCAGTCGCGCCTCCAGCTTGTCGCTGGCGAGGTCGAGCGCTGCGTACGGGTCGCCTGCTGCCGCTTCCGCCCGGATCACCGGGCCTCGGGAGTGAAGGGTGATCTCCACGCGGTCGGACCGGTCGGCCTGCCGCGGGTTCAGCTCCTTGGACACCTCGACGTCGAGGCTGATCACCTTGCCGTCGAGCTTCTGGATCTTCTCCAGCTTCAGCTTCTCGGCCACGTGCTTGCGGAACCGCTCGGGCACCTCGGTCTTGCGGCCCTTGACGACGATGTCCACGCAGAACTCCGTTCCCGGATCGCCCAGACCGGCTCCTCGGCCGCTGGGCCTCTCCCTTTGCACCAGACTCCGGTGTTCACCGGAGTCTCGGACTTGGCGACTTTCACCTCCTCCTCCCCAGCGGGGAAGGTCTCCACCCCACCAAGCGGAGGTTAATTCGCCCTGAACTCCTGTCCTCCAGGCGCACCCGTGCAATCGGTGAGGCATGGCATTCGCCATTCCTCACAACCGAACATAGCTCGTTCGGACGGGTGTCGGCACCCGCTGCCGCCACTTACCTCCGTTCGGGTGTTTCCACCTCTCACCACCTGCAACGATGCAACTTCCCCGTCAGTTCCGGTTTATTTCGAACGACGAGGGAGAACATGCGACTACCGCAGCCACCGGCTGTACGAATCGGGTTTCCGCCCCGCCGTCGCCTAATCCTGGAATGAACGGCCGGTGTACGGCACGCAGTGCCCGCGCCGCCTCGGCCAGCGAGGCACCCGTGGTCATCAGATCGTCCACCAGCACCACCCGACCCCGCTCCGTCAGCCGCGCGCCACCGGACACGACCTCGAGCGCTCCGGCCAGATTGGCGAGCCGTCCACGGGCGCCCAGGCCCGCCTGGTCGGCCACCTCCCGGCGCTGGCGGAGCAGCGGAATCACCCGGGCGGCCCGACCCGAACGGCGCAGCCTCCCCGCGGCGGCCAGCGCGATCCGCCGCGTCGGGTCGTGTCCACGTGCCCGCACCGACCGCCGCGACGAGGGCACCGGTACAAGGAGAAGGGGGCCAGCCCTAGGGGCGTCCCAGGGCCCGGCAGCGGCCTCCACGGCGTCGGCCAGCGCGTCGCCCAGGGGTCCGGCGAGGAAGAGCGCGCCGCGCTCCTTGTGGGCGAGAAGCACGGACCGTACGGCATCGGCGTACGGCGCCGCCGCATGCACCACCGGCAGTCCCGCCGGCTCGGGAGCGGGCCGGACCCGGCGCGGCCCGGGACCCGTCAACTCCGCGCGGCACGGCGGGCACAGCTCGCTGCGGGGCCTGCCGCAGCCTCCGCAGGCGACCGGCAGCACCAGCCCGGCGATCTCGCGCCACCACCCCCGCATGGCTCCACTGTCCTCCTGCCGGCCCGCCCCGGCCACCCCTGTGGACAACGGGCGCCGAGCGCTTCGGCAGGGGGCGGGGAGCGCCGGGGCGGAAAGGGCCGGTCCGGCCCTGATCCGCCGGACGAGCCCTAGCCCGGATAGACCGGCGCGGAGCCCGTCACATCGGCCAACCGCTGCCAGTTCGCGCCCGGCACGAGCCGCACGATGCCGTCGTTGCCCGAGTCGGCCACCACGGGGGCCCTGTCGTCGTGAGGTGCGGCGACCGCCGTGACGCCGTTGAGGCCCGGCAGCAGCGAGGAGGCGGAGGTCGCGCCGTCCGTCTGGATGTAGCGCACCTGCTGCACGCCGCCGGCCTCCTTGCCGACCACGACCAGCCGGCTCGGCCCTGCCCAGGACACGGCCGTGACCGCCTCCATGTGCGGCGCCACGGGCTGCAGCGCGTCGACCGAGATGGCCGGCCGGGCCCCGCCGCCGTCCCGCTCCACGCGCCCGATCTTCAGGGTGGTGCCCCCGTCCTCCGCCTTGAGCAGCAACGCGATCCGTACACCGTCCGCGGAGACCCGCAGGGACTCGACACGGTCGCCGTCCGCCAGCCAGGGCGCACGGACCTCCACGGCCTCTCCCTCGCCGTCCGGGACCATCCACAGACGCGGCCTCACCGGATCGCGGTCCGCCACCCACAGGTCGCCCCGGCCGTCCCAACTCGGCGCCGACAGCCGGTCCTCGGGCCGAGCGGCGTCGCTCCGCACCAGAGCGGGCCGCAGCTCGTGGTCGGAGAGGATCGACGCCACCCGCAGCTCGTGGCCGTCCTTGCCGACGCCGGCCGCCCGGCGCTCGTCGCGGTCGACGGCGACCGACCGCAGCGGCATCGCCCCCCTGCCGAACGGGCCCAGCGTCCCGTCCTGCTCCTCATTGGCCTTGTCGCCCACCGGCACGGCCATCAGCTTGCCGGTCTCGTCGACGTAGAACGGGTTCTCCGCCCGGCCCGAGTCCCGCACCGGCGCGAATTCCAGCGCCGCCTGCTTGCCCATGGAGCACAGCCGCCCGCCGTCCGACCCGCGCTGCAGCTCGACCTGCTCCACCCGTACGGAGGTCAGGTCGCCGAGCGTCAGCAGCAGCTGCGCCGCCATCCGCCGGCACACCGCCCCGCCCACATGGTCGGCCTTGGAGTTCAGCGGCACCTTCAGCGTGGACTGGTCGTCCGTCGACAGCGTCGTGACGCCGTCCTTCAGCGCCGTCCCGGAGGGGAAACTCGAATCGACGGCCGGCTTCAGCCAGTTCGTCGGCCCCGCGAGCAGCGCCTTCACGGTCTGCGTCACCGGATCCATCCGGGTGACCGGGTCCTGCCGCTGCCGGATGTAGACCGGGTCGGCGACGAGCCAGTCCTCGCCGGACGCGAAGTAGTACGTGTCGACGGAGCGGTAGTTGCGCTGGAAGTCGGCCTCGCTGAGCACCAGGCCCGGCGGGAGGCTGTCGATGCGCCACTCGCTGCCCTTGCCGTCGGCGGTGGGCTGCTGCACGACATGGATCGAGTCCCGGAAGTCGGTGGGACCGACCGGCTTGTAGGCGTGCCGGCCGTCGACGGTCGCGATCTGCCGGCCCTTGATGGGGTAGGACCGTCCCGGTGCCCCCGGGTCGGTGGGCCGGTCCGCCTGGCCGCGGTCCGGCGCCGTGGTGAGCACGGTGATCCTCTGCTCCGGCTTCCAGGCCCGCGCCGCCTGCTTGGTCAGATAGGTCCGCGCGGTGGCGAAGCCCGGGTCGTCACTCGTCATGGCCTCAAGGAAGCCGTCGACGATCTCGACCGGATCCGCGTTCTCCCGTGGCTGCACGGCGTACACCCGCACCTGCGAGTCACCCGGGTTGGACGCCTTCACCGGGCGTACGTCACCGCTGTCCGGCATCGACGCGCACCCGGCCATCAACAGCGCCCCCGCGAGCACGGCCCCCGCCCGCACGGCACGCTCGCGCCCGGAGCGCCCGGGCCCGGCGGCCGGAGCGCCCGCGCCGGGCGCCGTCTCGGCGGGTTCCGGGCGGTGGCCCGCCGGCCACGCGCGCGTCCCGTCGGTCTTCCGTCCCCGCCCCGGGTGCTGTCCTCGAGAGTCAGCGCCCACGTGTTCCGTCCTCCCCCTCGGCGTTCGTCGACGCCATCGCCTCATCGCTGTCGGCCTCGGTCGCCGCCCGGGGGACCACTCGGGCCCCGCTGCCGGGCAGCGCCGTCGGGTCCGCGGACGCCCGCGGGGCCATCGGCATCCGCGGCGGGACGGGCAGGTTCGGATGGTGACCGGCCGGCTGTGTCGGCACCGAGGTCAGACGCGACCCGTTCTCCCGCGCCTGCCCGGCCGCGGCCTGTTCGCGGTTGCGCCGCGAGTCCTCCGGCTCCAAGGGGATCGGAGAACCGCGCAGCGGCTCGTCCGCCGTGCGCGGCAGGGTCAGCCGGAACTGCGAGCCGCCACCCGGCTCACCCCACGCCTGCAGCCAGCCGCCGTGCAGCCGGGCGTCCTCCACCGCGATGGACAGGCCCAGGCCCGTGCCTCCGGTGGTACGCGCCCGTGCCGGGTCGGCCCGCCAGAACCGGTTGAAGACCCGGGTCGCCTCGCCCGGCTTGAGCCCCACCCCGTAGTCCCGTACCGCGATCGCGACCGCGCCGCCCGCCGAGGCGAGCTTGACGATCACGTCGCGGCCCTCGCCGTGCTCCACGGCGTTGACGACCAGGTTGCGCAGCACGCGCTCGACCCGCCGGGCGTCCGCCTCGGCCACGACCGGCTGGTCGTCGCCGACGACCACGATCCGGCCGCCCTTGCGCTCGACGAGCGGCTCGGCGCCGCCGATCACCCGCCGTACGACCTGCCGCAGGTCTATCGGCTCGGCCTCCAGCGCCGCCGCACCCGCGTCGAAGCGGCTGATCTCCAGCAGATCGGAGAGGAGCGACTCGAAGCGGTCGAGCTGGTCGCCGAGCAGCTCGGCGGAGCGTGCGGTGACCGGGTCGAAGTCGGCGCGCGCCTCATGGATGACATCGGCCGCCATCCGCACTGTCGTCAGCGGTGTGCGCAGCTCGTGCGAGACGTCCGAGACGAACCGCCGCTGCATCCGGGAGAGCTCCTCCAGCTGCTGGATCTTGAGCTGGAGGTTCTGCGCCATCTTGTTGAAGGCTTCACCGAGCCGGGCGATGTCGTCCTCGCCGGTGACCTTCATCCGCTCCTGGAGCCGGCCGGCCGAGAGCCGCTCGACGATCCCGGCCGCCATCCGCACCGGGGTGACGATCTGGCGCACCACCAGCCAGGCGATGGCGCCGAGCAGCACCACGACGAACAGCCCGGCGGTCGCCAGCGTGCCCTTGACCAGGGAGAGGGAGTCCTCCTCCTGGGCCAGCGGGAAGAGGTAGTAGAGCTCGTACTGCGTGCCCTCGGCGTCATTGAGCCGCTTGCCGACCACGAGGCCGGGCTCGGAGGCCTTGCCGTTGGTGTAGTGGATCCGGGTGTACGTCTGGAAGGTGCCGGTCCCCTGGGCCACGGAGTGCCGCAGGTCGGCGGGGATGCTCGTGACGGGGTCGACCTCACCGGAGGCACGGGCGCCGCGGCTCGCGGTCCCCTCGGGCCGCTCCAGGGAGAGCGCCACCACGTTGTAAGCACTCTGGCCACCGCTGGCGAGCTGTTCGACGAGTGTGGAACGCCAGGTCACCGACGCCCCGGCCCGACCGCCGTTCTGGCCGCCCGGCCCGCTCGGCGTGGTCGCGGCCTTGTCCTGGGCGGCGGAGAACCCTCCCGCGGCCTGGCTCTGAGCAGCCTTCTCCTTGGCGTCGAGCAGACCGTTACGTACCTGGCCGATGACGACCAGGCCGAGGAGCAGCACCACACCGAGCGACATCAGCAGGGTGCCCGCGACCACGCGCAGCTGGATGTTCCGCCGCCACAGCCGTACGGCGGGCAGCAGCGGGCGCCGCACCCAGCGCGCGAAGAGCCGGAGCACCGGTCCGCCCGGCGCCCCGCCCTGGAGCAGACGGCCGAATCGCGAGCCCCCCCGCCCCGGTCCGGCAGTCCGCCCCGACTGGACTCCCGGCTCGCCGGGCTTCGGAGCAGTACTGCCTGCGCTCATGTCAGCTCGGTCCCGCCTTGTAACCGACGCCGCGGACGGTCACCACGATCTCGGGGCGCTCGGGGTCCTTCTCGACCTTCGAGCGCAGCCTCTGCACGTGTACGTTCACCAGCCGGGTGTCGGCCGCGTGCCGGTAGCCCCAGACCTGCTCCAGCAGGACCTCACGGGTGAAGACCTGCCACGGCTTGCGGGCCAGCGCGACGAGCAGGTCGAACTCGAGCGGCGTCAGGGCGATGGACTGCCCGTCCCGCTTCACCGAGTGACCGGCGACGTCGATGACCAGGTCACCGATGGAGAGCTGCTCCGGCGCGGGCTCCTCGGACCGCCGCAGCCGCGCCCGGATACGGGCGACGAGCTCCTTCGGCTTGAACGGCTTCACGATGTAGTCGTCGGCCCCGGACTCGAGACCCACCACCACGTCGACGGTGTCGCTCTTGGCCGTCAGCATGACGATGGGTACACCGGACTCGGCCCTGATGAGCCGGCACACCTCGATGCCGTCCCTCCCGGGCAGCATCAGGTCCAGCAGCACCAGGTCGGGCTTGGCCTCACGGAACGCGGCAAGCGCCTTGTCACCGTCCGCCACGAACGACGGCTCGAACCCTTCACCCCGCAGCACGATGCCGAGCATCTCGGCAAGTGCGGTGTCGTCGTCGACGACAAGAACGCGTCCCTTCATATCGACATCATCCCATTTCCGTATCAGTCTCGAGGCGGCTGGTGAGATACCTCACTGACCAGCGATGACGTCCGTGATCGTCCACCGGTGGCTGCCCCTGTCCGTGGGTGTTGATGTCAGACATGGATGTCACCCCCGTAGCCCCCGTAGCCGCCCTGAACCGTACCCCGAGCAGCCCTGTATGGCCCATGGAGCGGATCGGACTGCTCGTCGGGACGCACAGGGGCACGACGATCGGCTGAAGTCTCCACGACGTCAGGAACCGCGGTACGCCGAAGACGGTGACGGGCGCGTTCGCCGAACCCGTCTCAACGCCCTCGCGAGCCCGCCGCACCTCCGGGTGGTGGTCCGGAGCGATCGTCCCCGCCCCGCCCGGTCGCCGCTGCGGTTTGTGCCCACTGATCGGCATCCGCCCAGTCTGCCCCCCTGAACTCCCACAATGAAGGTGAGAAGGAGATACGGGCCCCCGCCCACGGGCGGGCCCCGCGTGGCACGATGGCTCCCGGCCCGCCACCCGAACAGGCAGGCGGCCGCTGTGACCGAGCCGGCTCGCCGAACCGGCCCCGCGACCATTCCTCGAGGTGGACGACCGTGAACGACACTCCGGGCTGGGCCTCGCCCGGGTCTGCTTCCTCCGACGGCCAGGACGGTTCCGGGTCCGCCCGGCCTTCCGAACCCGGCGATGCGAACGGTTCCGCCCCCCAGTGGTCCAAGGAGCAGCCGCCCGCAGGGCAGTGGTCTCCGCCGACCGCCCCGGGGCCCGGTCAGGCCCCGACGCCTTCCCCCGGTCCCGGATGGGGCGGCCCGGTACAGCACGGCAACTGGGGAAAGCCGCCGGCCGCCAAGCCAGGTGTGATCCCGCTGCGCCCCCTGGGCATGGGCGAGATCCTCGACGGCGCGGTGTCGACCCTGCGCGGTTACTGGCGCACGGTCCTGGCCGTCACTGTCACGGTCGCGGTGATCTCGCAGGTCGTCGACATCCTCGTCCAGCGCTATCTCGTCCCCACCCCGCCGGAGCTCAACCCGGAGGCGACCCCGGCCGAAGCCATGGCCGAACTCGGCGAGTTCATGCAGGTGACCCTGCTCAGCTCGGCCCCGTCGATCCTCATCGTGCTGATGGCCACCCTGGTCAGTGCCGCGCTCCTCACCGTCGTCATCAGCCGCGCGGTCCTGGGGCGGCCGGTGACGGTCGGTGCCGCCTGGCACGAAGCCAGGCCCCGGTTGCTTCAGCTGCTCGGTCTGACGCTGCTGCTCGCGCTGATGAGCCCGGTCATCATCGCCGTGTGCCTGCTGCCCGGCCTCCTGATCGGTGACGCCGCCGGCGTCGGTCTGGCCGTCCTCGGCGGTCTGGCCGGTTTCGTCGTCGCTGTCTGGCTGATGGTTCGCTTCAGCCTGTCCTCTCCCGCGCTGATGCTGGAGCGGCAGGGCGTCATCCCGTCGATGAAGCGCTCGGCCAAGCTGGTCAAGGGCTCCTGGTGGCGGATCTTCGGCATCACGGTGCTCACCCAGCTGCTGCTGTTGATGCTTTCGCTGATCATCGTGGTGCCGTTCACCGCTCTCGCCCTCTTCGCCGACGGCACCAGCATGGCCGACATGGTCTCCGACACGGCCCCGGAGTTCGGATGGGGTTACCTGATCGTCATGGGCATCGGTGGAGTGATCACCAGCGCGATCACCTACCCGATCTCCGCCGGCGTGACCGTCCTCCTCTACGTGGACCAGCGCATTCGCCGCGAGGCGCTGGACCTCGAACTCGCCCGCGCCGCCGGTCTCCCCGGCTACGGCCCCACGCCGGGCGACCCGTCCTCCGGGAGCTGACAGCGTGAGGGCCACGGGGGGCACGATCACGGCGGGACCGCCGATCCGCGACGACGTACCGGTGGAGACCCCCCGCGTCCCCGCCCGCGAGGCGGCGGAGCGAGAACTGTCCAAGCCGATGTACCACGAGAACGACCCCAATCTGCTCCAACGCGGTCTCGACCGCTTCTGGGAGTGGGTCGGCAGCATCTTCGACGCGGCCTCCGCCGCCGCCCCCGGCGGGCTGCTGGGCCTCCTCGTGATCTTCCTGGTCGTGCTCGCCGTGATCGGAGCCCTGTGGTGGCGGCTCGGCACCCCGCGGCGGACGCCGACCACCGGTGACTCCCTGTTCGCGGAAGGTCCCCGCACTGCCGCCGAGCACCGCGCGGCCGCCGCCCGGCACGCCTCCGCGGGCCGCTGGAACCAGGCCGTCCAGGAACGGATGCGGGCCATCGTCCGCTCCCTGGAAGAGCGCACCGTGCTCGACCCGCGTCCCGGTCGCACCGCCGACGAGGCAGCCGCCGAGGCGGGCCGCTCCCTGCCCGCCCACGCGGACGAACTCCGCTCCGCCGCCCGTACCTTCGACGACGTCACATACGGCGGCCGCACGGCCGACGAGGCCGCATACCGCCGCGTCGAGGAGCTGGACGTGTCCCTGGAGCGGACCAAGCCCGCGCTCGACCTCTCTTCCCCGGGAACGCCCGCATGAGCCGGCAGCGCACCAGCCCCACCTCGACCTCGCTGGCTCCCCGTCAGGTCTGGACCCGCACCCGCGGGGTGCTCCTCGTCCTGGGCCTGATCCTGATCGGCGGCATCGTCGTCGCGACGATGCGCTCCACCGACCACCACGGCCGTCTCGATCCGCGTGCCGCCGATCCGAACGGCAGCCGGGCGGTCGCCGAGATCCTCAAGGCGCAGGGCATCACCCTTCAGATCGCCACCACCCTCGACGAGGTCACCGCCGCGGCCGGCGCGGACACCACCGTTCTGGTCACCACCCCGGATCTGCTGACCGGCCCTCAGCAGTCCACGCTGTACGGGGCCATGAACGCCTCTGGCGGCCGCACCGTTCTCCTCGGGGCCGGCGATGCCTCCGTCGGCACCCTCGCCCCCGGGGTCAGCTCCGCCACCAGCACCCCGGTGGCCGCCCGCGAGCCCCGGTGTTCCCTGCCGGCCGCCGTCCGCGCCGGCAGTGTCGACATCGGCGGCGAGCGGTACGTCACCGCCCTCGACGGTGCCGAGACCTGCTACCCCGCCGACGGCCGACCGTCCCTGATCGCCTTCAAGAACCCCGGGGGCGGCGACACCGTTCTCGTCGGCTCCCCGGACATCTTCTACAACGACCGCCTCGACCAGCAGGGCAACGCCTCGCTCGCTCTGCAACTCCTCGGCTCGCGCCCTCATCTCGTCTGGTACCTCCCTTCCCTCACGGATGCTTCCGCCACCCAGGGCGACCCTGACGGCACGTCCGATGACAGCGCCGCCGACGGCTTTCTCGCCCTCGTCCCTTCGGGCTGGCTGTGGGGCACGCTCCAACTCGCCGTCGCCGCCCTCCTCGCCGCCTTCTGGCGCGGCCGCCGTCTCGGCCCGCTGGTGACCGAACGACTCCCGGTCGCCATCCGCGCCTCCGAAGCCACGGAGGGCCGCGCCCGCCTCTACCGCAAGGCGAACGCCCGCGACCGCGCGGCATCCGTCCTGCGCACCGCGACCCGTAGCCGGATCGCCCCACTCCTCGGCGTCGCCGCACAGGACGCCCACTCCCCCGAGACCCTGCTCCCCGCGCTCTCCGCCCGTCTCCCCGAGACCGCCCGAGACCCCAGGGACCTTCTCTTCGGCCCGGCTCCCGCCGACGACGCCGCCCTCATCCGCCTGGCGGACCACCTCGACGCCCTCGAAAGAGAGGTACGCACTTCATGAGCGCCCCGACCCCCGAGACCCCTACGAACTCGGACAGCGCCCGCGCCTCCCTGGAGGCCCTGCGCACCGAGATCGCGAAGGCCGTGGTCGGCCAGGACCCCGCCGTCACCGGGCTGGTCGTCGCGCTGCTGTGCCGGGGCCATGTCCTGCTCGAAGGAGTCCCCGGCGTCGCCAAGACCCTTCTGGTCCGCGCGCTCGCCGCCGCTCTCGAACTGGACACCAAGCGCGTGCAGTTCACCCCCGATCTGATGCCGAGCGACGTCACCGGCTCACTCGTCTACGACGCCCGTACCGCCGAGTTCTCCTTCCAGCCGGGTCCGGTCTTCACCAACCTGCTGCTCGCCGACGAGATCAACCGCACGCCCCCGAAGACCCAGTCCTCGCTCCTGGAGGCGATGGAGGAGCGCCAGGTCACCGTCGACGGCACCCCCCGCCCGCTGCCCGATCCGTTTTTGGTCGCCGCGACCCAGAACCCGGTCGAGTACGAGGGCACCTACCCCCTCCCCGAGGCCCAGCTCGACCGCTTCCTGCTCAAGCTGACGGTGCCGCTGCCCTCCCGCGAGGACGAGATCAGCGTCCTGACCCGGCATGCCGACGGTTTCAACCCCCGCGACCTCCAGGCGGCGGGCGTCCGCCCGGTCGCCGGTCCCGCCGAGCTCGAAGCCGCCCGCGCCGCCGTCGCCAAGACCTCGGTCTCCCCCGAGATCGCCGGTTATGTCGTCGATATCTGTCGTGCCACGCGTGAATCCCCCTCGCTCACCCTCGGTGTCTCCCCCCGAGGTGCCACCGCCCTGCTCTCCACCGCCCGCGCCTGGGCCTGGCTCACCGGCCGGGACTACGTCACCCCGGACGATGTGAAGGCCCTCGCTCTGCCCACCCTGCGTCATCGCATCCAGCTGCGGCCCGAGGCCGAGATGGAGGGAGTCACCGCAGACTCCGTCATCAACTCGATCCTCGCCCACGTCCCCGTACCCCGCTGAGAACGGCGCCCCATGGCCCTCACCGGACGAACCGCACTGCTCGCCGCCATCGGATCGCTCCCCGTCGGCATCCTCGCCCCCAGCTGGACGGGGATGCTCGCGGTGAACGCGCCCCTCTCACTCGCAATTCTGTGCGACTACGCGATGGCCGCGCCAGTGCGAACGCTGCGATTCACTCGAAGCGGTGACACGTCAGTTCGATTGGGTGACGAGGTGGAAGTCCAGCTCACCGTCACCAACCCCTCGCGCCGCCGACTGCGCGCCCAGCTCCGTGACGCCTGGCCGCCCAGCAGTTGGCTCCCCGGCACCGAGCAGACCGCGTCCCGCAAGAAGCTCACGGTCCCCGCCGGTGAACGCCGCCGCGTCACCACGGCTCTGCATCCCACCCGGCGCGGCGACCGCCAGGCGGAGCGCGTCACGGTCCGCTCCTACGGCCCCCTCGGTCTGGCCGCCCGGCAGGGCAGTCACCAGGTGCCCTGGACGATCCGCGTCCTGCCGCCGTTCACGAGCCGGAAGCATCTGCCGTCACGACTGGCCCGCCTGCGCGAACTCGACGGCCGCACGAGCGTCCTCACCCGCGGCGAGGGAACCGAGTTCGACAGTCTCCGCGAGTACGTCCCCGGGGACGACACCCGGTCGATCGATTGGCGTGCAACGGCCCGCCAGACGACGGTCGCCGTGCGCACCTGGCGCCCGGAACGCGACCGGCACATCCTGATCGTCCTCGACACCGGCCGCACCTCCGCCGGCCGTGTCGGGGACGTCCCGCGCCTCGACGCCGCGATGGACGCCGCCTTGCTCCTCACCGCGCTGGCCTCCCGTGCGGGAGACCGCGTCGATCTCCTGGCGTACGACCGCCGCCTTCGCGCCCAGGTGCAGGGCCGGTCGGCGGGCGATGTCCTGCCGGCCATGGTCAACGCCTTGGCTCCTTTGGAGCCCGAGCTCGTGGAGACGGATGCGCGCGGGCTCGCCGCCACGGCACTGGCCCGGGCGCCCCGCCGCTCGCTCCTCGTCCTGCTCACCAGCCTGGACACGGCGCCGATCGAGGAGGGTCTCCTCCCCGTCCTCCCTCAGCTCACCCAGCGCCACACGGTCCTGGTGGCCTCTGTCGCCGACCCGCACACAGCCCGCATGACAGCGTCGCGCGGCACGATCGACGGCGTCTACGAGGCCGCCGCCGCGACGCAGGCCCAGGCCCAGCGTCGCCGCACGGCGGAACAGCTCCAGCGCCACGGCGTCACCGTCGTCGACGCGACCCCGGACGATCTCGCACCGGCCCTGGCGGACGCGTATCTCGCTCTGAAGGCCGCCGGCCGTCTTTGATGCGTGGGTGTGGGCTCCTTGAGGGGAGTCCACACACCGACCGATGTGTACCTTCGTGTTCCGTACCCTGAACGCAGAAAAGCCCCGCACCAGAAGGTGCGGGGCTTTCCCACAATGATTGTTCGGCGGCGTCCTACTCTCCCACAGGGTCCC
>NZ_JBEXOT010000012.1:0-158287 GCF_040611675.1 Streptomyces sp. NPDC006551
TACACCCGGCAGTGCATTAATTCGGTGCGACCTGCCGCGCGGGGGGCGCCCCCCGCCCCCCCCGCCGCACCCGCTCCCCGAGCCGCTCGTGGCGCTTGTCCCCGGCGCGGGCGTCGGCAGCCCCCGCCCGGCTCGGGCTCAGACCTCGAGTTCGCGTGCGTACGGAGGCTCGGCGCCCACGCGGGTGCACGTGACCGCCGCCGCCCTCGCCGCGTACGTCAGGAGCTCCTTCCAGGCGCCGGAGTCCAGCGACTCCACCGGCCGGTCCGCCAGGCCGTGCAGAAGCGCCGCGTTCACCGTGTCACCGGCGCCGATCGTGTCCGCGACCCGTACGCCGACAGCGGGCACCGAGACCTCACCGGCGGCGCCGAACACCGTCAGGCCCCCGGCGCCCCGGGTCAGAACCACCGCCGAAGGGCCCCGCCGGAGCCAGTCGGCCGGGGTGCCGCCCAGCCAGGACGCGTCCTCCTCCGAGAGCTTCAGGAGCGAGACGTACGGCAGCCAGCCCGCGAAGCGCTCCCGATAGTCCGACGCGTCCGGGATGAGACCGGGCCGGATGTTCGGGTCCAGGAGCGTGAAGGCACCGCGCCCCGCCTCGCGCCGCAACAGCGCCTCGTACGCGCTCGCGCCCGGCTCCAGAGCCAGCGAACACGTCCCGAAGGCCAGGGCCCGCACGCCCGCCGGAAGGCGCTCGGGGAGGGCGAAGAGACGGTCGGCCGTGCCCTCGACGTAGAAGCCGTACCGCGCCGAACCGTCCGGACCCACCGAGGCGACCGCCAGCGTCGTCGGCTCGGGCCCGCGCTGGACCAGCGCGTCCGAGACACCCGCCGCCCGCAGCCCCTCCACCAGCGCTTCGCCGAAGGCGTCCGTGGAGACCCGCGAGCAGAAGGCCACGTCCGCCCCGAGCCGCCCCAGCGCCACGGCCGTGTTGTACGGACCGCCGCCGGGCCTCGGCACCAGCGGGGCCAGCGGGGACGCCGGGAGGGCGCCGGCCCCCTCCGGGACCAGGTCGATCAGGGACTCACCGGCGACGACGATCACGCCCGTGAACGTAACCCATGCCCGGCGGCCGGCACAGCCCGGAGGGGCCTCGCGAAGGCCCGCGGAAGCGCGCCGGTATCGTCGGTTCGGTCACCTCATGCCCCGATCGCACCGTGGAGCCCTCATGCCCGGCCAGACCCCCCGCCGCACCGTACTGAAAGGCGCGGCCCTGGCTGGCGCCGCGGGGCTGGGTGTCGCCGCCTGCTCCACCGAGTCCAAGCTCGGCCACGCCCAGGTCCCCACGCCGACCGCCCCGGTCGACCTCGGCGCCCCCGAGGAGGTGCCCGTCGGCGGCGCCAAGCTCTACCGCGAGCAGCGGGTCCTGGTGAGCTGCCCGGCCGCGGGCCGGTACAAGGCGTTCAGCGCCCAGTGCACCCACGCCGGCTGCGTCCTCGACAAGATCGAGAACAACGAGGGGAACTGCCCCTGCCACGGCAGCCGCTTCGACGTGACCACCGGCAAGGCCCTCAAGGGCCCGGCCACCGTCCCCCTTCCCGAGGTCCCGGTCCGGGTGGAGAACGGCAAACTGATCGCGGGCCCCGAGGCGTAACCAGGGTCCGAGGCATAACCCTGGTCCCGGGGCCCTGACCGGGCCCCGAGCCGGAGCCCGGACCCAGAGGCGCAAGCCCCCCGGCGTCACTCCCAGTCCCAGTCGATCCCCAGAAGCCCCGGCCGTACCCCCTGCTCCACCAGATGCACCGTGCGGTGCCGTCCGCTCAGCGTGAGCTGTGAGCGGCCGCCGCGCGGCGCACCGGCCGAGGACTGCGTGAAACGCCGGCAGCGCACGGGCAGCGCCGCCTCGTCGAACCGGACCTGGAGCACGTACTGCCCGCCCGCGTAGGTGAACCCCCGGACGTACTCACCGCTCGCACCGGCCGTCCCGTCCTCGAAGCCGTACCCGAAGAGATACGTCTCGCCGGCCCGCAGCCGCGCGTCGAACAGCAGCTCCGCGATCAGCACCCCAGTCTCGCGATGCCAACGCACCCGACCCGTACGGCAGTTCTCCGTCGCCCGCACCTCCACCCGGGACGGATCGCAGCCCGGGTCGCCGTGGTGGATGGCCACATAGCGGTCCACCCCGTCCCGGTGGGCTCGCACCACGTGCTGCGAGTCGCGCCCCACCAGCTCCCGCCCGGCACCGATCCGCACCCGCTCGTGATGGCCGACCGTGTGCAGCCCGCCGTCCACCGGTGACTCCAGACCGGCGATCAGCTCCTCCACCACGCCCGAGGCCTCCACCAGCGAACGGTACGAACGGGCCGCCGGCCGC
This sequence comes from Streptomyces sp. NPDC006551, assembly GCF_040611675.1. Taxonomy (NCBI): domain Bacteria; kingdom Bacillati; phylum Actinomycetota; class Actinomycetes; order Kitasatosporales; family Streptomycetaceae; genus Streptomyces; species Streptomyces sp. NPDC006551. Next base: position 2,312 of record NZ_JBEXOT010000012.1, read on the forward strand.
TCGACCTCACCGCGCGCGGCGGCGCCCTCGGTCAGCAGCCGGATGAGGGAGTTGCCCGGCAGCTGGAGCACCTCCTCCAGGGCGCGGACCGCCTTCATCGACTCGGGCCGCTGCGGCCGCCGAGCACCCTGCTGCCAGTAACTGAGGCTGGTCACCCCGACCTTGATCCCCCGGTGCGCGAGATGATGCTGGACGCGCTGGAGCGGAAGACCGCGCACCGCGAGCGCCGTGCGCAGCGCCAGATGGAACGGTCCGGTGTGCAGCAACTGCACCAGATCGGCCTCGGTGTGCCCCATGGGGACTCCTCAGTGAACGTTCACGACGGTATGGCGGACCGCCGCGCCGCCGGTGGGGGGACCGCAGGTGGCACAGGGACACCCGTTCACACTCGGGTCACACCGTTCACAGCCTGCCGTCACCCCGCATTGAAGCGTGTTGACCCGCTTCCGACAACGTTCGATGCTCCTCACCAGCGTCCGGACGCGCTCCTCCAACTCCCCACATCCCCACACCCCCCGCCACGGGAGGAACGCGATGCGCAGAAGAAAGCTGTCCCTCGCGGCACTCGCCGCCGCCGCACTCTTCCTCATCCCCACCACCACCGCCTCCGCCGCGTCCGCGAACGACGACGCCTCGGCACTCGCGTACAAGCGGCTGAACATCACCATGCAGGCGCAGCAGAAGAGCAACTGGTGCTGGGCCGCAGGAGGCAACACCATCGCCACCTGGTTCGGCCGCTCCTACACCCAGAACCAGTTCTGCAACGCCGCCTTCAACCGCCAGCAGGGCTACGACTGCCCCAACAACCAGGCCACCCTCGGCAACGTGCAGACCGGACTGCGCTGGGCGGGCGTCAACCCCGGCTCGTACGTCACCGGCTGGCTGCGCTACTCCACCGTCCAGACGGAGATCAACGCCGACCGTCCGATCGAGACGCGGATCCAGTGGTCGAGCGGCGGCGGCCACATGCATGTGATCTACGGCTACGACGACGCCGACAGCTGGGTCTACTGGGGCGACCCCTGGCCCTCCAGCAACCGCTACAACTGGGCCTCGCACGCCTGGTACGTGAACAACAACTCCTTCTCCTGGACCCACTCGCTCTACCGGATAGGGGCGTGACGACGATGAGCCACGTACGTGCCGTGAGCGCCGGTCTCCTGTCCGCCGCCGCCCTCGTCGCCCTCGGCGCGGTCCCGGCCGCCGCCTCCGACGCGCCGCCGACGGCGGCCACACCCGAGAAGGCGGCCTCCGCGCCGGCGACCCTCGACACGCTCTCCCGGTTCTTCGCCCGCGACGGCGCCGTCGCGCGTTCCGCCGCCCGCCCCCGCGTCGAGGGCGCCTCGGTGCCGGTACGGGTGCTGTCCCCGGAGTTCGTGGCGGGGAAGGCGGGCGCGCCGGTGGCCCGGACCGAGTTCCACGCCAGCAAGGCGGTCTCCTCGGACGGACAGACGGCTTCGTTGTGGACCGTGCGCCAGGCCGGCGGCTGGCAGGTGGTGAACATCGCCACCGGCGACGACGAGATCCGCTACACCGCGCAGGGGGCGCGGGCGCTGCCGGGCGGGACCGTCTTCCGCGAGCCGCAGATCGACGCCTGGTACGTCCACAAGGGCACGAAGGTGCTCCCGCTGGACGAGGACGCGGTCCGCGCGATCGGGAAGAACGGGACCAGCCTGGCCGCGTACCGCGAGCGGGTCGCCGAGGCGTACGGCGACAAGCTGCCCGGCTCCGGCTACGCCCGCAAGGGCGCGGCCGGCGGCTACGACGCGCACGCCGCTCCCGCGCCCGAGGAACGCCTGGTCACGGCGGCGTCCGCCACCGCCGGCGCGGGCGCCGTCCTGGCCCTGGGCCTCCTCGGAGCGGCGGTCCGGCGCCGTCGGCGGGCCCCCGGAGCCGCGGAGTCCGCCTCCTGACGCCGGCGCTCCGCCGGGCCGGCCGTCTCCCCACGACGGCCCGGCGGGGCGGGGCGGCCGTCCCGTGACGGACGCCCGGACTGTCAGTTCCCGCCAGTAGGGTGGGGAACATGGCCGACCCCTCCAGCTACCGCCCCAAGCCGGGGCAGATCCCCGACTCGCCGGGGGTCTACAAATTCCGCGACGAGCACCGCCGGGTGATCTACGTCGGGAAGGCGAAGTCCCTGCGCCAGCGGCTGGCCAACTACTTCCAGCCGCTGGCGAGCCTGCACCCCCGCACGGCCACGATGGTCACCACGGCCGCCTCCGTGGAGTGGACCGTGGTCTCGACCGAGGTCGAGGCGCTCCAGCTGGAGTACTCCTGGATCAAGGAGTTCGACCCCCGGTTCAACGTCAAGTACCGGGACGACAAGAGCTATCCGTACCTCGCGGTGACCCTGAACGAGGAGTTCCCGCGCGTCCAGGTCATGCGCGGCCACAAGAAGAAGGGTGTGCGCTATTTCGGGCCGTACGCGCACGCGTGGGCCATCCGCGAGACCGTCGACCTGATGCTCCGCGTCTTCCCCGTCCGTACGTGCTCCGCCGGCGTCTTCCGCAACGCCGCCTCCGCCGGACGCCCCTGCCTCCTCGGCTACATCGGCAAGTGCTCCGCCCCCTGTGTGGGCCGGGTCACCCCCGAGGAGCACCGGGAACTGGCCGAGGAGTTCAGCGACTTCATGGCCGGCCGCACCGGCACGTACATCCGCCGTCTGGAGAAGCAGATGATGGCGGCGGCCGAGGAGATGGAGTACGAGAAGGCGGCCCGGCTCCGTGACGACATAGAGGCGCTGCGGCGGGCGATGGAGAAGAACGCCGTCGTCCTCGCCGACGCCACCGACGCCGATCTGATCGCGCTCGCGGAGGACGAGCTGGAGGCCGCCGTCCAGATCTTCCACGTCCGCGGCGGACGCGTACGCGGCCAGCGCGGCTGGGTCACCGACAAGGTCGAGGCCGTGTCGACGGCCGGGCTCGTCGAGCACGCGATCCAGCAGCTCTACGGCGAGGAGAGCGGCGACGCGGTCCCCAAGGAGGTCCTCGTCCCGACCCTCCCCGAGGACCTGGAGGCCGTCGGCCAGTGGCTCACCGGCCGCCGCGGCTCGGCCGTCTCGCTGCGCGTCCCGCAGCGCGGTGACAAGAAGGACCTGATGGAGACGGTCGCGCGCAACGCCCAGCAGGCGCTCGTCCTGCACAAGACCAAGCGCGCCAGCGACCTGACCACGCGCTCCCGGGCCCTGGAGGAGATCGCCGAGGCCCTGGACCTGGACTCGGCCCCGCTGCGGATCGAGTGCTTCGACATCTCGCACCTCCAGGGCGACGACGTCGTGGCGTCCATGGTCGTCTTCGAGGACGGACTGCCGCGCAAGAGCGAGTACCGCCGCTTCCAGATCAAGGGCTTCGAGGGCCAGGACGACGTCCGCTCGATGCACGAGGTGATCAGCCGCCGCTTCAAGCGCTACCTCGCCGAGAAGGAGAGGACGGGGGAGTGGGGCCCGGAGGGCGTCGAGGACGCCGAGGCCGTCGAGAGCGCCGGTGTGAACGGCACCGCCGCGGCCGCCGTGAGCGCCTTGGGAGGGCCCGGAGCCGCCCCGCGGGCCACGGGAGCGGCCGTCGCCCCGGAGGCCGACGGCAGCGGCCCCGCGCCTTCCGGGGAGGTGCCCGCCGACGACGGGCGGCCCAAGCGCTTCGCCTACCCGCCCCAGCTCGTCGTCGTCGACGGCGGGCAGCCGCAGGTTGCCGCCGCCCGGCGGGCCCTCGACGAGCTGGGCATCGACGACATCGCCGTCTGCGGCCTGGCCAAGCGCCTCGAAGAGGTCTGGCTGCCCGGTGACGACGACCCCGTCGTCCTGCCCCGCTCCAGCGAGGGCCTGTACCTCCTTCAGCGGGTACGTGACACGGCTCACGACTTCGCCATCCGCTATCAGCGCTCGAAGCGGAACAAGCGCATCAGGACCAGCCCCCTGGACGCCGTCCCCGGCCTCGGCGACACGCGCAAGCAGGCCCTGATCAAGCATTTCGGCTCGGTCAAGCGGCTCCGACAGGCGACAATCGAGCAGATCTGCGAGGTCCCCGGCCTGGGCCGCAAGACGGCCGAAGCCGTGGCCGTGGCCCTCGCCCAGGCGGCCCCGGCCGCGCCCGCCGTGAACACGGCAACAGGAGAGATCATGGAAGACGACGGGGGCAGCACCGCATGACCGCGCATGACCAGCGAGACCAGCACGACCAGCACGAACGGCACCACCGAGAAGACGGAGCAGGACACGTGAGTACGGGCACGAAGGAGGCCATCGGCGACAACGGCGCCGACGCGGCCATCCCCGAGCTGGTGATCATCTCCGGCATGTCCGGCGCCGGCCGGTCCACCGCGGCGAAGTGCCTGGAGGACCTCGGCTGGTTCGTCGTCGACAACCTGCCGCCCGCGCTGATCCCCACCATGGTGGAGCTCGGCGCCCGTTCCCAGGGCAATGTGGCCCGGATCGCCGTCGTCGTCGACGTCCGCGGCCGGCAGTTCTTCGACGCCCTGCGGGAGTCCCTCGCCGCCCTCGACGCCCAGCAGGTCACCCGGCGGATCGTCTTCCTGGAGTCCTCCGACGAGGCCCTGGTCAGGCGTTTCGAGTCGGTCCGCAGGCCGCACCCGCTCCAGGGCGACGGCCGGATCACCGACGGCATCTCCGCCGAGCGCGACCTGCTGCGCGAGCTGCGCGGCGACGCCGACCTGGTGATCGACACCTCCAGCCTCAACGTCCACGAACTGCGGGCCAAGATGGACGCCCAGTTCGCCGGCGACGAGGAGCCGGAGCTGCGCGCCACCGTCATGTCGTTCGGATTCAAGTACGGGCTGCCCGTCGACGCCGACCTCGTCGTCGACATGCGGTTCCTGCCCAACCCGCACTGGGTCCCCGAGCTGCGGCCGTTCACCGGCCTCAACGAAGAGGTCTCGGCGTACGTCTTCAACCAGCCGGGCGCCAAGGAGTTCCTCGACCGCTACACCGAACTGCTCCAGCTGATCGCCGCCGGCTACCGCCGCGAGGGCAAGCGGTACGTGACCATCGCCGTCGGCTGCACGGGCGGCAAGCACCGCTCCGTGGCCACGTCCGAGAAGCTCGCCGCCCGCCTCGCCGCGGAAGGGGTCGAGACCGTCGTCGTCCACCGGGACATGGGGCGCGAGTGAAGCCGTACCGCCGGCGTACGTCCACGCTCTCCGGGCTCTCGGTACGTACGCTCCGCAGGCGCGGCGCCCAGCCCAAGGTCGTCGCGCTGGGCGGGGGCATGGGTCTGTCGGCCTCCCTCGCCGCCCTGCGCCGGATCACCGGTGATCTCACCGCCGTGGTCACCGTCGCCGACGACGGCGGCTCCAGCGGCCGGCTCCGGGAGGAGCTGGGCGTGCTGCCGCCCGGAGACCTGCGCAAGGCGCTCGCCGCGCTGTGCGGGGACGACGACTGGGGCCAGACCTGGTCCCGGGTGATCCAGCACCGCTTCCAGTCCAAGGGCGAGCTGCACGAGCACGCGGTCGGCAACCTGCTCATCGTCGCCCTCTGGGAGCAGCTCGGCGACCACGTCCAGGCGCTGGACCTGGTGGGCAAGCTGCTCGGCGCGCACGGCCGGGTGCTGCCCATGTCCGCCGTGCCGCTGGAGCTCCAGGCCCTGGTCAAGGGGCACGATCCGGCGCGTCCGGACGACGTGGACACCGTCCGCGGCCAGGCCACGGTGGCGCTGACCCCCGGCGAGGTGCAGTCCGTGCACCTCGTCCCGCACGACCCGCCCGCCGTGCCCGAGGCCGTCGCCGCGGTGCTCGACGCGGACTGGGTGGTCCTGGGCCCCGGCTCCTGGTTCTCCTCGGTGATCCCGCATCTGCTCGTGCCCGAACTGCTCGACGCCCTGGTGGTGACCAAGGCCCGCCGGGTGCTCTCGCTCAACCTCGCGCCACAGCCGGGAGAAACGGAAGGGTTCTCTCCGCAGCGTCATTTGGAGGTTTTGGGACGACACGCCCCTAAACTCGCCCTGGACGTGGTGCTGGCCGACGAGGCCGCCGTGCCCGACCGCGAGTCCCTGTCCGACGCCGCCAAGCGGCTCGGCGCCGCGGTCGAGCTGGCGCCGGTGGCCCGGGCGGACGGTACTCCGAAGCACGACCCGGAGCTGTTGGCCGCCGCGTACGACCGTATTTTTCGGATGCATGGAAGGATCGGCCCATGGCGATGACGGCAGCGGTGAAGGACGAGATCTCCCGGCTTCCCGTCACCCGGACCTGCTGCAGGAAGGCAGAGGTCTCGTCGATCCTGCGGTTCGCGGGCGGGCTGCACCTGGTGAGCGGGCGGATCGTGATCGAGGCGGAGCTGGACACGGCGATGGCCGCCCGGCGCCTCAAGCGGGACATCCTGGAGATCTTCGGGCACAGCTCGGAGCTGATCGTGATGGCTCCCGGAGGTCTGCGCCGAGGCTCCCGGTACGTCGTACGGGTGGTGGCGGGCGGCGACCAGCTGGCCCGGCAGACCGGCCTGGTCGACGGCCGGGGCCGCCCGATCCGCGGGCTGCCCCCGCAGGTCGTCTCCGGCGCCACCTGCGACGCCGAGGCGGCCTGGCGCGGCGCGTTCCTCGCCCACGGCTCCCTGACCGAGCCGGGACGCTCCTCCTCCCTGGAGGTGACCTGCCCCGGCCCGGAGGCCGCCCTCGCCCTGGTGGGCGCGGCGCGCCGGCTGTCCATCGCCGCGAAGGCCCGTGAGGTACGGGGCGTGGACCGGGTGGTCGTCCGTGACGGCGACGCGATCGGAGCCCTGCTCACCCGGCTCGGCGCCCACGAGTCGGTGCTGGCCTGGGAGGAGCGGCGGATGCGCCGCGAGGTCCGCGCCACCGCCAACCGTCTGGCCAACTTCGACGACGCCAACCTGCGCCGCTCGGCCCGCGCCGCGGTCGCCGCGGGCGCCCGGGTCCAGCGGGCCCTGGAGATCCTCGGCGAGGAGGTGCCCGAGCACCTCGCCGCCGCGGGCCGCCTGCGCATGGAGCACAAGCAGGCCTCGCTCGAGGAGCTGGGCGCGCTCGCCGACCCGCCGCTGACCAAGGACGCCGTCGCCGGCCGGATCCGCCGCCTGCTCGCCATGGCCGACAAGCGGGCCCAGGACCTGGGCATCCCGGGGACCGAGTCCACCCTGACGGAGGAGCTGGACGACAGCCTCGTCGGCTGAGTCCCCGGTCCTCCGTTCCGCTCAACTCGCCGCTGCCGGTGCCTTTCTGAGGCACCGGCAGCTTCCGTCGGACGCGCCGGAGGCGTCCTTGACATGATCATGGGCTCCCCTGAGCCTGTCGTCTGTTCACCTTCGTGGCAGACAACAGCAAGGGCGGCTCATGAGACGTAGCGCGAGATCGATCCTCGCCGCGGCTTCACTGCTGATCGCGGGCCTGGTGATGGCACCCGTCGCCGGAGCGGAACCTCAGGACACGACCGACGGCGCGGGCGCCGAAGCCCTCTCCGTATGGCGGGCGAAGGTCACCGAGGAGCAGGTGCCGCTGCTCCTGGAAGCCGGCGCCGACGGGCACGAACTGACCGAACGGGTGCCCGACAAGGGCTCCGCCACCGTGGAGCTGTACCTCACCGAGCAGCAGGCGGGGCAGCTGCGCGGCAAGGGTGTCGAACTCGCCGAGCACACCCTTTCCCCCCAGGCCGCCCGGCGCGTCGCCGGCGCCGGGGACGGCGTCTTCCGCCCCTACGGCGGCGCGAACGGCCTCAAGCGGGAGATCCTCGCCACCGCCCAGGCCCACCCGGGGCTCACCAAGGTCGTCTCCCTCGGAAAGACGCTCAAGGGACAGGACATCCTCGCCCTCAAAGTCAGCAAGGGGGCCAAGAAGGCCAGGGACGGCGCCAAGCCCGCCACGCTGTACCTGTCCAACCAGCACGCCCGCGAGTGGATCACCCCCGAGATGACCCGGCGGCTGATGCACCACTACCTCGACGGCTATGGCGAGGACGAGCGGATCACCCGGATCGTCGACTCCACCGAGCTGTGGTTCGTGCTCTCCGCCAACCCGGACGGCTACGACTTCACCCACGCAGACCCGGCCCACCGCCAGTGGCGCAAGAACCTCCGCGACAACAACGGCGACGGGCGGATCGAGCCCGGCGACGGCGTCGACCTCAACCGCAACTTCGCCTACAAGTGGGGCTACGACAACGAGGGCTCGTCGCCCGACCCGGCCGACGAGACCTTCCGCGGCACCGGTCCGATGTCCGAGCCGGAGACCAAGGCCCTGGACGCCTTCCAGCGGCGGATCGGCTTCCAGTACGGCATCAACTACCACTCCGCCGCCCAACTGCTGCTGTACGGCGTCGGCTGGCAGGTCGCCACCGACACCCCCGACGACGTGGCCCTCAAGGCGCTCGCCGGCACCCCGCAGAAGCCGGCCGTGCCCGGTTACCGCCCGCAGCTCTCCTCCGAGCTCTACACCACCAACGGCGAGGCCGACGGACACGCCGCCAACGTCAACGGGATGCAGATGTTCACCCCTGAGATGTCGACCTGCGCCACGGCCTCCCGCGTCGATCCCACCGACGCCTGGGAACCCGCCGACTGCGCCTCCGTCTTCACCTTCCCCGACGACGAGAAGCTGATCCAGGCCGAGTTCGCCAAGAACGTCCCCTTCGCACTCGCCGTCGCGGAGAGCGCCGCCCACCCCGACCGGCCCGTCTCCGTCACCGGCCTCGACGCCCCCGACCTCACCCCCGACGCCTTCACCACCTCCTACGCCCACGGCGGCGACCAGGAGGTGTCCGTCACCGCCCGCAAGTCGCTGCGGGCGAAGGAGTTGAAGTACCGCGTCAACGGCGGCCCTACGCACAGCGAACGGCTCGAGGCATGGGAGGGCGGCGAGACCTACGGCGGCGAGGACAACCTCTACTTCGACCGATACCGGGCCGAGGTCCGGGACACCGGACCGGGCGACACCGTCGAGGTCTGGTTCACCGCCCGCACCCGTGAGGGCAGGGCCACCTCCTCCGACCCCTTCACCTACACCGTGGCCGAGCGGCCGCGCGCGGACGTGCTCGTCCTCGCCGAGGAGGGCGGCACCGCCGCCGCGCGGCACACCGACGCCTATGTGAAGGCGCTCGCCGGCAACGGCCGCGCCGCCGCCGTCTGGGACGTCGCCACCCAGGGCGTCCCGCACGCTCTCGGCGTCCTGAGCCACTTCCGTACGGTCGTCTGGTACACCGGCGCCGAGCGGCCCTCCGGGCCGGTCATGCTGGCCGTCCGCGACCACCTCAACGAAGGCGGAAAGCTCGTCAACGCCGGCGAGAGGTCGGGCGGTCACGTCGACATCGGCCGCGCCGACTCCGATGACTTCGCGCAGTACTTCCTGGGCGCCCATCACCGGACCGGCCTCAAGAGCCCGCCGGCCTTCGCCGGATCGGGCGGCTTCGCCGGTACCGCCGTGACGCTCGGCGCGGCCGCCGACAACCCGCTGGACGACGCCGGCGCGTACACCGTCACCTCGGACACCCTGCCGCCGCGGCAGTTCCCGCGGTTCGGCAGCAGTGCCTCCGCCGGTGACTACCCGGGCGTCCGCACCCCCTTCGAGCCGTACGAGGGCTCCTCCTTCGCCGCGGCCTCGCACGCCGACAACACCTGGACGCGGCTGAGCCGCACCGTCGACCTCACCGGCGTCGACGCCTCGGCGAAGCCGAGCCTGCGGTTCCAGGTCAGCCACGACACCGAGCCCGGCTACGACAACCTCGTGGTCGAGGCCCGCACTGTCGGCCAGGAGGACTGGACGACGCTGCCCGACACCAACGGAGGCACCTCCACCGAGGCGCCGGCCGACTGCGGCGAGGGCTACTACGTCCGGGGCCACCCCTTCCTCGCCCACTATCTGACCGTCGGCGAGAACGGCTGCGCCACCACCGGAACGACCGGCTCCTGGAACGCCTTCACCGGCCCCTCCAACGGCTGGCGCGAGGCGTCGATCGACCTCGGCCGCTACGCGGGCGAGAAGGTCGAGCTGTCGCTCTCGTACATCTCCGACCCGGGCACCGGTGGGACCGGCGCCTTCGTCGACGACACCCGGCTCGTCGTCGGCGGTACGGAGACCGACGCCGAGGGATTCGAGACCGCGCTCGGTGTCTGGTCCGTACCGGGACCGCCGGCCGGCAGCCCCCGTGCCGGGAAGGACTGGATCCGCTCGCCCGGGCTCTTCCATTCACGGGCCGCCGTCACCACGCGTGACACCGTCCTGCTCGGTTTCGGCCTGGAACACGTACCGAGCGCGGCGCAGCGCACGGCACTGATCGGGAAGGCGATCAGTGCGGTGCACGGCTGAGCGACCACCCGCACCTTTGATCACAGTCAGTGATCGGGACGAAAGTCGCACCGTGGCCCGAACCCGTCGGTAGTAACGGGCCACGGCGCATTTACCGGCACTTACGGCTGCACACGATGTCACTCTGAGGCGATGGGAGAGGTAGGGTCGTAAGCGGTCGGGGACATCCCTAATAGAAACTCGCCGGCGTCGAAAACCGGCGTACTCTCACGAGGAGATCGGTTCGTGACGATCCGCGTAGGCATCAACGGCTTTGGCCGCATCGGTCGCAACTACTTCCGCGCGCTCCTTGAGCAGGGTGCTGACATCGAGATCGTGGCTGTCAACGACCTGGGTGACACTGCGACCACCGCCCACCTGCTGAAGTACGACACGATCCTGGGTCGCCTCAAGGCCGAGGTCACCCACACCGCCGACACCATCACCGTCGACGGCCACACCATCAAGGTGCTCTCCGAGCGCAACCCGGCCGACATCCCCTGGGGCGAGCTGGGCGTCGACATCGTCATCGAGTCGACCGGCATCTTCACGAAGAAGGCCGACGCCGAGAAGCACCTCGCCGGTGGCGCCAAGAAGGTCCTCATCTCGGCTCCGGCCAAGGACGAGGACATCACCATCGTGATGGGCGTCAACCAGGACAAGTACGACGCGGCCAACCACCACGTCATCTCCAACGCCTCCTGCACCACCAACTGCGTGGCGCCGATGGCCAAGGTCCTCGACGAGAACTTCGGCATCGTCAAGGGTCTGATGACGACGGTCCACGCGTACACCAACGACCAGCGCATCCTGGACTTCCCGCACTCCGACCTGCGTCGTGCCCGCGCCGCCGCGGAGAACATCATCCCGACCACGACCGGTGCCGCCAAGGCCACCGCCCTGGTCCTCCCGCAGCTCAAGGGCAAGCTCGACGGCATCGCGATGCGCGTCCCGGTCCCGACCGGCTCGGCCACCGACCTGGTCGTCACGCTGCAGCGCGAGGTCACCAAGGACGAGGTCAACGCCGCCTTCAAGAAGGCCTCCGAGGACGGCGACCTCAAGGGCATCCTGTTCTACACCGAGGACCCGATCGTGTCCTCGGACATCGTCAGCGACCCGGCCTCCTGCACCTTCGACTCCTCCCTGACGATGGTCCAGGAGGGCAACTCGGTGAAGATCCTGGGCTGGTACGACAACGAGTGGGGTTACTCCAACCGCCTCGTCGACCTCACCGTCTTCGTCGGCGGCCAGCTCTGATCTCAGGCAGGCACCCCTTGATGTGAGCGCAGGGCTCGGACAGCGTAACGTCGCGCTGTACGAGCCCTGTCTCGTGTGCTCCACCGCGTTCCTAGGAGTCAGTAAGAGATGAAGACGATCGACGAGCTTCTCGCCGAAGGCGTCGCCGGCAAGCGGGTATTCGTCCGCGCCGACCTCAACGTGCCGCTGGACGGCACCACCATCACCGACGACGGCCGGATCCGCGCCGTCCTCCCCACGGTCGAGGCGCTCGCCGCGGCCGGTGCCCGGGTCGTGGTCGCCTCGCACCTGGGCCGCCCCAAGGGCGCCCCGGACCCGGCGTTCTCCCTCGCCCCGGCCGCCGCGCGCCTGGGCGAGCTCCTCGGTGCCGACGTGGCGTTCGCGACCGACACGGTCGGCGACTCCGCCACCTCCACCGTGGCGGGCCTCGCCGACGGCCGGGTGGCCGTCATCGAGAACCTCCGCTTCAACGCCGGTGAGACGTCCAAGGACGACGCCGAGCGCGGCGCCTTCGCGGACCGCCTCGCCGCCCTCGCCGACGTCTACGTCGGTGACGGCTTCGGCGCCGTGCACCGCAAGCACGCCTCGGTCTTCGACCTCCCGGCCCGCCTTCCGCACGCCGCCGGCCACCTCATCGCCACCGAGGTCGGCGTCCTGAAGAAGCTGACCTCGGACGTCAAGCGCCCGTACGTCGTCGTCCTGGGCGGCGCCAAGGTCTCCGACAAGCTCGCCGTCATCGACGAGCTGCTCGGCAAGGCCGACCGTCTCCTGATCGGCGGCGGCATGGCGTACACCTTCCTCTACGCCAAGGGCTACGAGGTCGGCATCTCCCTGCTCCAGAAGGACCAGGTGGACGTCGTCAAGGAGTACATGAAGCGGGCCGAGGAGAACGGCGTCGAGCTCGTCCTCCCCGTCGACGTGCTGGTGTCCTCGGAGTTCCCGGACCTGAAGACCAAGGCCCCGGCCGACTTCGAGACCGTCGACGCGGACAAGATCCCGTCGACCAAGGAGGGCCTCGACATCGGCCCGAAGACGCGCGAGCTGTACGCGTCGAAGATCGCCGACGCCGAGACCGTCTTCTGGAACGGTCCGGTGGGCGTCTTCGAGCACCCCGACTACGCCGGTGGCACCACCGCCATCGCGCGGGCCCTGCTCGACAGCAGCGCCTACACCGTCGTCGGTGGTGGCGACAGCGCCGCCGCCGTCCGGATCCTGGGCTTCGACGAGAACGCCTTCGGCCACATTTCCACCGGTGGTGGCGCCAGCCTCGAGTACCTCGAGGGCAAGACGCTCCCCGGCCTCGCCGCTCTGGAGGACTGAGAAAAAGTGAGTTCGCGTACCCCGCTGATGGCGGGCAACTGGAAGATGAACCTCAACCACCTCGAGGCCATCGCGCACGTCCAGAAGCTCGCCTTCGCGCTCGCCGACAAGGACTACGACGCCGTCGAGGTCGCCGTCCTGGCGCCCTTCACCGACCTGCGGTCCGTGCAGACCCTGGTCGACGGCGACAAGCTCAAGATCAAGTACGGCGCCCAGGACATCTCCGCGCACGACTCCGGTGCCTACACCGGTGAGATCTCGGGCGCGATGCTGTCCAAGCTGAAGTGCTCCTACGTCGCCGTGGGCCACTCCGAGCGCCGCCAGTACCACGCCGAGTCGGACGAGATCTGCAACGCCAAGGTGAAGGCCGCGTACAAGCACGGCCTGACCCCGATCCTCTGCGTCGGCGAGGGCCTGGACGTCCGCAAGGCGGGCCGGCAGGTCCAGCACACCCTGGCCCAGATCGACGGCGGTCTGAAGGACGTCCCGGCCGAGCAGGCCGAGTCCATCGTGATCGCCTACGAGCCGGTGTGGGCCATCGGCACCGGTGAGGTGGCCACCCCGGAGGACGCGCAGGAGGTCTGCGGGGCGATCCGCGGCCGTCTCGCGGAGCTGTACTCGCAGGAGCTGGCCGACAAGGTCCGCATCCAGTACGGCGGCTCGGTGAAGTCCGGGAACGTGGCCGCGATCATGGCGCAGCCCGACGTCGACGGCGCCCTGGTGGGCGGCGCGGCGCTGGACGCGGACGAGTTCGTCAAGATCGTCCGCTTCCGCGACCAGTGAGTATGCGGTAGCGGCGATCCGTCGTACCCTTGCGGGGGCCGAGCAGGCTGTGTGAGCCTGTCGGCCCCCGTCGTTCGCACTTTTCCGAGAATTGCCAGGAAGTAGGGTCCAGCCGTGGTTATGGGGTTCTCGATCGCCCTGATCGTCTTCAGCGCGCTGCTGATGCTGCTCGTGCTGATGCACAAGGGGAAGGGCGGCGGCCTCTCCGACATGTTCGGTGGAGGTATGCAGTCCTCCGTCGGCGGCTCCTCGGTCGCCGAGCGCAACCTGGACCGGATCACCGTCGTGGTCGGTCTCCTGTGGTTCGCGTGCATTGTCGTACTTGCACTTCTGATGAAGGTGAACGGCTGAACGCTCGTTCCGGCGTTGCGGGGTTCTGTGTAACTCCAATCACTGGACGCGCGTTGGGCCTTACGTAGACTGGGGCATCTTCGAGCACCATCACGCAGGGAGTTACGACCGTGGCAAGTGGCAACGCGATCCGGGGAAGCCGGGTCGGAGCGGGGCCGATGGGGGAGGCCGAGCGGGGCGAGTCGGCACCGCGCCTCCGCATCTCCTTCTGGTGCTCGAACGGGCACGAGACGCAGCCGAGCTTCGCCAGTGACGCACAGGTTCCGGAGACGTGGGACTGCCCGCGCTGCGGTTTCCCGGCCGGTCAGGACCGGGACAATCCGCCGGATCCGCCGCGCACCGAGCCGTACAAGACGCATCTCGCGTATGTGCGCGAGCGGCGCAGCGACGCGGACGGCGAGGCGATCCTCGCCGAGGCGCTCGCCAAACTGCGCGGCGAGATCTGAGCGTGGTGTGAAGGTGTGACGAACGGGCCCTGCCCGCGAACTCGGTTCGCGGGCAGGGCCCGTTCGCGTCGGTTTCGCCGGATCAGCGGTGGCTGTCGGCGATATGGGCGGTCAGCGCCATAGCCGCCGTCGCCCGCCGGTAGGACAGCTGCGCCACGCGCGCGTAGAGGCAGTCCAGGATCAGCAGCACCGAGTGGCGGGTCCCGAAACCGCCGCGCCGGAAGCCGGTCTCGGCCGAGGTCGAGGTGAGATGGAGACCGGCGGCCCGGGCGACGGGGGAGCGGGGATCGCCGGTGACGGCGATGGTGGCGGCCCCCCGCTCGACCGCGAGCCGCAGCGGGGCGAGCACCTCGCGGGTGGCCCCGGAGTGGGAGAGCGCCACGACCGCGTCGGCGGGCGTCAGCAGGGCGGCGGAGGTCTCCGCCGCGTGCACCTCCGTCCAGCCGCGGGCGTCGCAGCCTATGCCGAAGAGCCGTGCCTCGGTCTCCAGGGCCACCACACCGGAGGCTCCCACGCCGTAGACGTCGATACGGCGCGCCTTGGCCAGGGTCCGCGCGGCCCGTTCGAGGGCGTCGAGGTCCAGCCGCTCGGCGGTCCGGCGCAGGGCCTGCAGATCGGCCCGGGCGACGGCGGCGACGACCTGGTCGAGCGGGTCGTCGGGGCCGATGTCGGGACCGAGGGGGAGGACGTCGCCGGAACGGTCGTTCTCGCCCTGCTCCTGGGCGAGGGCGAGCAGCAGCCGCTGGTACGAGTCGAGGCCGAGGGCCTGGCAGAAGCGGGTCACGGTGGCCTGGGAGGTACCGGTGCGCCGGCCCAGTTCGGCGGCGGAGACGCCAGCGACCCGCCGGGGGTCCTCCAGCACCCAGGCGCCGACCTTGCGCAGGGAACCGGACATGCGGGGCAGCTCGGAGCGGATCAGTGCGGTGATCACGACGGCCTCACTCCTGTCCGGGGATGTCGGGGGTCTTGTCGCGGCGTGAATCTATCAACCACCATGCGGGCTGATGAGCGAATCCGGGATTCAGACGGAGGCGGAGCTCGTCGTCGGCATCGACGCGGGCGGAACGCGGATCCGGGCGCGGCTCGCCGTCGCCTCGACCGGCGAGACCCTCGGGGAGGGAACGGGCGGCCCGGGCAACGCGCTGAGCGTCCCGCGCGACGGACTCGTACGGAATCTGGCGGCGGCCCTGACCGGCGCCGTCCGGGACGGGCGGGGCGGTGCCGTCCGTGCCGTGGTGGCGGGCTTCGCGGGCGGCGGCCCGGGCGGGGGCCACGAGAACGCGCGCACGGCGCTGGCCGGCGCGCTGGCAGCGGTCGGCGCCGCCCCGGCCCGCGTCGAGGTCTGCGGGGACGTGGACGTCGCCTTCGCCTCGGCGCCCGGGACCCCGGCGGACGGGCTCGTCCTGATCGCCGGTACGGGCGCCGTCGCCGCGCGCGTGGAGCGGCGCAGGGCCGCGCGCGCCGTGGACGGCGACGGCTGGCTGCTCGGCGACGCGGGCAGCGGCTTCTGGCTCGGGCGCGAGGCGCTGCGGGCCGTGCTGCGCTCCCTGGACGGACGGGGACCGGCCACTGTCCTCGCCGGGCCGGTGGGGGAGCGGTGCGGCGGGCTCCGCAGGGAGGACATCGTCCGGTACGCGTACGCGGGCCATCCGGTGCGGCTCGCGGCGCTGAGCCCTCTCGTGGTGGACGCCGAACGGGCCGGGGACGCGGTGGCCCGGCGGCTGCTCGACCGTGCGGCGGACGAACTCGCCGCGACCGTACGCGCGTTGGCGCCGCGCCCAGGAGAGCCGCTGGTCACCACGGGCGCCCTGATCGGCCCCGCCGGGCCGCTGCTGCCCCGACTCACCGCGCGGGTCGCACCGTTGGGCCTCGCCCCGAGCCCCACCCCGGACGGCCTCACGGGCGCGGTGGCGCTGGCGCGGCTTCCGCGCTGAAACGGCGTACGAGGTGGGGGTGGGGGGTGCTCTTGACGGGGTTCACCGACGCTGGTTCATTGATTCGGGTCAGTCGTCCTGGATGGGTTCACCGAGCCAGCGGAGGCTCTCTCATGTCCCAACGCCCCCTCGGCGCCGCGCTGTTCGCCGACCACGCCCGCGAGGCCGTCGAGCGGGCCGTCGCCGGCAACAAGGACTCCGTCGCCGCGGCCGCCCGGCTCTTCGCCGACTGCGTCGCCGCCGACGGCGTGATCCACGCCTTCGGCACCGGACACTCCCAGGCCGCCGCCCTGGAGATCGCCGGCCGCGCCGGGGGACTCGTCCCCACCAGCCGTATCTCCCTGGCCGACCTCGTGCTGCGCGGCGGCGAGGACCCGGCCGTCCTCGCCGATCCGCTCCTCGAACGCTCCCCGGGCCTGGCCGAACGGCTCTACGCCCTCGCCACGCCCCGCCCGCAGGACCTGTTCGTGATCATCTCCAACTCCGGCGTCAACAACTCCATCGTCGACCTGGCACTGAAGGTCACCGGGGCCGGCCACCGACTCGTCGCCCTCACCTCGCTGGAACACACCCACGCCGTCCCCGCGCTCCACCCGAGCGGCAAGCGGCTCGCCGACCTCGCCGACGCCGTCCTCGACAACCGCGCCCCCACCGGTGACGCCCTGCTCCCGCTGCCCGACGGCGGAGCCCTCTGCGGCATCTCCACCCTCACCTCCTCGCTCCTCGTCCAGATGGTGGTGGCCGAGGCCGTCGCCCTGCTCCTCGCCGAGGGGCACCGGCCGCCCGTCTACGTCTCGGCCAACCTGCCGGGCGGTCACGAGCGGAACGCGGCCCTGGAGGCCCACTACGCGGGCCGCCTGCACCGCGGCGGCCACTGAGCCGTTGCCCCCTCGGGACGCCTGATCAATTAGGTTGGAGTGGCAGCGGGGCAAGCAGGCAGTACGAGAAGAAGTGGGCGATGTCCGAGATGACTACCGAAGGCCGTGTGAGGCTCAACCAGCTGCCCGAGTGGGCGGCCCTCGGCAAGCACCGTGAGCAGCTGGGCGACACCCATCTGCGGGAGCTGTTCGCGGCCGACGCCGACCGAGGCAGCGCATACACCCTGCGGGTCGGTGACCTGTATCTGGACTACTCCAAGCACCTGGTGACCGACGAGACGCTGGCGCTGCTGCGCGAGCTGGCCGCCGCGACCGGGGTGGCCGGGCTCCGCGACGCCATGTTCCGCGGCGAGAAGATCAACACCACCGAGGACCGGGCGGTGCTGCACACCGCCTTGCGCGCCCCCCGCGAGGCGGTGATCGAGGTCGACGGCGAGAACGTCGTCCCGGCCGTCCACGCCGTCCTCGACAGGATGAGCGCCTTCGCCGACAAGGTCCGCGCGGGCGAGTGGACCGGCCACACCGGCAGGCCGATCAAGAACATCGTGAACATCGGCATCGGCGGCTCCGACCTCGGCCCGGCCATGGCCTACGAGGTCCTGCGCTCCTACACCCAGCGGGACCTGACGTTCCGTTTCGTCTCCAACGTCGACGGCGCCGACCTCCACGAGGCCGTCCGCGACCTCGACCCGGCCGAGACGCTCTTCATCGTCGCCTCGAAGACCTTCACCACCATCGAGACGATCACCAACGCCACCTCCGCGCGCGACTGGCTCCTCACCGAGCTGCGGGCCGGCCAGGACGCCGTCGCGAAGCACTTCGTGGCCCTGTCGACCAACGCCGAGAAGGTCGAGGAGTTCGGCATCGACACGGCCAACATGTTCGAGTTCTGGGACTGGGTCGGCGGCCGCTACTCCTACGACTCCGCCATCGGCCTCTCCCTGATGATCGCCATCGGCCCGGACCGCTTCCGCGAGATGCTCGACGGCTTCCACCTCGTCGACGAGCACTTCCGCACCGCCCCCGCCGAGGAGAACGCGCCGCTGCTGCTCGGTCTCCTCGGCGTCTGGTACGGCGCCTTCTTCGACGCCCAGTCGCACGCCGTCCTGCCGTACTCGCACTACCTGTCGAAGTTCACCGCGTACCTCCAGCAGCTCGACATGGAGTCCAACGGCAAGTCGGTCGACCGGGACGGCAAGCCCGTCGACTGGCAGACCGGACCTGTCGTCTGGGGCACCCCGGGCACCAACGGCCAGCACGCCTACTACCAGTTGATCCACCAGGGCACCAAGGTCGTCCCGGCCGACTTCATCGGCTTCGCCGAGCCCGTCGCCGACCTGCTGCCGGGCCTGGTCCCCCAGCACGACCTGCTGATGGCCAACTTCTTCGCCCAGACCCAGGCGCTGGCCTTCGGCAAGACCCCCGACGAGGTACGGGCCGAGGGCGTGGCCGATGAGCTGGTCCCGCACAAGACCTTCCAGGGCAACCACCCCACGACCACGATCCTCGCCAAGGCGCTCACCCCCTCCGTCCTCGGCCAGCTCATCGCGCTGTACGAGCACAAGGTGTTCGTCCAGGGCGCGATCTGGAACATCGACTCCTTCGACCAGTGGGGCGTCGAGCTCGGCAAGGTCCTCGCCAAGAAGATCGAGCCGGTCCTGACCCGGGGCGAGGGCGGCGAGCGGCTCGACGGCTCCACCGCCGGCCTCGTCGCGGCCTACCGCTCCCTGCGCGGACGCAGCTGATCCCATGAGGGGGGAGAACGCGGAGCGGGCCGAGGTGCGGTTGCGGCCGCCGAACAATCCACTGAACGAACGGGCCGTCACCTGGTGGCGGACCCAGTGGCTGGTGACCACCGCCGTGCCCGTGGTCGTCCTGGGCGTGCTCGGCGCCCTCGTCACGCCCGCCCGGTTCTGGCTGCTGGTCGCGGCCGGAATCGTGGCGGCCATCGGCCTCGCCTGCACCGCGTTCCTCCCCATCTGGTGGTTCAGGGTCCACCGCTGGGAGGTGACCGACGACGCCGTCTACGTCCGTACGGGAGCCTTCTGGCAGGAGTGGCGGATCGCCCCCATGTCCCGGATCCAGACGGTCGACACCGTACGCGGGCCGCTGGAGCAGGCGTTCGGGCTCGCCACGGTGACGGTGACGACCGCCTCCTCCAAGGGCGCCATCCGGATCGAGGGCCTGGACCACGAGCTCGCCGCCGAACTAGCCGAACGGCTGACGCACATCACCCAGGCCACTCCCGGGGACGCGACATGACACCGCCGCCGACCCCGGCCGAGGAGTGGCGGCGCCTGGACCGCCGTACGGTCCTGGTCACCGCCGCCGTCCTCGCGGGCGTCGCCGGCGGCGCCGGACTGCCCACCGTGCTCGGCCTGGCCGGCTCGATGCCGCTGTGGCAGGCCCTCGGCTGGGTGCTCGCCGGGGCCGCTCTGCTCATCGCCGGAGGTTCGGCCGCCGACTACGTCCGCTGGCGCCGTACCCGTTACCGCATCGGTGCCGAGCGCGCCGAACTCCACACCGGGCTCCTCCTGGTCAAACGACGCTCGCTGGCCCGCGAACGCATCCGCAGCGTCGATCTCACCGCCAACCTCCTGCTGCGCGTCCTCGGGCTCGTCAAGGTCCGCATCGGCACCGGTGAGAACACCGGCGGCGGCGAATCCACCCTCGAACTCGACCCCGTCAGCAGGGCCGAGGGCGAACGGCTCCGCCGCGAACTCCTCGACCGCCGGGTCCCGCACGCCGAGGACAGCCGGCATGACGGCGCGCTGGCCGCCCTCGACCCGCGCTGGATCCGCTACGCCCCCGTCTCCTTCCTCGTCCCGCTCTTCGGCGGCGCCGCGGCCGGCGTCGTGATGCAGGTCAGCCAGTGGTTCGGCGCCCAGGGCGAGGTCATCGAGTGGGTGGGCGACCGGTTCCGGGACACCTCCCTCCTCTGGACGGTCGTCGCCCTCGTCCTGCTCGCCGCCCTCGCCGGAACCGTCGGCGCGCTCGGCCTCTGGGTCGAGATGTGGTGGAACTACCGCCTGGAGCGCGAGCCGGGCGGCACCCTGCGGGTGCGCCGCGGACTGTTCACCGGCCGTTCCATCTCCATCGAGGAACGGCGGCTGCGCGGCGTCGAACTCGTCGAGCCGCTCGGGGTACGCGTGTGCCGCGCCGCCCGCGTCGACGCCGTCGCCACCGGCCTCGTCAAGGACGACGACGACAAGCACGCCGCCCACAAGACGCTGCTGCCGCCCGCGCCCCGCGCGGTCGCCGACCGGGTCGCCGCCCAGGTCCTGCGCGAGCCCGAGGCCCCCACCGGCGCCCCGCTCACGGCCCACCCCCGCGCCGCCCGCACCCGGCGCCTGCGCTGGGCGCTGTGGACCGCCCTCACCCCGGTCGCGGTCCTCGCCGTCCTGGGGGCCGCCCTCACCCCCGTACTGCTGTACGTGGCGGCGGTCTGCGCCCTCGTCCTGATCCCGCTCGGCGCGCTCCTCGCGCTGGACGCCTACCGCAACCTAGGACACGGCCTCACCGGCGACTACCTCGTGACCCGGTCCGGCACCCTCCGGCGCACCACCGTCGCCCTCCAGCGGGGCGGCGTCATCGGTTGGACCGTCGGACAGTCCGTCTTCCAGCGCCGTGCCGGTGTCCTGACACTGACCGCGACGACAGCGGCGGGCGCGGGCGCGTACGACGTGTACGACGCCGCCGAGAGCGAGGGTCTGACCTTCGCCGCCGAGGCGGTCCCGGGCCTGCTCGCGCCCTTCCTGGAGCGGACGCGACCGTTCCCGACGACTTCAGGTGAATGTCGCTCCTGAAATGATCGTTCTCTCTATGCTCCTCACCGTATGAGCCGCTGAGGCGGCCCAAGGGGAGGAACCGAAGGATGAACGATCACGTCACCCCCTACGACGGGGGTGGAGGGGCCATATGGCCGCGGGCGAGTGCGCTTCCGCGCATCGCCCTGACGGTCGCGGGGCTGTTGATCGTCGAGACGGCCCTCATGACGGTCTCGACGCGGGACGCGGGCGCGGCGCCGGTCGTTGCCGAGCCGACGACGCGGACGTTCGCGACCGAGGCGGCGGACCTGGCGTCTGCTCAGGTCGCGGCCCGTCTGTCGGGGAAGCGGGTCGAGGCGCTCTCGGAGCGTACGGAGTCGTCGACGACGTGGGCGAACCCGGACGGCAGCGTGACGCTCGACCCGGCCTCGGGCCCGGTCCGCTTCCGGGACGGGGCGACGGGCCAGTGGCGGAACATCGACGTCGACCTGATGAAAACCTCGCAGGGCGCGGTGGCGGCTCAGGCCCACCCGCTGGGTCTGCGGCTGGCGGGGAAGACCCCGACGGCGCAGGCGGCGAAGGTGAAGGCGTCGGGACCGGCGGGCGAGGCGAAGACCGCGGCGGTGCCGCTGGTGACGCTGCAGGCCGGCACCGACAGGGCGATGACCCTGTCGTGGCGGGGCGCGCTGCCGGAGCCGACATTGTCGGGCACCACGGCACGCTACGCCGACGCCCTGACGGCCACCGACCTGATCATCGAGTCGACCCGTACGGGATTCGAGCAGTTCCTGGAGCTGAAGAATCGTTCCGCTGTTGATGCGAACGGTTCGGTCACGCTGACGCTGGACGCCAAGGGCGTCAAGGCCCGGGCCAACGCGGACCGTTCGGTGACCTTCCTGGACGCGAAGTCGGGCAAGCAGGTCGGCGTACTGCCCGCGCCCGTGATGTGGGACGCGACCGTGGACCCCCGGTCCGGCGAGCACACCCGGCGGGCCGACGTCGGACTGGAGGTGACGCAGCGCGGCACCTCCGTCGACCTGACGCTCGCGCCGGACGCGAAGTTCCTCGCCGACCCGGCGACGAAGTACCCCGTCACCGTCGACCCCGCGGTCAACATCGGGACGAGCTTCGACACCTTCGTCCAGCAGGGTTACGCGACCGACGTGTCGGCGCAGACCGAGCTGAAGCTGGGCAACAACGGCTCGGGCCAGGTGGCGCGTTCGTTCCTGGCCTTCCCGATGTCGACGATCACGGGCAAGCAGATCCTGAGCGCGAAGCTGAACCTGTGGAACTTCCACTCCTGGTCCTGCTCGGCCCGGAGCTGGGAGGTGTGGGACACCAGCTCGGCCTCGACCGCCACGCGGTGGACCGCACAGCCCAGCTGGAACAGGAAGTGGGCGACGTCGACGGCCACGAAGGGCTACTCCGCCTCGTGCGCGGACGGCTGGGTCAACCAGGACATCACCAGCCTGGCGGCCGCCTGGGCGGCCAACGGCAACGGCACCAACACCCTGGGCATACGGGCGACGGACGAGGCCGACTCGTACGGGTGGAAGCGGTTCAACTCCGGCAACGCGGCCTCCAACACCCCGTACCTGTCGGTCACGTACAACACCAAGCCGGGCGCGGCGACGCCGGTCTCCCCGCTCTCGGGCGGCGCGACCAACGACACCACGCCGACGATCACCGGCAAGGCCAGCGACGCGGACGGCAACACCGTCCAGCTCACGTACGAGATCTGGACGCCCACCGGCACCGCGGCGCTCCAGACCGGCAAGTCGGCGTTCGTCGCCTCGGGCGCGAACGCGCCGTGGACACCGACGAGCGCGCTGGCCCCGGGCTCGTACAAGTGGCGTGCCGCGGTCTACGACGGCACGACGTGGAACGGCACCTGGTCCGCGTGGCAGACGTTCACCGTCGACACCACCGCCCCCGCGAAGACCACCGTCTCCTCGACCGACTTCCCGGCGAACACCTGGTCCGGCACCCCGGACGCCAACGGCTCCTTCTCCGGCTCCTTCACCTTCACCCCGCCCACCAGCGACGTGAAGACCGTGGAGTACAAGCTGGACGACGGCGCCTGGACACCGGCCGCCACCACCGGGGCCGCCGTCGCCAAGACGCTGTCGTTCCCCGCGGGCAAGCACACCGTGACCGCCCGCACCCAGGACGCGGCCGGGAACATCTCGGCCGAGACATCCCACGTCTTCTACGCCGGCTCGGGCGCGGCACTCCTGACGCCCGGGCAGGGCGACCGCCCCGCACGCCGGGTGGGCCTGACGGCGGAAGGCCACTCCTCCTACACCGGAGTGACCTACCAGTACCGCCGCGGTGAGACGGACACGTGGAAGGACGTGCCCGTCGCCGACGTACGGCAGGCCGCGAACGGCGCGGCGGTCTCCGGCTGGCCGGTGGCCACGGTGAACGGCAAGCCTGCCGGTCTGACGTGGAACATCACGGAAACCCTGGCAGAGGACGGCCCGATCGAGGTCCGTGCCGCGTTCACGGACGGCACCACCTCGGCGTACTCCCCGGTGAACACGATCACGGTGGACCGGAACGCGGGTACCGCGCCGTCGGAGGACGCCGGCCCGGGTTCGGTGAACCTGCTGACCGGTGACTACACCCTCTCCGAGACCGACGCTTCCGCCTTCGGGCTCTCCGTCTCGCGCACGGCGTCGTCGCGACGCCCCGACGGCGGGGCGAAGCAGGACGGCCAGGCGCCGATCTTCGGGCCGCAGTGGATCTCCGGCACGACTGCGGAGATCACCGAGTCGGACTGGGCGTATCTGAAGAAGACCTCGGCCACCTCGGTCGCGCTGGTCGACTCCGAGGGCGAGGAGCTCGGTTTCACCGCCACCACCGGTGGCGGCTGGAAGCCGGAGCCGGGTGCCGAGGACATGGCTCTCACGGGCGCGCTGACCGGTTCGTTCACGCTGAAGGACACCGAGGGCACGGTCACCGTCTTCACCAAGCCCGACGCGGCCGCCGTTTCGTGGCAGGTCGCGTCCAGCAGCATGGACGGTCTCGCCCAGTCGACGACCACGGTGATCTCCGAGACCGTGACGGTGGACGGCAAGCAGCTGGCCCGTCCCAAGCGGATCATCGCCCCGACGTCGGCCGCCTCCGCGACCACGTGCACGGCGACGCCGTCCACGAAGGGCTGCCGAGCGCTGGAGTTCGTCTACGCCACCGCCACCACCGCGACCGACGCGGCCTTCGGTGACGTGGCCGGTCAGGTCAAGGAGGTCCGGGCCTGGTCCACCGAGCCCGGCGCTGCCGCGGCGACGTCCAAGCCGGTGCAGAACTACCTGTACGACGGCTCCGGGCGGCTGCGCGAGACCTGGAACCCGCGGATCGGCCACGACGCGATGACCGCGTACGGCTACGACGCGGCGGGCCGGGTCACCGGCCTGACCCCGGCCGGCGAGCTGCCGTGGTGGTTCACCTATGGCAAGGCGGGCAACGCGGCCACCGCCGGTGACGGCATGCTCTTGAAGGCCAACCGTTCCGGTCTGAAGCAGGGCACCACCAGCACGCCGGAGGGTACGGCGTCCACGAGCGTCGTCTACGACGTGCCGCTGACCGGCGACAACGCCCCGTACAAGCTGGGGCCTGCGGAGGTGAGCGCGTGGGGTCAGACCGACGCCCCGGCGGACGCGACCGCTGTCTTCCCGGCCGACGCCGTCCCCACCGCGCACTCGGGCGACCAGCTGAGCGCGGGTGACTACCGCCGGGCCTCTCTCACCTACACCAACGCCTCCGGGCGTCAGGTGAACGCGGCTTCGCCCGGCGGACACATCTCGGTCGCCGAGTACGACCACCACGGCAACGCGGTGCGTGAGCTGACCGCAGGCAACCGGGCTCTCGCCCTGGGTGCCACGGCGACCGACCGGGCCACCCTCTCCCAACTCGGTATCGCAGGCCTGTCCACCCAGGACCGTGCCGACCTGCTCTCCACCCGCTCCGTCTACGACAAGACCGGCGTCCGTGAGCTGGAGGAGTTCGGCCCGCTGCGCCGTATCACGCTGACGGGCACCGGCGCGTCCGCCGCCGCCCGTTCGTGGACGGTCAACGAGTACGACGCCGGTCGTCCCACCGACGGCACGGCCAGGGTCGAGCACCAGGTCACCAAGGTCACCACTGGCGCCCAGGCCCTGGGCACCACGGCCATGTCCGACGCGCGGGTGACCCAGACGGTGTACGACTGGAGCAAGGGCCTTCCGGTCAAGACCATCAAGGACCCGGCCGGTCTCGCGATCACCGACACCACCGAGTACGACGACCAGGGCCGCGTCACCAAGCAGCTGCCGCCGGGAGCCACCGGCACCGACGCCGCGACCCGGGTGACCACGTACTGGTCCGCGACCGGCACCGGCACCTGCCAGGGACGGCCGGAGTGGGCCGACCAGGTGTGCACCACCGGCCCGGCCGGCGCCATCACCGGCGGCGGCAGCCACCCGGTCCAGACGCCGACCACCACCACCGAGTACGACTGGTGGAACAACCCGGCCAAGGTCACCGAGGCCGCCAACGGCGTCACCCGCACCACGACCAACACCTACGACAACGCCGGACGCCAGACCAAGAGCGTCATGACCGGCGGGCTCGGCCAGGCGGTTCCGGAGTCCACGACCGAGTACGACCCGGTCACCGGCCAGGCCGTCAAGACCGTCTCGCCGACCGGTGGGACGATCACGAAGACGTACGACAAGCTCGGCCGGCTCGTCTCGTACACCGACGCCGACGGCGGAGTGACCACGACCGAGTACGACCTGCTGAACCGTCCGGTCAAGACCACCGACACGGCACCGTCCACCGTCACCTATACCTACGACACCGCCACTGAGCCCCGCGGACTGGCCACCGCCACCACGGACTCCGTCGCCGGAGCGTTCGCCGCCACCTACGACGCCGACGGCTCCGTCGTCACCGAAAGGCTCCCCGGCGGGTACACCCTCAAGGTCGAGGAAGACACCACAGGAGCCACCCGCTCTCGCGTCTACACCCGCGACAGCGACGGCCAGGTCGTCGTCTCCGACACCGCCGAGGAATCCATCCACGGCCAGGTCACCGAACACGCCGGCTGGTCCGCGCAGAACTACACCTACGACGCCACCGGCCGCCTGACGGGTGTCGCCGACACCAGCGGCGACGTGTGCACGAAGCGCGGCTACGCCTTCGACAAGCGCACCAACCGCACCTCCCAGACCACCGCGGCAGGCGCCGCCGGCGCCGCCTGCCCCACCACCGAGGGAACCACCACCACCCACACCTACGACAGCGCCGACCGGCTCATCGCGCCCGGCTACGTGTACGACGCCTTCGGCCGCACGACCGCGCTGCCCGGCAGCCAGATCGGCTACTACGCCAACGACCTGGTCCACCAGCAGACCAGCGGCGCCCAGCGCCAGACCTGGCAGCTCGACGCCACCGGGCGCCTGCGTTCCTGGACCGTGGAGGAGAACACCGACGGCACCTGGTTTCAGACCGCGGCCAAGGTCAACCACTTCGCCGGGGACGGCGACAGCCCCCGCTGGATCACCGAGGACACCACCGACGGCACCCTCAGCCGCAACGTCACCTCCGCCTCCGGCGACCTCGCCGCCACCACCGGCGCGAGCGGCGACACCGTGCTCCAGCTCACCAACATCCACGGCGACGTCGCCCTCCAGCTTCCGCTGGACGCGGCCGACGCCCCCCTGGTCCTGGACAGCGACGAGTACGGCAACCCCCGCACCGGCCAGCCCGCCGTCCGCTACAACTGGCTCGGCGGCAAGCAGCGCTCCAGCGAGACCCTCACCGGCCTCGTCCTGATGGGCGTCCGCCTCTACAACCCGCAAACCGGACGCTTCCTCTCCGCCGACCCGGTTCACGGTGGTGGCGCCAACGCGTACGGCTACCCCGGCGACCCCGTCAACCAGTACGACCTCGACGGCCGGGCGTGGTGGTGGAAGCATGTGCGGAGGAAGGCCGCCAACTGGGGCGGCCGCTACCTCCGCTGGCAGCGACGTCAGGAGGCGCGCGCCGTGGGTGTGTTCACCGCCGGCGCCAGCCGTTGGATGGGTTACAAGTGCCGTTACCGTTACGGAATGCGCGTCTGTTCGGGCGGCGTCGGATTCCACGCGCGGGGCGGCACGACGCTCGGCACGACGTTCTTCACGTCGAACAGGAGGGTCTCGGCGAGCCTCATGCGTCATGAGCGTCGGCACAAGCGGCAGTGGATGCGCTACGGATTCCGCTTCGGTTACATGTACCTCAGAGGCGGGTCCAACCCCTGCCGCAACCGCTGGGAGCGTCGCGCGGGATGGAAGGACGGCGGATACCGATGCTGAGCTCTTCTCGGAGGACGCTTCCCGTGTGGCCCTTCGTGCTGCTGGGATCCGCGGTCGCGGTGGCGCTTGTCGCCGCCGCGGGGCTGTGGGTGTACGGCGTGTACAGCATGTCCGATCCGCGGCCCCTCCTGGTGGGTATGCGCATCGACGGATCGCGGGTCTCGATCAAGGCCCCGACCTGCCCGACGGAGGCGGTGGGCAAGGTCGAGGTGTTCGACGGGAAGTCGGAGAAACCCCTCTGGGAGGCGCGTGACCCGAAGAGCCCCGAAGGAAAGCGCGGTGCGCTGACTCTCTGGGCGGTGGGCGAGTTCGCTCACTCCGGACCGGGGCGGCAACCGGCCACGTTGCCGAAGCTCTTGGACGTCCTTCTTACCGACGCCGGCACCGACGACGGATCGGGCGGAGTCTTCGACACGTCCGTGGTCAAGGCCGCGCAGGTGCCCGAGGGGCAGTACTGGACCGCGGACGGTCCGATGACCGCTGAGGCCATCGATCGTCAGCTGTCCTGCGGCGCCGAGCGGTAGGCACCCGGCGAACAGAAGGCGGCACCACCGGTCCGAACCGGTGGTGCCGCCTTTCGCTGTGCCGGCGGTGGGCCGTCAGGCCGACGCCGCCGGATACAGGTCGCGCGGCAGCTCCGATGCCGCCGCCGCGTCCAGCAGCCAGAGCGTCCGGGAGCGGCCGCGGGCGCCGGCCACCGGGGCCTGGATCTCGCCCGCGCCCGACAGCCCGATCGCCGCGGCCTTCGCCTTGTCCTCTCCCGCCGCGAGCAGCCAGACCTCCCGCGCGGCACGGATCGCCGGCAGCGTGAGCGTGACCCGGGTGGGCGGCGGCTTGGGCGCGCCGTGCACGCCGACCACCGTCCGCTCGGTCTCACGGACCGCCGGCAGCTCCGGGAACAACGACGCGACATGGGTGTCGGGCCCGACCCCCAGCATCAGCACGTCGAAGGTCGGGACCGGGCCATGGTCCTCAGGCCCCGCGGCGGCGGCCAGTTCGGCCGCGTACGCGGCGGCCGCGGCCTCGACGTCGTCGCCGTACGGACCGTCCGAGGCCGGCATCGCGTGCACCCGCGCCGGGTCCAGCGGGACGTCGTCGAGCAGTGCCTCGCGGGCCTGCGTGACATTGCGCTCGGGATCGCCGTCGGGCAGGAACCGCTCGTCGCCCCACCACAGGTCCAGCCGCGACCAGTCGATAGCGTCCCGGGCCGGGGCCGAACGCAGCGCCGCGAGCAGGCCGTTGCCGTTCCGGCCGCCCGTGAGCACCACGGACGCCGAGCCGCGGGCGGTCTGCGCGTCCACGATCCTGGTGATCAGCCGGGCGGCCGCGGCCTGCGCCATCAGCTCCTTGTCGCGGTGCACCACCAGCTGCGGAGCGCTCACTTGGCCGCCGCCTTCTTGGCCGGGGGCTTCTTCGAGGACGAAGGAGCGGGGTCGGCGGCCGGAGCCGCCGCGACCGGTTCGGGAGCCGTCACCGCGGCCGCCTCGTCGAGCCGGTCGACGCCGTACCGCAGCGCGGAGGCGTAGGTGTCGTCCGGGTCGAGCCGCCGCAGCTCCTCGGCGATCAGCTCGGCCGTCTCGCGGCGCTTGAGCGCCACGGCACGGTCGGGCTGCCCCTGGATGGAGAGCGTCGCCAGCGAGCCGTCCGGCCGGTCGAGCACGATCGGCCCGCAGGTGGACTCCATCCGTACGGACGTGAGCCCGGGCCCCGCCGACGTGCACCGCCGTACCGGCACCTTCAGCCGGTCCGCCAGCCACATGGCGAGCAGTTCGACGCTCGGGTTGAACTCCTCGCCCTCCACCTCGGCCGAGGTGACCTCGCACACGACCTGGTCGAGCGCGGCGGCCAGCATCGAACGCCACGGGGTGATCCGGCTCCACGCGAGGTCCGTGTCGCCCGGGGTGTAGGTCTCCGCGCGGCCCGTCAGCTCGTGGATCGGCTGCTCGGCGGCGTAGGTGTCGGTGACCCGGCGCTGGGCGAGCGCGCCCAGCGGGTCGTTCGCCGGGTCGGCCGGGGAGTTGACCGGCCACCAGACGACGACGGGCGCGTCCGGAAGGAGCAGCGGGAGCACGACCGACTGGGCGTGGTCCGCGACCTCGCCGTACAGCCGCAGGACGACCGTCTCGCCGGTGCTGGCGTCGGCACCGAGGCGGACCTCGGCGTCGAGCCGCGCCTTCGCGCGGTCGCGGGGCGAGCGCGCGGCCCGCTTGATGACCACCAGCGTCCGCGAGGGGTGCTCGCGGGACGCGTCGTTGGCGGCCTTCAGGGCGTCGTAGGCGTTCTCCTCGTCGGTGACGATGACGAGGGTGAGCACCATGCCGACGGCCGGCGTGCCGATGGCCCGTCGTCCGAGCACCAGCGCCTTGTTGATCTTGCTGGACGTGGTGTCCGTCAGGTCGGTCTTCATGGCCGGCGCCAGCTCCGTCCGTCTCGTGCGAGCATTTCGTCCGCCTCGACCGGCCCCCACGTACCCGCCTGGTACTGCGCGGGCTTGCCGTGCTTGTCCCAGTACTGCTCGATCGGGTCGAGGATCTTCCAGGACAGCTCGACCTCCTCGACCCGCGGGAAGAGGTTCGAGTCGCCGAGCAGCACATCGAGGATGAGCCGCTCGTACGCCTCGGGGCTGGACTCCGTGAAGGACTCGCCGTAGGCGAAGTCCATCGACACGTCCCGGACCTCCATCGAGGTGCCCGGCACCTTGGAGCCGAACCGCATGGTCACGCCCTCGTCCGGCTGCACCCGGATGACCAGGGCGTTCTGGCCCAGCTCCTCCGTCGCCGTGGAGTCGAAGGGGGAGTGCGGGGCGCGCTGGAAGACGACCGCGATCTCGGTGACCCGGCGGCCGAGCCGCTTGCCGGTACGGAGATAGAAGGGGACGCCCGCCCAGCGGCGGTTGTCGATCTCCAGCTTGATGGCGGCGTAGGTGTCGGTCTTCGACTTGGGGTCGATACCGTCCTCCTGCAGATAGCCGACGGCCTTCGCGCCGCCCTGCCATCCGGCCGCGTACTGGGCCCGCACGGTCGAGGAACCCAGGTCCTTCGGCAGCTTCACCGCGCCGAGGACCTTGGTCTTCTCGGCCGCGAGCGCGTCCGCGTCGAAGGAGGCGGGCTCCTCCATCGCGGTCAGCGCGAGCAGCTGGAGGAGGTGGTTCTGGATGACGTCACGGGCGGCCCCGATGCCGTCGTAGTAGCCGGCGCGGCCGCCGATGCCGATGTCCTCGGCCATGGTGATCTGCACGTGGTCGACGTAGGACCGGTTCCAGATCGGCTCGAAGAGGGTGTTGGCGAAGCGGAGCGCCAGGATGTTCTGGACGGTCTCCTTGCCCAGGTAGTGGTCGATCCGGAAGACCTCGTTGGGCGGGAAGACCTCGTGGACGACCTCGTTGAGCTCCTTGGCGGAGGTGAGGTCGTGGCCGAAGGGCTTCTCGATGACCGCGCGGCGCCAGGAGCCGTCCTTCTGGTCGGCCAGTCCGTGCTTCTTCAGCTGCCGGACGACCTTGGGGAAGAACTTCGGCGGCACGGAGAGATAGAAGGCGAAGTTGCCGCCGGTGCCCTGCGCCTTGTCCAGCTCCTCGATGGTGGTCTTGAGCTGGTCGAAGGCGTCGTCGTCGTCGAAGTCGCCCTGGACGAAGCGCATCCCCTGGATCAGCTGCTGCCACACCTCCTCGCGGAACGGCGTGCGGGCGTGCTGCTCGACGGCGTCGTGGACCTCCTGCGCGAAGTCCTCGTCCTGCCACTCGCGGCGGGCGAAGCCGATGAGCGAGAAGCCCGGCGGCAGCAGGCCGCGGTTGGCCAGGTCGTAGACGGCAGGCATCAGCTTCTTACGGGACAAATCGCCCGTGACGCCGAAGATCACCAGACCCGACGGCCCCGCGATGCGCGGGAGCCGTCGGTCTGCGGCGTCACGGAGCGGGTTGGCTCCGTGGACTGCGCTCAAGGTGGTTACGCCTCCGAAGGTGCGAGGCGCTGAAGCTCCGCCTCGGTCGACTTGAGCAGGTCGTTCCAGGACGCCTCGAACTTCTCGACGCCCTCGTCCTCGAGCAGCTGCACCACGTCGTCGTAGGAGATGCCGAGCTTCTCCACGGCGTCGAGCTCGGCGCGGGACTGCTCGTAGGTGCCGCGCACGGTGTCACCCGTGACCTCGCCGTGGTCGGCGGTGGCCTCCAGGGTCGCCTCCGGCATGGTGTTGACCGTGCCGGGCGCGACCAGGTCCACGACGTACAGGGTGTCCTTGTACGCCGGGTCCTTCACGCCCGTCGAGGCCCACAGCGGACGCTGCTTGTTGGCCTGTGCCTTGTCCAGCGCGGCCCAGCGGTCGCTCGAGAAGACCTCTTCGTACGCCTGGTACGCGAGGCGGGCGTTGGCCAGGGCGGCCTTGCCCTTGAGCGCCTTGGCCTCGTCCGTACCGACCGAGTCCAGACGCTTGTCGATCTCCGAGTCCACGCGGGAGACGAAGAAGGACGCCACGGAGTGGATCTTGGAGAGGTCCAGGCCGCGCTCCTTGGCCTTCTCCAGACCGGCCAGGTAGGCGTCCATGACCGCGCGGTAGCGCTCCAGCGAGAAGATCAGCGTGACGTTGACGCTGATGCCGAGGCCGATGACCTCGGTGATCGCCGGCAGACCCGCCTGGGTGGCCGGGATCTTGATGAGCGTGTTGGGCCGGTCGACCAGCCAGGCCAGCTGCTTGGCCTCGGCGACGGTGGCCGCCTTGTGGTGGGCCAGGCGGGGGTCGACCTCGATGGAGACCCGGCCGTCCTGGCCGTCGGTGGCGTCGAAGACCGGGCGCAGGATGTCGGCGGCGTCACGGACGTCCGCCGTCGTGATCATGCGGATGGCCTCTTCGACGGTCACCTTGCGGGCGGCGAGGTCGGCCAGCTGCTGGTCGTAGCCGTGCCCCTCCGAGATGGCCTTCTGGAAGATCGAGGGGTTGGTGGTGACACCGACCACGTGCTGCTGGTCGATCAGCTCGGCCAGGTTGCCGGACGTGATCCGCTGACGCGAGAGGTCGTCCAGCCAGATCGCGACGCCTTCGTCGGAGAGGCGCTTGAGAGCGTCTGTCATGAGAGGTTCTCCAAAAGTCGTTTCTAGGAGCGTCAGCGCGCGGCGGCGGCGATGGATTCCCGGGCCGCGGCGGCGATGGCCTCGGGGGTGAATCCGAACTCGCGGAAGAGGACCTTGGCGTCCGCCGAGGCACCGAAGTGCTCCAGCGAGACGATCCGGCCGGCGTCACCGACGTACTTGTGCCAGGTGAGACCGATCCCGGCCTCGACGGCCACCCGGGCCTTGACGGACGGCGGCAGGACGGCGTCCTTGTACCCCTGGTCCTGCTCCTCGAACCACTCCACCGACGGCATCGAGACGACCCGGGTCGGGACGCCCTCGGCCTGGAGCCGCTCGCGGGCCTCGACGGCCAGGTGCACCTCGGAGCCGGTCGCGATCAGCACGACCTCCGCGTCGCCGCCTTCGGCGTCGACGAGCACGTAACCACCCTTGGCGGTGTCCTCGTTCGGCGCGTACGTCGGCACACCCTGACGGGTCAGCGCCAGACCGTGCGGGGCGCCCTTGCCGAACTCGCGCGTGTGCCGCTTGACGATCTCGCGCCAGGCGATGGCGGTCTCGTTGGCGTCAGCCGGGCGCACGATGTTCAGGCCCGGGATGGCGCGCAGCGAGGCCAGGTGCTCGACCGGCTGGTGCGTCGGACCGTCCTCGCCCAGACCGATGGAGTCGTGCGTCCACACGTACGTCACCGGCAGGTGCATCAGCGCGGACAGACGCACGGCGTTGCGCATGTAGTCGGAGAACACCAGGAAGGTGCCGCCGTAGATACGGGTGTTGCCGTGCAGCGCGATGCCGTTCATCTCCGCGGCCATGGAGTGCTCGCGGATGCCGAAGTGGATCGTGCGGCCGTACGGGTCGGCCTCCGGCAGCGGGTTGCCCTCGGGGAGGAACGAGGACGTCTTGTCGATCGTGGTGTTGTTCGAGCCCGCGAGGTCGGCCGAGCCGCCCCACAGCTCGGGGATCACCGCGCCGAGCGCCTGGAGGACCTTGCCGGACGCGGCACGGGTGGCCACACCCTTGCCCGCCTCGAACACCGGGATCTTCGACTCCCAGCCCTCGGGAAGCTCGTTGGCCTGGATCCGGTCGAACTCGGCGGCCCGCTCCGGGTTGGCCGTACGCCACTCGGCGAGCGACTTCTCCCAGGCGGCCTTCGCCTCACGACCGCGGTCGCCGAGCGCCCGCGTGTGGCCGATGACCTCGTCGGAGACCTCGAAGGTCCGCTCCGGGTCGAAGCCGAGGACGCGCTTGGTGGCCGCGATCTCCTCGTCGCCCAGCGCCGAGCCGTGCGCGGCCTCGGTGTTCTGCGCGTTCGGGGCCGGCCAGGCGATGATCGAACGCATCGCGATGAACGACGGACGCTCGGTCTCGGCCTCGGCGGCCTTGATCGCCGCGTACAGGGCGGCCGGGTCCAGGTCGCCGTTCGCCTTCGGCTCGACGCGCTGGACGTGCCAGCCGTAGGCCTCGTACCGCTTCATCGTGTCCTCGGACACGGCCGTCTCGGTGTCGCCCTCGATCGAGATGTGGTTGTCGTCCCACAGCAGGATCAGGTTGCCCAGCTTCTGGTGGCCGGCCAGCGAGGACGCCTCCGCGGAGATGCCCTCCTGGAGGCAGCCGTCACCGGCGATCACGTAGACGTGGTGGTCGAAGGGGGAGGTGCCGGGGGCCGCCTCCGGGTCGAACAGACCGCGCTCGTAGCGGGCCGCCATCGCCATGCCCACGGCGTTGGCGACACCCTGGCCGAGCGGGCCGGTCGTCGTCTCCACGCCCGCGGTGTGCCCGTACTCCGGGTGGCCCGGCGTCTTCGAGCCCCAGGTGCGGAACGCCTTCAGGTCGTCCAGCTCAAGACCGAAGCCGCCCAGGTACAGCTGGGTGTACAGGGTCAGGGACGAGTGCCCGGCGGACAGCACGAACCGGTCGCGCCCCACCCACTCCGGCTCCGCCGGATCGTGGCGCATCACCTTCTGGAAGAGGGTGTACGCGGCGGGCGCCAGGCTCATGGCCGTACCAGGATGGCCGTTGCCGACCTTCTGTACGGCGTCCGCGGCCAGGATGCGGGCGGTGTCCACGGCCCGCTGGTCCAACTCGGTCCACTCGAGGTCTGTGGTGGTCGGCTTAGTGCTCACCCTGAGTCAGGGCTCCTCTCCACATGTCTGCATAAGCCGGTGACTGAGGGTGTACCGGCGCTGTCGAGCCTACCCCCGACAGAACGCCCATCTTTTCGAGTGCACGCCCCTCAAATGAGCGGATACGACAAGAGTGCGGGTGACTCTGTCACTTCGCCTCCCGACAGCTGTCCACACCCTGGGACGGACGGTCGGAACACCCGGGAACGGGCCCCCTCAACACGACCCCACCCCCGCGAAGATCGGCGTATGGGCAACGTCTAGAGTGGCGTGGTACGCGCAAGTCTTCACCCCGTCTTCACCGGGGAGCTTGCTGGGAAAATTCTCTGTCAGGGGTGTGCGTGACGGCCGTCGAGTCCCGACCCGCAGGGGTCGTCTTGACTCCCAGCCCGGGGGGCCATCGGCCGTTCGGGGCTCGCGTCAAGGCATTCGTGGCGCTGACCAAGCCGCGGATCATCGAACTGCTGCTCATCACCACCGTCCCGGTGATGTTCCTCGCCGAGCAGGGCGTGCCGAACCTCTGGCTCGTGCTCGCCACCTGCCTCGGCGGCTATCTGTCGGCGGGCGGCGCCAACGCGCTGAACATGTACATCGACCGCGACATCGACGCGCTGATGGACCGCACCTCCCAGCGTCCGCTGGTGACCGGCATGGTCTCGCCGCGTGAGGGCCTGGTCTTCGGCCTCACCCTCGCCGTGGTCTCCACGCTCTGGTTCGGCCTCCTGGTCAACTGGCTCTCCGCCGCCCTCTCGCTCGGCGCGCTGCTCTTCTACGTCGTGGTCTACACGATGATCCTCAAGCGCCGGACCGCGCAGAACATCGTCTGGGGCGGCATCGCCGGCTGCCTGCCGGTCCTCATCGGCTGGTCGGCCGTGACCAACTCGATGTCCTGGGCCGCGGTCATCCTCTTCATGGTCATCTTCTTCTGGACGCCGCCGCACTACTGGCCGCTGTCGATGAAGGTGAAGGAGGACTACGCGCGCGTGGGCGTGCCGATGCTCCCGGTGATCGCCTCCAACAAGGTCGTCGCCAAGCAGATCGTCCTCTACAGCTGGGTGATGGTCGCCGTCTCGCTGCTGCTGACGCCGCTGGGCTACACGGGCTGGTTCTACACCGCCGTGGCGTTGCTGACCGGCGGCTGGTGGCTCTGGGAGGCGCACGCGCTGCTGAACCGCGCGAAGGCGGGCGCGACGGGCGCGAAGCTCAAGGAGATGCGCCTCTTCCACTGGTCGATCACCTATGTCTCGCTGCTCTTCGTGGCGGTCGCGGTGGACCCCTTCCTGCGGTAGCCGCACCAGGCGCCCTCGGGCCCCTTTCGACAACGGCCGGAGCGCGTGGGCAAGACCACGTGCCCCGGCCGTCGCCAGTGCATCTACCGCTCGGTAGCATCCTGTTCATGGCAGACACCAAGCAGGCAGAGCGCAAGGCGGCCAAGCTCGCCAAGCAGATCCAGGCGTTCTCCCAGAAGCACGGCGGCGCCGAGGGGCAGCTCGCCTACATCGGCCAGATGGGCACCCGGATCGTCCTCGTGGGCGAGGACGGCGGCTGGGGCGACCTCGTCGCCCCCTCGTACCCCGTCGCGCAGCAGGCCGCCGAGAAGGCCGGTCTCACCCTTCACGACGAGTTCGACGGCGAGTTCGCCGCGAAGGTCGTCACAGGCCCCTACGAGTGGACCCGGATGGCGGGCATCCAGATCGGCGGCCCGTCCAACAAATGAGCGGGCCCCCTCGTTTGTCACAAAAGCAACAACCTTGCGCGGGGCTCACCCGTTAGGACGTGTGGAAGCACGTCCACACAGGGAGCCCCCGATGATCGAGACCCCGAGCCTGGTGGACCAGCACTGCCACGGGGTGCTCCGCACGGAGCTCGGCCTCGGCACCTTCGAGGCCGGTCTCGGCGTGGCCGCCGGGCCCGCCGCGCCCGGCACCACCTTCTTCGACACCCAGACCGGCTTCGCGGTACGCCGCTGGTGCCCGCCGCTGCTCGGTCTGGAACCGCACTGCCCGCCGGCCCGCTATCTCGCCCGCC
Organism: Streptomyces sp. NPDC006551; assembly: GCF_040611675.1. NCBI lineage: Bacteria > Bacillati > Actinomycetota > Actinomycetes > Kitasatosporales > Streptomycetaceae > Streptomyces > Streptomyces sp. NPDC006551. The sequence goes on from NZ_JBEXOT010000012.1 coordinate 38,823, forward strand.
GCCGGGAACTGGGCGTTCTGGAGACCGGGCGCCGACTGCTGCGCGCCTCGGGGATCTCCACCTATCTGGTGGACACGGGGTTGCCGGGTGACCTGACAGGGCCCGCCGAGATCGCCGCCGCGGCCGCCGCCGACGCCCATGAGATCGTCCGGCTCGAGCCGCTCGCCGAACAGGTCGCCGACACCTCGGGGACCGTCGACGCGCTCCTGGCCAACCTCTCCGAGGCCGTCCACGGCGCGGCCGCGACCGCCGTCGCCTTCACCTCGGTCGCGGGGGTGCGCAGAGGGCTGGTGTACGCGTCCGACCCGCCGGGGCCCGGCGAGGTGCGCGGGGCCGCGGGCCGGTGGCTGGCCCGCCGGCCGGCCGGGGGCCGGCTCACCGACCCCGTACTGCTGCGCCATCTGCTCTGGATCGCCGTCGCCTCCGGGCGTCCGCTCCAGCTGCAGGCGGGGGCCGAGGACCCGGCCCGCCTCGCCGGCTTCGCGGCGTCGACCAGCGGACTCGGCACCGACCTCGTGCTGCTGCACGGATACCCGTACCACCGCCAGGCGGCGCAGCTCACCCAGGCCTTCCCGCACGTGTACGCCGACCTCGGCCCCGTCCTCGCCCGGACGGGGGCCCGCGCCGCCGCCCTGCTGGCCGAGATCCTGGAGCTGGCGCCCTTCGGCAAGCTGCTCTTCTCCAGCGGCGCCCGGGGGCTGCCCGAGCTGCACGTCGTCGCCGCGAGCGTCTTCCGCGGCGCGCTCGACCGCGTGCTCGGCGAGTGGGTGGGCGACGGCGCCTGGTCCCGTACGGACGCGCAGCGCGTCGCCACCATGATCGCGGCGGGCAACGCCCGACGTGTGTACGGACTCGCCTAGGTCGTGTCCGGCCGGGGGATCAGGGCGGCGCAGTTCCGAGGCGCTCTCCGGCGGAGAGCGCCTCGGCGGGCGTCAGACGGAGGCCGGGACCGGGTCCGTCTGGGCCGGGATCCCCGGGGTGGACACCGGGCGCTCGCGCAGGCTCAGCGCGAGGCGCAGCACGGCGATCCACATCAGCGAGGAGCCGAGCATATGGGCGCCGACCAGCAGTTCGGGAACGCCGGTGAAGTACTGGATGTAGCCGAGCCCGCCCTGCGCGAGCAGCACGATCAGCAGATCGCGGGCGCGCGCCCGGGTGTCGTCGGGGGCGTCCACCACCCGCAGCACCAGCCACATGGCGAGCGCGAGCGCGCAGACGACCCAGGCGGCGATGGCGTGGAGGTGCGCGGCGGCGGTCCAGTCCCACGGCATGCGGGGGACCTCGCTGCTGTCACCGGCGTGCTTGCCGGAACCGGTCACACCCGTGCCGAGGACCATCAGCAGCACGGAGACCCCGACGATCGCCCACGACAGCTTGCGGACCGGTCCGGGGACGCGGGGCCGCGGGGTCGTGTCGCCCTCACGGGCGCGCTGCCAGGTGATCACGGCGACGGTCAGCAGCCCGTTGGCGGCCAGGAAGTGACCGGCGACCGTCCACGGGTTGAGGTCCATCCACACGGTGATGCCGCCGAGGACCGCGTTGAGCATCACGACCCAGAACTGGAGCCAGCCGAGCCGGGTCAGCCCGCGCCGCCACGGCTTGGTGGAGCGCGCCGCGATGATCGCCCAGCCGACGGCGGCCGACAGGACGTACGTCAGCATCCGGTTGCCGAACTCGATCGCGCCGTGGATGCCCTGCTCGGGCGTGGCGAAGAGGCTGTCGTCGGTGCACTTGGGCCAGGTGTCGCAGCCGAGACCGGAGCCGGTCAGCCGGACCGTGCCGCCCGTGACGATGATGACCACGCTCATCACGACGACGGAGAGCGCGGCGCGCCGGAGCGTCCGGGGGGACGGGGTCCAGCGCTGGGCGATGAAGGCGAGGGGGTTCAGCACGGCCCCTATCGTAGGCGGGGGCTTGTGCACGCTTTCACGAGGGGTGGGGTACGGGAGAGGTTGTCCCGGAACGTCACACCGCGGTCACTCCCAGCGGAAGAGCTTCGCCGCCGCTCCGAGACCGAGCACCGCCCACACCGCGAGGACCGCCGCCTGGCCCCACCTCAGGGTCGCGCCGCCCTGGAGGACGTCGCGCAGGCCGTCCGAGAGCGCGGAGATCGGCAGCAGTTCGAGGACGGAGCGGGCCGCGTCCGGGAACCTGTCCAGCGGCACGATCACCCCGCCGCCCACCAGGAGCAGCAGGAAGACCAGGTTGGCCGCGGCCAGCGTCGCCTCGGCCTTCAGCGTGCCCGCCATCAGCAGCCCCAGGCCCGAGAAGGCCGCGGTGCCGAGGACGAGCAGCAGCAGGACCGAGAGCGGGTCGCCCTGCGGGGACCAGCCGAGACCCAGGGCGATCAGCGTCAGGAGGGTGATCTGGAGCACCTCGGTGACCAGCACGGACAGGGTCTTGGCCGTCATCAGCGCCCAGCGCGGCAGCGGCGACGCGGCGAGCCGCTTGAGCACGCCGTACCGGCGCTCGAAGCCGGTCGCGATGGCCTGGCCTGTGAAGGCGGTGGACATCACCGCGAGCGCGAGAACGCCCGGCGCGAGGAAGTCGACGGCCTTGTCCGCTCCGGTGTCGACGACGTCGACCGTGGAGAAGAGCACCAGCAGCAGCGAGGGGATGATCACGGTGAGCAGGAGCTGCTCGCCGTTGCGCAGCAGCATCCTCGTCTCCAGGGCCGTCTGCGCCGCGATCATCCGTCCGACGGGGGCCGCTCCCGGCTTCGGCGCGTAGGTACCCGTACCGCCGCTCATCCGCGCAGCTCCTTGCCGGTCAGTTCCAGGAAGACGTCTTCGAGGGTGTGGCGTTCCACCGTGATGCCGTCCGGCATCACGCCGTGCTGGGCGCACCAGGTGGTGACGGTGGCGAGCAGCTGCGGGCCGACCTCGCCGCTGATCCGGTACGCCCCCGGGGTCAGCTCCGCGGCGGCCGTGCCGTCGGGCAGGGCCTTGAGCAGTGAGCCGAGGTCGAGGCCGGGGCGGCCGGTGAAGCGCAAGGTGTTCTCGGCGCCGCCGCGGCACAGCTCCTCGGGGCTGCCCTGGGCGGCGACCTTGCCGGCGTCGATGATGGCGACGTCGTCGGCGAGCTGCTCCGCCTCGTTCATGAAGTGGGTGGTGAGGACGACCGTGACGCCGTCGGCACGCAGTTCGCGCACGAGGTCCCAGGTGGCGCGGCGGGCCTGCGGGTCGAGTCCGGCGGTCGGCTCGTCGAGGAAGACCAGTTCGGGACGGCCGACGACGGCCATCGCGAGCGCCAGGCGCTGCTGCTGGCCGCCGGAGAGCCTGCGGTATGCGGTCCGGCCGCAGGAGCCGAGGCCGAGGCGCTCGATCAGGGCGTCCACATCGAGGGGGTGCGCGTGCAGCCTGGCCACGTGGCGGAGCATCTCGTCGGCGCGGGCGCCGGAGTAGACGCCGCCGGACTGGAGCATCACGCCGATCCGGGGGCGCAGTGCGGCCGCGTCGGCCACCGGGTCGAGGCCGAGGACGCGGACGGTGCCGGCGTCGGCCTTCCGGTATCCCTCGCAGCTCTCGATCGTGGTGGTCTTCCCGGCTCCGTTGGGGCCGAGGACGGCGGTCACGGTGCCCGCCCGCACATCGAGGTCGAGGCCGTCGACGGCGGTCTTGGCTCCGTACCGCTTGACCAGGCCGCGTACCCGGACGGCGGTGTCGACGGACTCTTTTCGCATGCCGGGAAGTCTAGGACCCCGCTCGGGGGTCCGGTCCGCGGCCCTGGACCGGGCACCTTCCGGCCCCGTCCCGGGGCGGGTGAGCCGCCTGGTACGGGGAAGGCGCGGCGTATGCCCGTGTTCGTCGGCACCTCCGGGTGGCAGTACCGGGACTGGCGCGGAGTCCTCTATCCCGAGGGCGTGCCCCAGCGGCTCTGGCTGGAGGAGTACGCGCGCCGGTTCGTCGCCGTGGAGAACAACAACGCCTTCTACCGGCTGCCCGAGCGCCGCATCTTCGCCGAGTGGCGGGACCGTACGCCCGACGGGTTCGTCATGGCGGTGAAGGCCAGCCGCTTCCTCACCCACGTCAAGCGGCTGAAGGACCCCGAGGAGCCCGTCGAGCGGCTGATGGGCCGGGCCGAGGCGCTGGGGGACCGTCTCGGGCCCGTCCTCCTCCAGCTGCCGCCCACGCTCCGCGCCGACGCCGGGCTTCTGGACGCCGTCCTCGTCCGTTTCCCAGGGGTGCGGGTGGCGGTCGAACCGCGGCACGTCTCGTGGTGGACCGAGGAGATCGCGTCGCTCCTCGCGGCCCGGGGTGCCGCCCTGTGCTGGGCTGACCGGGGATCGAGGCCGGTGACCCCCCTGTGGCGGACGGCGGACTGGGGCTATCTGCGGCTGCACGAAGGCCGGGCGAGACCGTGGCCGGCCTATGGGCCGCGGGCGCTCGCCACCTGGGCGGACCGGCTCGCGGCGACGTGGCCGGACGGGGCGGACGTGTACGTGTTCTTCAACAACGACCCGGGTGGCGCGGCCGTCCGGAACGCGGTCTCGTTCGCCGGTGCGGTGGCCTCGGCCGGACGGAGGGCGATGCCTCCGGCGGGCGGTGCGAGCGCCTCGGAGTGATCGTTTCTGCAGGTCAGGTAAGCCTTACCTGAGTGACGCACGGCACCGTGCCCCGCTCCGGCGTCGCTTGTCACTCCTCAGGGAATTAAGCAACAATGGCGTTGTGAAAAACGTCGGTGAGGCTCCGGTGGAGGAACTCGCGACCGGTGAGCGGTCCACCCGCAACCGGGTCGCGCGGTCCATCCTGGATCACGGACCGTCGACCGTGGCCGATCTCGCGCAGCGGCTCCGCCTCACCCAGGCGGCCGTGCGCCGGCATCTCGACTCGCTCGTCGCCGAGAACGTCGTCGAGGCCCGCGAGAAGCGCGTCTACGGCGCCCGCACCCGCGGTCGCCCCGCCAAGGTCTTCGCGCTGACCGACTGCGGCCGGGACGCCTTCGACCAGTCGTACGACTCGCTGGCCGTGGACGCCCTGCGCTGGATCGAGAAGAACGCCGGTGGGGAAGCGGCCGTCGCCGCCTTCGCCCGCGACCGGCTCGAAGCCCAGGCGGAGACGTACCGCGAGGCCGTCGAGGCGGCCGACCCCGACCAGCGCACCGAGGCTCTCGCCAAGGCGCTCAGTGCCGACGGGTACGCTGCCACCGCGCGGAACGCGCCGGTCGGCGAGCAGCTCTGTCAGCATCACTGCCCGGTCGCCCACGTCGCCGAGCAGTACCCCCAGCTGTGCGAGGCGGAGACGGAGATCTTCTCCCGCCTCTTGGGAACGCACGTCCAGCGTCTGGCCACCATCGCGCATGGTGACGGCGTCTGCACCACGTTCATCCCGCACGGCGCCCCACAGACCACCCCATCAGAAGCATCCGCAAGCACGGCCGGGAGGAACCCCGCATGACCACCGAGATCAGCCACCCCGAGCTCGAGGGCCTGGGTCGGTACGAGTACGGCTGGGCCGACTCGGACGCGGCCGGTGCCACCGCGAAGCGCGGTCTCTCCGAGGCTGTCGTCCGCGACATCTCCGAGAAGAAGAACGAGCCGGAGTGGATGCTCAAGCTGCGGCTGAAGGGTCTGCGCCTCTTCGACAAGAAGCCCATGCCCAGCTGGGGCTCCGACCTGTCGGGCATCGACTTCGACAACATCAAGTACTTCGTGCGGTCCACCGAGAAGCAGGCCGAGTCCTGGGAGGACCTGCCGGAGGACATCAAGAACACGTACGACAAGCTCGGCATCCCCGAGGCGGAGAAGCAGCGCCTCGTCGCCGGTGTCGCGGCCCAGTACGAGTCCGAGGTCGTCTACCACCAGATCCGTGAGGACCTGGAGGAGCAGGGTGTCATCTTCGTCGACACCGACACCGCGCTGAAGGAGCACGAGGAGCTCTTCCGCGAGTACTTCGGCACCGTCATCCCGGTCGGCGACAACAAGTTCGCCTCGCTGAACACGGCCGTGTGGTCCGGCGGATCGTTCATCTACGTGCCGAAGGGCGTGCACGTCGAGATCCCGCTGCAGGCCTACTTCCGTATCAACACGGAGAACATGGGCCAGTTCGAGCGGACGCTGATCATCGTCGACGAGGACGCCTACGTCCACTACGTCGAGGGCTGCACCGCCCCGATCTACTCCTCGGACTCCCTGCACTCCGCGGTCGTCGAGATCATCGTGAAGAAGGGCGGCCGCTGCCGCTACACGACGATCCAGAACTGGTCGAACAACGTCTACAACCTGGTCACCAAGCGCGCCGTGGCCTACGAGGGCGCGACCATGGAGTGGGTCGACGGCAACATCGGCTCCAAGGTGACCATGAAGTACCCGGCCGTCTACCTCATGGGCGAGCACGCCAAGGGCGAGACCCTGTCCATCGCCTTCGCGGGTGAGGGGCAGCACCAGGACGCCGGCGCCAAGATGGTCCACATGGCCCCGAACACCTCCTCCAACATCGTCTCCAAGTCGGTGGCGCGAGGCGGCGGCCGCACCTCCTACCGCGGTCTCATCGAGATCGGCGAGGGTGCCCCGGGCTCCAAGTCGAACGTCCTGTGCGACGCGCTGCTCGTCGACACGATCTCCCGCTCGGACACGTACCCGTACGTGGACGTCCGCGAGGACGACGTCTCCATGGGCCACGAGGCCACCGTCTCCAAGGTCTCCGAGGACCAGCTCTTCTACCTGATGAGCCGCGGCATGACCGAGTTCGAGGCGATGGCGATGATCGTGCGCGGCTTCGTCGAGCCCATCGCCAAGGAGCTGCCGATGGAGTACGCCCTCGAGCTGAACCGGCTGATCGAGCTGCAGATGGAAGGCGCGGTGGGCTAGCAGCCCCGGCCACCCGGCCACCCGGCCACCCCTCGCGGGGGCCCGCGCGACGGGCCCCCGCGAGCTTCCCGCAGCGAACGCACCGAACGCAGAAAGTGAGCACACCGACAGCCATGGCTGACGCTCAGAACATCCCGGCGGGCTCCACCACCGCCGGCTCGATCGCGGTGGCCGCCGAGTCCACCGTCGCCACGCGCATGAGCGCCCCCCCGTCCTTCGACGTCGCGGACTTCCCCGTGCCGCACGGCCGCGAGGAGGAGTGGCGGTTCACCCCGCTGGACCGCCTGCGCGGACTGCACGACGGCACCGCCGTCGCCACCGGCGAGGGCGTCAAGGTCGAGATCGAGGCCCCCGAGGGCGTCACCGTGGAGACCGTCGGCCGTGACGACGCGCGGCTCGGCAGGGCCGGCACGCCCGTCGACCGGATCGCCGCGCAGGCGTACTCCTCCTTCGAGAAGGCCTCGGTCGTCACCGTCGCCAAGGAGTCCGTCCTCACCGAGCCCATCCGGATCGCCGTGCACGGCCAGGGCGGCGTCGCCTTCGGCCACCAGGTGATCGAGCTCGGCGCGTTCGCCGAGGCCGTCGTGGTCATCGACCACACGGGCGACGCGGTGCTCGCCGCCAACGTCGACTACCTCCTCGGCGACGGCGCGAAGCTCACCGTCGTCTCCGTCCAGGACTGGGACGAGAAGGCCGTCCACGTCGCCCAGCACAACGCGCTGGTCGGCCGCGACGCCTCCTTCAAGTCGGTCGTGGTCACCTTCGGCGGCGACGTCGTCCGCATCCACCCGCGCGTCGCGTACGCGGGCACCGGCGGCGAGGCCGAGCTCTTCGGCCTGTACTTCACCGACGCCGGCCAGCACCAGGAGCACCGCCTCCTCGTCGACCACAACACCCCGCACTGCAAGTCGAACGTCGCCTACAAGGGCGCGCTGCAGGGCCAGGACGCGCACGCCGTCTGGATCGGTGACGTCCTCATCCAGGCCAAGGCCGAGGGCACCGACACCTACGAGCTCAACCGGAACCTGGTCCTCACGGACGGCGCCCGGGTCGACTCCGTGCCGAACCTCGAGATCGAGACCGGCGAGATCGCCGGCGCTGGTCACGCCTCGGCCACCGGCCGCTTCGACGACGAGCAGCTCTTCTACCTGATGGCCCGCGGCATCCCGGAGACCGAGGCCCGCCGCCTCGTCGTCCGCGGCTTCTTCGCCGAGCTGGTCCAGCAGATCGGCCTGCCGGACGTCCAGGAGCGCCTCATCGCCAAGATCGAGGCCGAGCTGGAGGCTTCCGTCTGATGGCCTTCGTCCGAGTCTGCGCACTGAGCGAGCTGGAGACCGACACCCCCAAGCGGGTCGAGATCGACGGCACGCCGGTGTCGGTCGTGCGGACCGAGGGCGAGGTGTTCGCGATCAACGACATCTGCTCGCACGCGAACGTCTCCCTCTCGGAGGGCGAGGTCGAGGACTGCGCCATCGAGTGCTGGCTGCACGGCTCCAGCTTCGACCTCCGCACCGGTAAGCCGTCCGGCCTTCCCGCGACGCGCCCCGTCCCCGTATACCCCGTAAAGATCGAAGGGGACGATGTGCTCGTCTCCGTCACCCAGGAGTCCTGAGTCACCCATGGCAACGCTTGAAATCCACGACCTGCACGTCTCCGTCGAGGCCGAGAACGGCCCCCGGGAGATCCTCAAGGGTGTCGACCTGACCATCAAGCAGGGCGAGACCCACGCCGTCATGGGCCCCAACGGCTCCGGCAAGTCGACCCTGGCGTACTCGCTCGCCGGCCACCCCAAGTACACGGTCACCGGCGGCACCGTCACCCTCGACGGCGAGGACGTCCTGGAGATGTCGGTCGACGAGCGCGCCCGCGCCGGCGTCTTCCTGGCCATGCAGTACCCGGTCGAGGTCCCCGGTGTCTCGGTCTCCAACTTCCTCCGCACCTCCGCCACCGCCCTCCGCGGCGAGGCGCCCAAGCTGCGCACCTGGGTGAAGGAGGTCAAGGAGGCCATGGAGAAGCTCCACATGGACCCGGCCTTCGCGGAGCGCAACGTCAACGAGGGCTTCTCCGGTGGTGAGAAGAAGCGCCACGAGATCCTCCAGCTGGAGCTCCTCAAGCCGAAGATCGCGATCCTCGACGAGACCGACTCCGGCCTCGACGTCGACGCCCTGCGCATCGTCTCGGAGGGCGTCAACCGCGTCCGTGAGACCGGCGAGGTCGGCACCCTGCTGATCACGCACTACACGCGGATCCTCCGCTACATCAAGCCCGACTTCGTGCACGTCTTCTCCGGCGGCCGCATCGTCGAGTCCGGCGGCGCCGAGCTCGCCGACAAGCTGGAGAACGAGGGTTACGAGGCCTACAGCACGAAGGGTGGCGCATCCGCGTGACATCTGCCCATCAGGGGCTCTCCGGCCTCCTCGACACCGAGGCGATCCGCAAGGACTTCCCGCTCCTGGATCGCGTGGTCCACGACGGCAAGAAGATCGTGTACCTGGACTCCGCGGCGACCTCGCAGAAGCCGCGCCAGGTGCTCGACGCGCTCAACACGTACTACGAGCGTCACAACGCCAATGTCCACCGCGGCGTCTACACGGTCGCCGAGGAGGCGACGGCGCTGTACGAAGGCGCCCGTGACAAGGTCGCCGCCTTCATCAACGCGCCCAGTCGCGACGAGGTGATCTTCACCAAGAACGCCTCCGAGTCGCTCAACCTCGTGGCCAACATGCTGGGCTGGGCCGACGAGCCCTACCGCGTGGACCACGAGACCGAGATCGCCATCACGGAGATGGAGCACCACTCCAACATCGTGCCGTGGCAGCTGCTCTCGCAGCGCACGGGCGCGAAGCTGAAGTGGTTCGGCCTCACCGACGACGGCCGTCTCGACCTCTCGAACATCGAAGAGGTCATCACCGAGAAGACCAAGATCGTCTCGTTCACGCTGGTGTCGAACCTGCTCGGTACGGTCAACCCGGTCGAGACGATCATCCGGCGCGCGCAGGAGGTCGGTGCGCTGGTCTGCATCGACGCCTCGCAGGCGGCCCCGCACATGGTGCTCGACGTGCAGGCGCTGCAGGCGGACTTCGTGGCCTTCACCGGCCACAAGATGTGCGGCCCGACCGGCATCGGCGTGCTGTGGGGACGGCAGGAGCTCCTGGAGGACCTGCCGCCCTTCCTCGGCGGCGGCGAGATGATCGAGACCGTCTCGATGCACTCCTCGACGTACGCGCCGGCCCCGCACAAGTTCGAGGCGGGTACGCCCCCGATCGCCCAGGCCGTCGGCCTCGGCGCGGCCGTGGACTACCTCTCGGCGATCGGCATGGAGAACATCGCGCGCCACGAGCACGCGATCACCGAGTACGCCGTCCGTCGCCTCCAGGAGGTTCCGGACCTGCGGATCATCGGCCCGACGACGGCCGAGGACCGCGGCGCGGCGATCTCCTTCACGCTCGGCGACATCCACCCGCACGACGTGGGCCAGGTCCTCGACGAGCAGGGCATCGCGGTCCGTGTCGGTCACCACTGCGCGCGGCCCGTCTGCCTGCGGTACGGAATTCCTGCGACCACGCGAGCGTCGTTCTATCTGTACTCCACCCCGGCCGAGGTCGACGCCCTGGTCGAGGGTCTGGAGCACGTACGGAACTTCTTCGGCTAGGGGATTCTCGTGAAGCTGGATTCGATGTACCAGGACGTCATCCTGGACCACTACAAGCACCCGCACGGGCGCGGTCTTCGGGACGGCGATGCCGAGGTGCACCACGTCAACCCGACGTGCGGCGACGAGATCACGCTCCGTGTGAAGTACGACGGGTCGCGGATCGAGGACGTGTCGTACGAGGGTCAGGGCTGTTCGATCAGCCAGGCCTCGGCGTCCGTGCTGAACGAACTGCTCGTCGGCAAGGAGCTGGCCGAGGCGCAGAAGATCCAGGGCACCTTCCTGGAACTGATGCAGTCCAAGGGCCGGATCGAGCCGGACGACGCGATGGAGGAGATCCTGGAGGACGCGGTCGCGTTCGCCGGTGTCTCCAAGTACCCGGCCCGGGTGAAGTGCGCGCTGCTCAGCTGGATGGCGTGGAAGGACGCGACGGCCCAGGCGATGGGTGACGCGGAGAGGAAGTCGGCATGACCGAGAACGCCGAGGCCACGATGAAGCCGGCCTCCGAAGAAGAGATCCGCGAGGCGCTGTACGACGTCGTCGACCCCGAGCTGGGCATCGACGTGGTCAACCTCGGGCTGATCTACGGCATCCACATCGACGACTCCAACGTCGTCACGCTGGACATGACCCTGACGTCGGCGGCGTGTCCGCTGACCGATGTGATCGAGGACCAGGCGAAGGCCGCGACCGACGGCATCGCCAGCGAGCTGAAGATCAACTGGGTCTGGATGCCGCCGTGGGGCCCGGACAAGATCACGGACGACGGTCGCGAGCAGCTGCGCGCGCTCGGCTTCAACGTCTGAGGTTCCCTGCCGGAAATCCGGTGAACGGCCATGCCCGCCAGGCAGACTGGCGGGCATGGCCGTTTCTCTGTATCAGATCGCTGTCGATGTCCACGATGCCAAGCGCCAGGCCGACTTCTGGACGCGGGTGCTCGACTGGAAGGTGTTCTACGAGGACGAGGAGGAGATCGTCATCGGCGCCGGGGAGAACGCGCTGCCCGGAATCGTCTTCCTGACCGTGCCCGAGTCCAAGACCGTCAAGAACCGGCTCCACCTCGACCTCTCGCCCGACGACCAGGACGCCGAGGTCGAGCGGATCATCGGACTCGGGGCCCGCCGGGTCGACGTCGGTCAGGGCGAGGACGTGAGCTGGGTCGTCCTCGCCGACCCCGAGGGCAACGAGTTCTGCGTGCTGCGCCCGAAGAAGTCCCTCACCGACTGAATCTCACGGGGTGAACGAGGGCTCCCCGGCCGCCTGGAGCAGGGCCGGGGCCAGGTTCTCCTTGCGGATGCGCTGGTCGACGTAGAGGAGGCTGGTCACCAGCGGCGGGAAGACCGAGGCGACGATCTGGCCGATCAACGACAGGATCAGGGTGATCGCCAGGAAGGGCGCGAGGTCGGCCAGGACCTCGCCCGGCGACTCGGGGGCGGTGGCACCCGCGGTGAAGGAGGCGGGGGTCGAGAACACCTGGGCGAAGGCCTGGAAGAGGGAGCCCGCCATCCCGGAGATGAGGCCGGCCACCAGCAGGGAACCGAAGATCCGCCACCACGAGCCGTCCACCAGACGCCACGAGCGGCGCATGGCCGCCACCGCGCGCTGCCGCTCGAAGACCGCCGCCGACGGGGCCAGGCTCAGCTTGACCCAGACCCAGGTCACCGGCGGGACGGTGGCCAGCGCGCCGAGCAGCGCGAGGACCGGCAGGGCCCACGAGACGGACCCCGAGCCGTCCGCCGCCGCGACGACCGCCACCATCAGCCCGATGAAGGCGGCACCGAAGAGCGCGATCGGCACCAGCATGAGCAGCATGGTCAGGAAGACCGTGCCGAGGACCGCCGGCATGCTCGCCCGGGCACGCCGCCAGACCGCGCTGAACGTGGTGGGGCGGCCGAGAACCGCCTCCTGGAGGACGGCCGGGCACGCCGCGTACATCACGCCGCTCGCGGCGATCATCGTGATCATGGCGACGAGCCAGACGCAGCCGAACGCGATCAGCAGCGGGCGGACGTCGTCCCAGGACGGTTCACGGCCGCTCGCGTCGAAGACCGCGGCCAGATGCTCGCCGACCGCCGCGTAGGCGAACCAGCAGGCCGCACCCACCACCAGCAGCGCGGTGCCGTAGGCCGCCCCGGTCACCCCGAGCAGCGGCTTCCAGTAACGGCCGAGGGTCGCGAAGGCGCCGGTCAGGATCTCGCTGAGCTTGAGCGGCACGAGGGGTATCACGCCGGGCTTCGGCGGGGGCGGTGGGGGAGCGTAGCCGTAGCCGTACGGTCCCGAGTGATGCGTCATGCGGGACACCGTAGCGGCAGGCGTTGCGTACGTCCGTACATATACTTGTGTACGCTTGTACGCATGGGATACGGACTGCTGGCCGGGGCGATCGCGGCGGAGATCGTGGGAACGACCGCCATGAAGTACAGCGAGGGCTTCACCCGGCTCTGGCCCTCGGTGATCACCGTCGCCGGCTATCTGCTCGCCTTCGCGCTCCTCGCGCAGACCCTGAAGACGCTCCAGATCGGCACGGCTTACGCGATCTGGTCCGGGGTGGGCACCGCCGCCGTCGCCGCGATCGGCATCCTCTTCATGAACGAGTCCGTCAGCCTCGCCAAACTCGCCGGGATCGCCCTGATCGTCGTCGGGGTGGCCGTCCTCAACCTCGGCGGTGCGCACTGATGGCCCGCGCCCGCCGCCACGACCCCGACCGGCGGCAGCGGATCGTCGACGCGGCCCTGCGGGTCGTGGGGCGGCGCGGCATCGCGGGGCTCAGTCACCGCACGGTCGCCGCCGAGGCGGACGTTCCCCTCGGCTCGACCACGTACCACTTCGCCTCCCTCGACGAACTCCTCGTCGCCGCGCTGCGCCAGGCCAACGAGGGCTTCGCGCGGACCCTGCGCGAGAGCGGTGCGCTCGCGGACCCCGGGGCGGACCTCGCCGGGGAGCTGGCGGGCCTGATGGGCGAGTGGCTCGCCGGCGCGCGGACGGGCGTGGAGCTGGAGTACGAGCTCTACTTGGCCGCCCTGCGCCGCCCCGCCCTGCGCCCGGTCGCCGCGGAGTGGACGGACGGCGTGACCGAGGTCCTGACACGGCGGACCGACCCGGTCACCGCCCGCGCGCTGGTCGCGCTCATGGACGGCATCTGTCTCCAGGTGCTGCTGACGGACACGGTGTACGACGCGGAGTACGCCCGCGAGATGCTGGCGAGGGTCCTCGCACCGACGGCCGCGGCCCTTCCGCCGGTCGAACGTCCGACCGGCGGGGCGGTCCCGTCGTCGGTTCCGCCGGAACCGCCCCGGAACCCGACCGACACCTGAGACCGGTTGGCCCGGGCGGGGGCCCGACCGTTAGGTTTTCCACATGACCACTGCTCCTCGCACCACCGGCGCCGTCGCCGCCGGCCTTGCCACCCTCGCCGCTGACGGCACCGTCCTCGACACCTGGTTCCCCGCCCCCCAGCTGACCGAGGCGCCGGGACCCGCCGGAACCGAGCGGCTCACCCCCGACGCCGCGGTCGACGCCCTCGGTGAGGGCGCCGCCAAGGCGATCGGCGTGGACGCCCGCCGGGGCGTCGAGGTGGTCGCCGTGCGCACCGTCATCTCCTCGCTCGACGACAAGCCGCTCGACACCCACGACGTCTACCTGCGCCTGCACCTGCTCAGCCACCGGCTGGTCAAGCCGCACGGCCAGAGCCTCGACGGCATCTTCGGCCTCCTCGCCAACGTCGCCTGGACCTCGCTCGGCCCGGTCGCCGTCGACGACCTCGAGAAGGTGCGCCTCAACGCCCGCGCCGAGGGTCTCCACCTCCAGGTGACCTCCGTCGACAAGTTCCCGCGGATGACCGACTACGTCGCGCCCGCCGGCGTCCGCATCGCCGACGCCGACCGCGTCCGGCTCGGCGCGCACCTCGCCGCCGGGACCACCGTGATGCACGAGGGCTTCGTCAACTTCAACGCCGGCACCCTGGGCACCTCGATGGTCGAGGGCCGTATCTCCGCCGGTGTCGTCGTCGGCGACGGCTCCGACATCGGCGGCGGCGCCTCCACCATGGGCACGCTCTCCGGCGGCGGCAACGTCGTCATCTCCATCGGCGAGCGCTGCCTGATCGGCGCCGAGGCGGGCGTCGGCATCGCGCTCGGCGACGAGTGCGTCGTCGAGGCCGGTCTGTACGTCACGGCCGGTACGCGCGTCACGATGCCGGACGGCGAGATCGTCAAGGCCCGCGACCTGTCGGGCGCCTCGAACATCCTCTTCCGCCGCAACTCGGTGACCGGCGCCGTCGAGGCCCGCCCCAACAACGCGGTGTGGGGCGGACTGAACGAGGTACTCCACAGCCACAACTGAGCGTGACCGATGCGAGTGACTCCGCGTTAGCAGGACGACGCGAATCACAGCGTCATACGAACGGACAAGGCGAGGAGTCGACATGAGGACGAGGCCCACCGTCGTCGGACTGCTGGGAGCGCTGACCGTCGCGGGGGTGCTGCTGCCCGCGGCGGCCGCCGTCGCGGACGAGACGCACACCCGCTCGCACAACGGGCCGCACGTCTCCCTGATCTCCACCGGTCAGATCGACGACCCGCTGGAGGACGTGCTGGAGCACGCCGCGATCCTCGGCCACACGTATGTCTACGACTGAACCAGCTCCTCGAACGCCGCCCGCAGCCCGTCGACCGTCTCCCGGTCGGCGGGCTGCAGCGGTTCCCGCACGTACCCGCCGCCGCCCTGGGTGTGGAGGAGCGCCTTCGCCGTCACCGTGCCGGGCAGACCCGAGGCCATCATCAGCTCGGCGAGCGGCAGCGTGAGCGCGTTGAGCCGGGCCGCGCCCGCCGTGTCGCCCGCGTCGAAGGCGTCGAGCACGGCCCGCATCTGACGCGGCGCCACATTGGCCACGGTGCTGACGTAGCCGGCTCCGCCGACCGCGTACAGCGGCAGGTTCAGCTCCTCGCAGCCGGAGTAGTACGCGAGCGAGGTGCGGGCGATCACCTTCGCGCTGCCGAGCAGGTCGTAGGCGCAGTCCTTCACCGCGACGATCCGGGGGTGCGTGGCCAGCCGGAGCATCGTCTCCGGTTCGATACGGGTGCCGGTGCGGCCGGGGATGTCGTACAGCATCACGGGCAGGGTGGTGGCGTCCGCCACCCGCAGGAAGTGCGCCTCGACGGCCGCCTGCGGCGGACGGCTGTAGTACGGCGTGACCACCAGGAGTCCGTCGGCGCCCGCGGCCTCGGCCTGGTGGGCCAGCTCGACCGTGTGGCGGGTGTCGGAGGTGCCGACGCCCGCGACGATCGACGGTCCGGGGCCGACGGCGTCGCGTACCGCCCCGACCAGCGCGGCCTTCTCGGCGTCGGACGTCGTGGGGGACTCGCCCGTCGTGCCGTTGAGGACGAGACCCTCGCAGCCCTCGGAGACGAGACGGACGGCGTGGTCGCGGGCGCCGTCGAGATCGAGTGCTCCGGAGGCGGTGAACGGAGTGATCATCGCGCACAGGGCGCGGCCGAAGGGGCGTTCTGTGTCCATCGTCGCAGTCTGTCGGCCCTCCACGGTGAAGGTCCACTTAGATCTGCTTCGGTGGAGAGGTAAGCGTCGGTGAAGAGTGGTCGTCTGGCATGATCGGCCGGGCGCGACAGGGGGACCAAGGGAGAACACACCATGAGCGAACAGCGCGTCGCCCTCGTCACCGGCTCGTCCTCGGGCATCGGGGCCGCCGTCGCCCGACGGCTGGCGGAAGCCGGCATCCGGGTCGTCGTCAACTCCGCGCGGTCCGTCGAGGCCGGCACGGCGCTCGCCGCCGAACTGCCGGGCGCCGTCTACCTCCAGGCGGACGTCTCAGACGAGGCGCAGGCCCGCGGACTCGTCGAGCGGACCGTCGAGATCTGCGGCCGTCTCGACATCCTCGTCAACAGCGCGGGGACCACACGGTTCATCCCGCATGACGACCTCGACGCGGCCTCGCCCGACGTCTGGCGGCACCTCTACGACGTCAATGTCATCGGCGTATGGCAGACCATCACCGCCGCCGTCCCGCATCTGCGCGCGAGCGGCGCCGGCTGCGTCGTGAACATCTCCTCGCAGGCCGGCGTCCGGCCGGGCGGCAGCTCCATCCCGTACGCCGTCTCCAAGGCGGCCGTCAACCACATGACCAAGCTGCTGGCCAAGACACTCGGCCCGGAGGTGCGGGTCAACGCCGTCGCTCCGGGCCTCATCGACACCCCCTGGTTCGACGGCGTCGAGGGCGCCGACGACGCCAAGGCGCATGTGGCGGGGGCCGTTCCGCTGCGCCGGGTCGGCCGCCCCGAGGACATCGCGCAGGCGGTCCACGACCTGGCCCACGCCTCGTACATCACGGGAGAGGTGCTGCTCGTGGACGGCGGCGGGCACCTGCTCGGATGACCCCTGGGACGGGAGCGATCCGGCGTCACCGTGGCACACGGCGGGACGCGTCCGTCCATCCGGGTCATGCTCGCCTCCGAGCCGAGGCGAAGGAGGCGATATCGGCGCGTCGTCTGTCGAAACGGGCAATCCATCCCATAGTTTCGGGCCCGGCAGTATCACTCAATCGCGACTCATGTTGAGTCTGACGAAAGTGGAGACGTAGTGCGCAACCTTCGCAAGGCCGTTGTCGTGGCTGCCCTTGTCGGGAGTGTCAGCATGTTCGGGGCGGGTGTGGCCTCCGCCGACGACGAGGCTACCTACGGGAGCGGAAACGGCACCGACCCGGTGCTGTGCCACCAGGTGAGCCACCAGGGGACGGTGCAGAACGGCCTCGTCAACATCGCCGATCTGGGGCTGGGACTCCTCATCGGCGGCGGCACGGGGTCCACGGACACGAACCAGCAGATCTGCGCCAACGGTCCCGTCTTCGCCGTGAACGGCGTTGATGGCGGCTCGGACGAGGGCAACCTCCTGTAAGGCGCGTTTCGTCCCAGCGGGGGTATGCGGTGACTCGGGCGACGGAGCCGCTTGGAAACAAGCGATCGGACGTCTGAGACTCGGAGCCGTATGCAACCGCTGGGCCGTGTCGTCGAAATCCCGTCTGCCCCTGGGTGGACGGGATTTTGGCGACTGGCCCTTCTGCGGCATGCCAGGGTCAGGCGAGACTTTGCGGACACGACCTAGCGCGGCAGAGTCATCTTGAAGCCGTCGTGGCTGCGCGCGAAGCCCAGGGAGGCGTAGAAGCGGTGGGCGTCCGCCCGCCGCTTGTCGCTGGTCAACTGGACGAGCCCGCAGCCGCGTTCGCGTGCGCGTTCCACTGCCCGGTTCATCAGCTCCCGACCGAGCCCGTCGCCGCGCCGGTCCGCCCTGATCCGGACCGCCTCGATCAGCGCCCGCTCGGCGCCGCCCTTGCCCAGGCCGGGGATGTAGGTGGCCTGCAGGCAGCCGACGACCGTCCCGTCCTCCTCCGCGAGCACCAGGACCTCGTTGCGCGCGTCGCGCTCGATGTCCGCGAACGCCCGCTCGTACGCCTCCGTGACGGTGACCGAAGCGGGGTCGACGACCTTCTCCTCGTCGGCGAGCAGGGCGAGGACGGCGGGGAGTTCGGCGCGGGTGGCGGGACGCAGGATCATGGCCGGAGTCTGCCACGGGCCGCCCATGGGCAGGCGCGTGGAGCCCCGGACCAGGGCGCTTGACCTCAAGCATGGTTGAGGGATGAGGGTGGAGGTCTCGACGACACCTCGAGAACACCCGCGCGACCAGGAGGCCCCTGATGGACGCCGTACTCCAGCCCCACGCCCGCCCCGATCACCACCGAGCCGGCGTCGGTCTCGTCGCCGTCAGCACCTGGCGCGTCGGCACGCCCGAGCGGCAGCGTGCGACCGTCGACGCGATCGCCCGGGCCTGGCGGAGCCGGGAGTGGCCGCACGCCGGACTCCTGTCGTACTCCGTGTGCACCGGCACCGACGGCGACACCCTGCTCCACCACTCGCAGTGGACGAGCGAGGAGGCCTACCAGGAGTTCTTCCGCACCTTCCGAGACGAGCGGAACGCCGAGATCGACGCGGCCGTGCCCGGCATCCAGCGGGTCGCGCTCCACCGCTACGCGCCGCCGTACCGCTCCGCCGTACTGAGCGAGGAGAGCGCCGCGGCCGTGCCCGGCAGCGTCGTGACCGTCGAGGTCGAGTTCGACGGGCCGGACACCGCCCGGCAGCGGGCCTGGGTGGACGCCGTGTTCACGGCCATGGCCGACGACGTCGGCACGCGCCCCGCGCGCGGCGGGATCGCGGCGCACTTCCACCTCTCCACCGACGGCTCCCGCGTCCTGAACCACGCCGAGTGGGAGAGCGAGCAGGCCCATGTGGAGTGGCAGGCGGAGTACGCCCCGCTCACCGATGCCTGGGCGGCGGTGCACCACTTCCCGGGCCTGAGCGGCAGCCGGGTGCGGCGGTACACGCCCGCGCTGAGCCTGCGCGCGGGCGTGTGACCGCCGTCCGGACACCTACGGGCGGAAGCGCAGCACCTGCGGGTCGTGGTCGCTGTTCTGCTCGGCGAACTCCGCGTTGATGTGGACGCTGTCGTACTCGAAGTGGTGGACGCCCGGGCTGGTCAGGATCTGGTCGAGGACCTGGCTGTTGCCCTGGAACACGTACGAGTAACGCTCGCCGCGCGGCAGCGACTTCACCGCCGGGTAGAGCGCCCCGCCCTCCGTCAGCGCCTTCGTGGTCTCGGAGAACTCGAAGTCGTTGATGTCGCCGAGGACGAGGACATCGGCCTGCTTCTCGACGGCGAGGATGTCCTTGACGAACGTGTTGACGGCCTGCGCCTGGAGGAGGCGCTTGGCCTCCGACGAGCGGACCGGCGGCTGGTGGTGCGAGGCCAGGCTCTCGTCGCCGCCCTTGGAGCCGAAGTGGTTGGCGATCACGAAGACCGTACGGCCGCGGAAGGTGAACTCGCCCGCCAGCGGCTTGCGGCTGTTCTCCCAGGCGGTGTTACCGGGGTCGATCCGGCCGGGGGAGAGCGTCAGCGCCGCACCGCCCCGCTCACCGCGGACCACACCGGTCGCGGTCGTCGCGTCGCCGGCCCCCCGGTCGGCGAAGGAGACCCGCTCCGGGTTGAAGAGGAAGACCTGGCGGATGTTGCCGCCGGGCTCGCCGCCGTCCTTGTTGTTCACCGGGTCGACGGACCGCCACTCGTACGCCGGGCCGCCGGCGGCCACGATCGCGTCCGTGAACTTCTTCAGCGTCCGGCCGGCGGCGACCGTGCCGTCGTTCTTGGCGCCGTTGTCGTCCTGGATCTCCTCCAGGGCCAGGATGTCGGGCGAGGCCAGGTTGTCCACCACGGCCGCGGCCAGCGCGTCGAACTTCTCCTGCGGGTCGGACGGGTCGAGGTTCTCGACGTTGTACGTCGCCACGGCCAGCTCGTTCTTGTGCTGCTTCTCCGTGGACTCGCGCTCCAGGCCGCGGTCGACGACCGTGCCGAGGGTGCGCGCGGTCACCTTGTAACCGCCGAACTGGTCGAAGTCCAGCGGGCCCTCGCTCGGACCGGCCAGCCAGTCCCCGACGTTCGCGGTCGGGAAGGGCTGCTGGGCGAGCGGGGTCAGCGACTGGACCTTGAGACGGCCGGTGTTCTGGGCGGTGTACGAGCCGTAGACCGCGCCGCCGCGGGGGCTGGGGTTCTCCCACGGCTTCACCGTCACCCACAGCTCGGCGTGCTCGGTGGAGGCGCCCACGACGCGCGAGGAGCCGATGCGGACGTTCGTGCCCTCCAGGGACTCGTAGTAGTCCAGGGCGTACGTGTCGGGCTCCAGCGCGAGGCCGTTGATCGAGCCGCCGGCGGCCGGGTCGCCCTCGGGGGCGTAGGCGTCCGGGACGGAGAAGCCGGAGATCGTCACCGGGGCCGGAACCGGGTTGCCGGAGGAGAGCACGGTGACCGTCGGCCGGGAGAGCTGGGTGAGCGACTGGTTGCCGGAGTTCAGGCCGCCGGGGACGTACTCGCCGACCGTGCCGTTCACGCTGACCGCGTCGCCGACGGCGACGGTCGGGACGGAGCTGGTGAAGACGAACAGGCCCTCGCTGGTGGCCGCGTCGTCGTCGGCCTGCGGGTCCTGGATCCAGAATCCGCGCGAGCCGTAGGTGCGCACGCCGGTGACGATGCCCGTCACACCGGTGACCTGCTTGCCGACGAGCGGCGACGTGCGAGTGGTGCCCTGGATGTCGTGGATGCGGACACCCGCGGCGGTCTCCGCCGAGGCGGAGGAGCCCGCGAGGAGCCCGGCGGCGAGCGCGGCGGACACGACGGCGGCGACGGCCGCGGATCTCGGTATGGAGGAAGGCATCAAAGGGCTCCGGATGTGCTTGGAGGATCGGTCGATGGATCTACGCGCGTCAATCTCTTGGCAGAGCGGCCTCCTTGTCAAGGGTCGACGGGTGTACGAAGGCTGACGGATCCGTGAACCTGCGGCCCTCGGTGGAATTGCGTCTACGCTGAGGGCCGTCCCTGACCGACCGGGCCCGTCACCCCCGCGCACGTTTCGAGGAGAAGACCCTTCATGGCATCGGACCGCCCCACCCTGCCCCCCGTTCAGCTGCACTCGGACGCGGAGCTGGCGCGGGACGCCCTGGCCACCCCCCTGCTCGCCCGCGCCGTGCGGCTCGCCCGCTGGGCGGGGCCCGAGACCGGGGTCGGCGCGGGCGGTGAGCTCGTCGACGAGCAACTTCCCTCCGCCGCCGAGGCGTTGGGCCTGGCGGCGGACGAGGACGGCATGGCGTACGCGAGCGAGGCGTGGCGGATCGCGGTCGACACCGGGCTCGTGGAGGTCGAGGAGGAGGACGCCGGAGACGGTTCCGCCGATGCCTCCGACGACGGCTCGGGCGAGGTGGTCGGGACGGTCACGGCGGGGGAGAACCTCGCGCTCCTCACCGGCGGCGGTGCACCGCTCGACGTCCTCGGCATCTGGCTGGACGCACTGGACGTCGTGTTCGCCGACGCCACCGCGCCCGTGCTCGACGACCTCGCGGAACTCATCGGCGAGGGCGGCGAGATCGACTTCGAGCGGCTCGACTGGAACCCCGAGGAAGAGGCGGAGTTCCTGGAGGGCGTGCTCGGGAACCTGTATCTGCTCACGGTCGGCGAGGGCGGCGCGGGCGAGGGCCCGGTGCCGCTGCCGGCGCTCGCGGCCTCGATGATCGTGCCGGACGACATGGGTGAACCGACGGACGACGTGCTGGAGCAGGTGTCCGAGGCGATGATGCGCCTCGACGACCAGTTCCGGCTGCTCGAACCGATCGGACTCGTCGCGTACCAGCCCGTCGACGAGGCGCTGATGGTGGAGGAGGGCGAGGAGCCCGCCTCGCCGGTCGACGAAGAGGAC
The DNA here is from genome assembly GCF_040611675.1 of Streptomyces sp. NPDC006551. NCBI lineage: Bacteria > Bacillati > Actinomycetota > Actinomycetes > Kitasatosporales > Streptomycetaceae > Streptomyces > Streptomyces sp. NPDC006551. Next base: position 60,585 of record NZ_JBEXOT010000012.1, read on the forward strand.
GTCACGCGGTACGGCATGGTGCGGCTGACGCCGCTCGGACTGTACGGAGTCCGGGCCCGGATGCTGGAAGCGGGCGTGGACGCGCCGGCCGTCGGCGACCTGGCCGACAAGGGCGCCGACGCGCTGCTCGACGGGCTCGCGCACTACCCGGTGACGGCGGCGCGCGCCGAGACGGTGGGCTGGCTGGCCGGCCGGGAGGCGGTGAGCGCGGCGCGGGAACTGCTCGGCGCGGCGCGGGGCACGGACGCGGGGTCGCCGCTGCGGCGGCTGCACTGCCAGCAGGCGCTGTCGCTGGTCGGCGCGGAGGCGGAGCCGGCGGTCCGCGAGGTCCTGGACGACGCGGAGCTGGGCGGCCTGGCGAGGGTCTGGCTCGCGGAGCGGGGGGCGGCGGACATTCCGGCGCCGCCGGAGTCGATGATCTTCTGGCTGGCGATCGACACGATCGCGGCGCAGCTGGAGTCGGACGGTGACTTGGAGGAACTCCAGGACCTGGTGGAGGGCCTGACGGGTCGGCACAGCGGCTTCTTCGACGCGGCGTGGCGGGTCGAACACCCGGCGACGGCGGACGTCCTGGAGGCGATGGGCCGCCTGCACCGCGACAGGACCGCGGCGAAGGAGGCCCGCAAGGCGGCGTTCAAGGCCCGGTCCCGCCCGGGGGCGTGACGCGGTTCGTACGGGTGCGTGGTGCCTTCCCGTACGGGTGCGTGGTGCCTTCCCGTACGGGCGGGGGTGACGCCCTCCGTACGGGCGGGGGTGACGCCCTTCGTACGGGTGGGGTGACCGCCTCCCCGCGTGGGGGCGTGACTCCCCCCGCCCCCTTCCGTACGTGTGCGTGACGCCCTCCGCCCCCTCACGTGCGCAGGTGCGACGCGCCGTTGAGGTCGAGGATCGTGCCGGAGGACCATTCGGCCTCCGGGGAGGCGAGCCAGAGGACGGCCGCGGCGATCTCCTCGGCCGTGGCGACGCGGTGGAAGGGGCTCTGGGCGAGGATGGCCGGGCCCTCGGGGCCCGTGAGCCGCGGGGCCACGCGTTCGGTGGCGAAGAACCCCGGCGCCACCGACGCGACCCCGATGCCGTACGGGGCCAGCGAGACGGCGAGCGACTGGCCCAGCGCGTGGACGGCCGCCTTCGTCGCGCCGTAGGCCGGGTGGTCCGGCTCGCCCCGGAAGGCGCCACGCGAGCCGATGTTGACGATGCGGCCGCCACCGCCCTGGTCGATCATCCGCCGCGCCGCCAGATGGCTCAGGTTCGCCGTACCGAGCAGGTTCACGGACACATGCCGCTGCCAGAGCGCCACCCACTCCTCGTACGGGGTGTCCGGCAGCGGATGACGGATGTTCACGGCCGCGTTGTTCACCAGCACGTCGATCCCGCCCAGCGCCTCGGCCGCCGCCTCCGCGACCGCCGCGGCCCCCGCCGGATCCGCGAGGTCGCCGCCGACCAGCGCGTGGCCCGTGCCGTCGAGCGAGTCGAGGGTCTCGCGGGCCTCGTCGGCGCGCGAGCCGTAGTGGACGGCGACCCGGTCGCCGTGGGACGCGAACGCCCGTGCAACGGCGCGGCCGAGGCCCCGTGACGCACCGCTGACGAGGACACGCCGGCCGGAGGCGGGCAGGTTCATGGAAGGTGGCCTTTCCGTTCAACTGTCGTTCGTGCGTGCGCGGGACCGTGTGCCCGACATCGGGTGACCTCAGGGAGACGTATCGCCATGCCCCTCAACCGTAGAGAGTTCGCCAAGCAGTCCGCCGCCACGGGTGCCGGTCTGGCGCTCACCGGCACCGTCGGCGCGCTCGCCACCGCGCCCGAGGCGCTCGCCGCCGAGGAGCGGGAGACGTACGGCAACGGCCTGCCGCTCGGCTACGGGCCCCTCGTCGACGACCCCCGGGGCGTCCTCGCCCTCCCCGCCGGCTTCTCGTACCGCATCGTCACCCACAGCGGCGTCACCACGCTGGAGTCCGGCGAGTTCACGCCCGAGAAGCACGACGGCACGGCCACCTTCGAGGGCCGCCGAGGCGTCACCCTCCTGGTCAACAACCATGAGCTCAAGGGCCCCCGGTCCAAGTGGAAGCACCCGGTCCCGCTCGCCGAGGGCCTCGTCTACGACCCCGCCGCCTCCGGCGGCTGCACCGTCGTCGAGGTGCACCGCGACGGCTCCGTCGCCGAGTGGGTCGGCATCGCCGGCACCTCCACCAACTGCGCCGGCGGCCGTACCCCCTGGGGCACCTGGCTCACCTGCGAGGAGAACTCCGACCGCGCCGGCGAGAACGGCATGACCGAGGACCACGGCTACGTCTTCGAGGTCGACCCGCACGACCGCCGCGCCAACCGCGACCCGAAGCCCATCAAGGCCTTCGGCCGCTACGACCACGAGGCCGTCGTCATCGACCCCAAGCGCGGCCACGCCTACCTCACCGAGGACGCCGACGAGCCCAACGGCCTCTTCTTCCGCTGGGTTCCTCCGCAGGGCTTCGAGCACGGCCGCGGCCGGCTCCGCACCCTCGCCGACGACGCCGGTGTCCTCCAGGCGCCCCGCTGCATCGACTCAGCCGGCCGGTTCGTCGACGACCTCTCCCGCGCCACGCGGATCGGCACGGTCTACGGCGTGGACTGGGTCGACGTCCCCGACCGCGACGGCCGCACGGTCGAGGTCCGCCGGCAGTTCGGCGACCACGAGGTCACCCGCGCCCGCAAGCTGGAGGGCATGTGGTGGGCCGACTCGGGCGCCTACATCGTCTCCTCGTACGCCCGTGAGGAGAGCCCCGGCGCCGCGCACGACGGTCAGGTCTGGTTCTACGACCCCAAGCGCCGCACCCTCACCCTCAAGGTGCTGCTCGGGGTGGCGTCCGGATACGACGGCCCCGACAACATCACCGTCTCGCCCTACGGCGGTCTGGTCATCGCCGAGGACGGCGAGGGCGTCCAGCACCTCTTCGGCGCCACCGACCGCGGCCGCACCTACCCCATCGCCCGTAACGACCTGAACGGCAGCGAGTTCGCGGGCGTCGTCTTCTCGCCCGACGGCGACACCCTCTACGCCTGCATCCAGGAGCCCGGGCTCCTGCTCGCGATCACCGGGCCGTGGCGCCGCCAGCCCCGCCGCTGACCCTGGTCGCCGGCGGTCGCCGACACCTAGCATGCGGCCCGGGGGGACACGGGCCGGGCGCGAGGCCCCTGTCCCCGTCACGCCACGACCCGGGAGCCGCCATGCCGATCGCCGACTTCGACCGCTACCCCCTGCTCTTCGGGCCCTCACCGGTCCACCCCCTCGCACGGCTCGGCGACCACCTCGGCGGCGCCGCGCTCTGGGCCAAGCGGGAGGACTGCAACTCCGGTGTGGGCTACGGCGGGAACAAGACCCGGAAGCTGGAGTACCTGGTCGCCGACGCCCTCGCGCAGGGCTGCGACACGCTCGTCTCCATCGGCGGTGTGCAGTCCAACCACACCCGCCAGGTCGCCGCCGTCGCCGCCCGCGCCGGGCTGAAGTGCGTGCTGGTGCAGGAGAGCTGGGTCGACTGGCCGGACTCGGTCTACGACAAGGTCGGAAACATCCTCATCAGCCGGCTCGCGGGCGCCGACGTGCGCCTGGTGAAAGCCGGGTTCGGCATCGGCTTCAAGGAGAGCTGGGAACTGGCCCTGCGGGAGGTCGAGGAGAGCGGCGGCAAGCCCTACGCCATCCCCGCCGGCGCCTCCGACCACCCCTTGGGCGGTCTCGGCTTCGCCCACTGGGCCTACGAGGTGGCCGAGCAGGAGCGGGAGCTCGGGGTCTTCTTCGACACCGTCGTGGTCTGCTCGGTGACCGGCTCCACCCAGGCCGGCATGGTCGCCGGCTTCGCCGCGCTCGTCGAGGAGGGCGGCCCGGCCCGGCGGATCATCGGCATCGACGCCTCCGCCGAGCCGGTGCCGACCCATGAGCAGATCACCCGGATCGCGCGGAACACCGCCGCCCTGATCGGCGTCGAGCGGGACGTCACGGCCGCCGACGTCGAGCTGGACGACCGCTATCACGCCGGGGTGTACGGCATCCCGGACGAGGCCACCCTCGACGCGATGCGACTCGCCGCCCGTACGGAGGGCATGGTCACCGACCCCGTCTACGAGGGGAAGTCGATGGCGGGCCTGATCGACCTGGTGGCGCGGGGCGAGATCGGCCGGGACTCGACCGTTCTCTACGCCCACCTCGGCGGCCAGCCCGCCCTCAACGCGTACAGCGCGCTGTTCTGACCGGGCCCACCGGCACGCGGCCGGCCGGCCGGGGTCAGAGCGCCTGGGCGGCCGGCTTCACCATGCCCCGGACGGTCCGGGACTTCACGAACTCGCCCATCGCCGTCATCTCCCACTCGCCGGAGAACTGCTTGATGAGCTTGGCCATCATCACACCGGTCTGCGGCTCGGCCGTGGTGAGGTCGAAGCGGACCAGCTCCTCGCCCGTCGCCGCGTCCATCAGCCGGCAGTACGCCTTGGCGACCTCGGTGAACTTCTGCCCCGAGAACGAGTTGACCGTGAAGACCAGCCCGGTCGCGTCGGCGGGGAGACGGCCGAGGTCGACGACGATGACCTCGTCGTCGCCGGCGCCCTCGCCGGTCAGATTGTCCCCGGAGTGCTTGACCGAGCCGTTCAGGATGGACAGCTTGCCGAAGTAGCAGCTGTCCAGGTGGTTGCGCTGGGGGCCGTAGGCGATCACGGAGGCGTCGAGGTCGATGTCCTTGCCGCGGTACGCCGGCTCCCAGCCGAGGCCCATCTTCACCTGCGAGAGCAGCGGCCGGCCGCCCTTGACGAGGGACACGGTCTGGTTCTTCTGCAGACTGACCCGGCCCTTGTCCAGGTTGATCTTGCCCGTGGAGGCGGCGGGGGGCGCGGCGGGCGCGGGAGGCGCCGGGGCGGAGACCCGCGGGTCCACGGGGGCGGCCGCCGGGGGCGTCACCGGAGTGGGCGGTGCGACCGGCGTGGCCGGCGCCGCCGCGGGCTCCTCGTCGACGGAGACGCCGAAGTCGGTGGCGATGCCGGCGAGCCCGTCGGCGTACCCCTGACCGACGGCTCGCGCCTTCCACGCGCCGTTGCGCAGGTAGATCTCGACGACGACCAGCGCCGTCTCCGTACCGAGCCGGGGCGGGGTGAAGGTGGCGAGGACGCTGCCGTCGTCGGCGTTGCTGATGGTCGCCGTGGGCTCGATGCCCTGGAAGGTCTGGCCCGCCGCGTCGGGGCTGGCGGTGACGACGATCTTCTCGATGCCGGCCGGTACCGCGCCGGTGTCCACGACGATCGCGTCCGGCGCGGTGCCGCCGCCGGAGCGATACGTCACACCGGGGCCGGCCGGCTGGTTGTAGAAGATGAAGTCGTCGTCCGAGCGCACCTTGCCCTCGGGGGTGAGCAGCAGGCCCGAGACGTCGAGCCGCACCGGGGCGGCGACGTCCACCGCCACGCGCGCGGCGGAGAGAGGGATGTTCGAGCCGGGGGTCATAGCGGTCATGCCAGGGGTAACGAGCGAGACCGCTTTGCCGTTCCCTTACCTTCGCTCCCTTCGGCCACTTCGGTTACGGGGATGGTTCCGGGCGGCGCGTTCGTTGCCGAACTTGTACGCGCCGGTCCAGCGGGCCATGACCGGCTGGGCGTCGCCCGACTCCACCTCGGTCAGGAACTTCTCCGCCCGCTCGCCGCGCAGCGTTCCGGCGGCGCGTCCGTGATGGGTGAGGACGACCGTGCCGTCCCCGCGCCGCTCGTAGCTGAATCCATGAGGTCGAGGCATGCGGGCATCCTGCCGGTCAGGGGCACGTCCGTCATGCGAATATTCTTGCGGCTCGTGGGTGGGAGTTCTTTTCGTACGGGGGACGTGGACCGGGCGCGGCGGGAGATCGACGCGCGGTACTACGCCAACTTCATGGACGTCATCGAGCGGCGGGAACGTTCCTTCGCCGCCCGCTTCGACACGGTCCGGCTGGGGCCGCTGGTCATCGGGGACCTCTCCTGCGGGGCCGACGTCCGGATGCGGTTCGGCGAGCTCGGCGCCTTCCATGTGAACGCTCCGATGAGCGGATCGATGGAGCTGCGTCAGGGCGGCGGCGGTCCGGTGCTCGCGACGGCGGCCGAGGCGGTGGTGCTCGATCCGACGGGCGACACGTTCCTCGACCGCTGGAGCGGGGACTGCCGGGCCCTCTCGGTCAAGATCGACGCGCCCGCGCTGCACGACCGTCTGGAGAGCCTGATCGGCCGCCCGCCCCGGGGCCGGCGGCTCGCTTTCGAGCCCCGCCTGGACATCTCGCGCGGCCCGGGTCTCGCCTGGGTGCGGTTCGCCCGGCAGGTGGCACGCGAGGCGCTCTCAGGGGACAGCCTGGTTCAGCACGAGCTGGTCGCCCGGCCCCTTCAGGAGGCGCTGCTCAACGGACTGTTGCTGGCCGCCGACCATCCCTGGCGCGAGGAGCTGGCCCGCCCCGGGGGCCCGCCGCGGCCCGCACCCGTCAAACGCGCGATGGACGCCGTACGGGCGCGTCCCGAGCACCCCTTCACCACCACGGAACTCGCCGGTCTCGCCAAGGTCAGCGTGCGCCGGCTCCAGGAGTCCTTCCGGGAGTACGTCGGGATGTCACCGATGGCGTACGTGCGGGAGGTCCGGCTCGACCGGGTCCACGAGGAACTGCGCGCGGCGGACCCCGGGGAGCTGGGGGTGAGCGAGGTGGCCTGGCGCTGGGGATTCACGCATCAGGGGCGGTTCGCGGGGTGGTACCGGGAGCGTTTCGGGGAGACGCCCTCGCAGACGCTGAGGGCGGCCGCGCGGTAGGGGGCGTCCGGCCGGACAGGGCCCCGGCGGGCACGCCGCGCCGGTCGCGTGGGTCGCGCCGGTCGTGTCGAGGACGACGCGTCGCGTTCCCCGGACAGTCGCCGCGCTTTGCGGATCGCGGGGGCCGCGCGGCGCGCCTAGGGTGCGGAGGTCGCGTGTGCCAGGGCATGCCGTGACCCGGGCCCCGGCCGGCTCCCCCGCTAAGTCCGGCCGGGCCCGTGTACATCCTCCGTACCGGCTGTCCGTCAGTAGGGCCAGCGCGGCGGGTCGGTGCAGAAGTGCCCGCCCAGGTTCGCGTTCGCCGGATCGTCGTCGGACGGCAGGCCCTGCTCGGCGATGATCCGCTCCGCGAACCGTTCGGAGTCGTCCCGCGGTTCGTAGCCGAGCGCCCGGGCCGTGGAAAGGTCCCACCACAGGCGGGTATTGGCCGAGGAGCCGTACACCACGGTGTGCCCCACGTTCTCGGCGGTGAGCGCCGCGTGCAGCAGCCGGGCGCAGTCGGCCGGGCTCAGCCACATCGACAGCATCCGCACCGAGGTCGGCTCCGGGAAGCAGGAACCGATCCGGACCGAGACGGTCTCCATCCCGTGCATGTCCCAGTAGAACTGGGCCAGATCCTCGCCGAAGCACTTGGACAGGCCGTAGAGCGTGTCGGGCCGGTGCGGGGTGTCGACCGGGATCACCGGGTCGCCGTCGCGCGGGCGCGGGGTGAAGCCGACGGCGTGGTTGCTGGAGGCGAAGACGATCCGGCGCACCCCCTCCTCGCGGGCGGCCTCGTAAAGATGGTGCAGTCCGGTGATGTTGGCGGCCAGGATCTTCTCGAAGGTGGACTCCAGCGAGATCCCCGCGAGATGGACGATGGCGTCGACACCCCGGACGGCTTCCCGCAGCGCCTTCCGGTCGGCGAGATCGGCGACGATCGCGTCGGGTGCGCCGTCGACGGGTGCCAGATCGAGCAGCCGGAGCTCGTATCCGTGGGCGGGCAGCAGCTCCCGCATCAAGGTGCCGACGCCGCCGGCGGCGCCGGTGAGCAGGACGGTGCGGGGTGTGGGCATGGAGCGAGTCTCCGTCCATAGATCGTATTCACAACCATGGACACGCTAGGGAGTGGCTCACGAGCCGTCAAGAGCTGGCGTGGGGGCGGGTTTGCGCCTTGACCTGCGCTCCGGCGCTGCTCTAGCGTGAGCTTGTTCATGAATATGGACGGCAATCAGAATTGTGCACGACGGACTTCTCTGGGAGCGCCCGTGACCTCAGCCCCGCTCGCCGACCGGCTCGACGGCCTGCTGTTCTTCCCCGTCACCGCCTTCGGCCCGGACGGCACCGTCGACCTCGACCTCTTCCGCGCCCATGTGCGCGCCGGCGTCGAGGCGGGCGCCGGCGCCGTCTTCGCCTGCTGCGGCACCGGCGAGTTCCACGCCCTCACGCCCCAGGAGTTCCGCGCCTGCGTCGCCGCCGCCGTCGAGGAGACCGCCGGCCGGGTCCCCGTGGTCGCCGGCGCCGGCTACGGCACGGCGCTCGCCGTCCAGTACGCACGGCTCGCCGAGGAGGCGGGTGCCGACGGGCTCCTCGCCATGCCTCCGTACCTCGTCGTCGCCGACCAGCCGGGGCTGCTGCGCCACTACACCGAACTCGCCGCCGCCACCTCCCTCGACGTCATCGTCTACCAGCGCGACAACGCCGTCCTCACCCCGGAGACCGCCGTCGCCCTCGCCCGGGCCGAGGGCGTCATCGGCCTCAAGGACGGCCTCGGCGACCTCGACCTCATGCAGCGGATCGTCAGCGCCGTCCGCTCCGAGGGCCTCGAACTGCTCTACTTCAACGGCCTGCCCACCGCCGAACTCACCGGCCTCGCCTACCGGGGCATCGGCGTCACGCTCTACTCCTCCGCCGTCTTCTGCTTCGCCCCCGACATCGCCCTCGCCTTCCACCGCGCCCTCGCGTCCGGCGACGACGCGACCGTGAACCGGCTCGTCGACGGCTTCTACCGGCCCCTCGTCGAACTCCGCGCCAAGGGACGCGGATACGCCGTCTCGCTCGTCAAGGCGGCGGTACGGATGGGGGGTCTGGACGTCGGAGAGGTACGGCCGCCGCTGAGCGAGCCCGCACCGGAGCATCTGAAGGAACTCGCCGGGATCATCGAGCGCGGGCGCGCCCTCCTCGGAGGCGACGCATGAGGGCCGGCACGTTCGTCTACCCGTGGGACGTCGTCGGCGACCCGGCGGCGCCGGGCAGGCTGGCGGACCTGGGCGTCGCCCAGGCCACGCTCGCCTCCGCCTACCACTCCACGCGGGCGCTCACCCCACGCCACCCGGCGCACCGGATCGTCACCGCCGAGCACGCCGCCGTGCTCTACCCGCCGGACCCGGCCCGCTGGTCCGGGCGCGACCTGCGGCCGTATCCGGCGGGGGAGTGGGCGCCGGGCGACGCGTACGGGCAGGCCGCCGAGGCGCTCGCGGGCGCGGGCCTCGAGGTGCTCAGCTGGGTCGTCCTCGCGCACAACTCCCGGCTGGGCGCCGAGCACCCGGAGACCTCGGTCGTCAACGCGTACGGCGACCGCTACCCCTGGGCGCCGTGCATCGCCCGGCCCGACGTCCGCGCCTTCCTGGTCGACCTGGCGGCAGAGGCGGCGGTACGGCCCGGGGCGGCCGGCACCGAGCTGGAGTCCTGCGGCTGGTACGGCCTCGCCCACCTCCACGCCCACGACAAGACGGCGGGCGTGCCGCTCGGCGACGCGGAGCAGTACCTGATGTCGCTCTGCTTCTGCCCCTCCTGCCGCCAGGGGTACGGGGAGGAGGGCCTGGACCCCGACGAGCTGGCCGCGGCCGTGCGCGGTGCCCTGGAACCGGCCTGGGCGGGGGGACCGGCGGGAGGGCTCGGCGCCGTCGAGGCGGACGCCGTCCTGTCCTGGCGCACCCGGACCGCCCGGGCCTTCCAGGAGGCCGCGGTGGGCGCGGTCCGGGCGGCCGCCCCGCCCGGCTTCCGTGTCCTGCTCCACGCGGACCCGCTCCCGCACCGCTGCGGCGCGAACGTCGGCACCGACCCGGCCCATGTCCTCGGCCTCGCGGACGGCGTCGTCACCCCGGCCGCCTCGGTGGCCCCGTTCGCGCCGCACGCGGGCCCGGCCTCCGTGATCGCGGCCAACCTCCAGGTGGTCACCGGCATGGGAGGCTCCCCGCGGACCCTGGCCGACGACGCGAAACGGGCGGCCGCCGCGGGGGCGACCGAACTCCGCCTCTACCACGCGGGCCTGGCCTCGACCCCGGACCTCACGGCGGTACGGGACGCCTTGCGGACGCTGGGCTGAGACGGGGAGTCGCGCCGTCAGGGGGGCCGGCGCGACGCCACGGCGGGAACGGAGCGCCTTGCGGACGCTGGGCTGAGACGGGGCGCCGGGGCGTCAGGGGGCCGGCCGGTCGCCCCTCGCCGGGCCGGCCGGGGCGGGAGACCGGGCCCCGCTTCCGGTGGTCCCCTTGGCCGCCAGCGTCACCGCGCCCGCCAGGCCCAGCACCCCCAGCGCGGGCAGCAGGATCCGGATGTCGACGACCGCGATCAGACCCGCGCCCACGGCCAGAGCGGCCGCGTTCGGGACGAAGACCAGGGTGTGGGCCGTCGCCGCCGTACGTCCCACGGCGTCCGGCGGCGCCTCCCGCTGGACGGCCGTCATCGCCGCGACCAGGACCCAGGGCAGCCCCAGGCCGATCACCGCGCTCGCCGCCAGCGCCACCCCGTCGTGGGGAAGCGCCCTGGCCGCCGCCGCGACCGCGAACAGAGCCAGGCCGACGGCCGAGAGCAGCCGCGCCGGGACGCGGCGCAGCAGGGGCCCTGCCGCCAGGCCCGCGACGACCGAGCCGGCGCCCTGGACCGCGTACAGCACGCCCGCGTACGCCGGGTCGTGCCCCAGCCCCCGGTCCACCACGGCGTAGACCGCCGCGCCGTTGAGACCGGCGAGGAGCATGGTGAACGCGCCCGCCAGGACCAGCGGGCGCAGCACCGGCGAGGCGCGGACGATCCGCAGACCCTCCGCCGTGTCGCGGAGCCAGTGCGCCGATCGCCCCGGTCCCCGGCGCTTCCGCGCCGGGCGGGCCGGCTTCTCCTCCCGTACCCGCATCAGGGCGAACACCCCCGCCGCGACCGCGAACGTCGCCGCGTCGAGCAGCGCCACCGGACCGCCGCCGTAACGGGCGAACAGGCCGGCCGCCACCAGCGGGGCGACCAGCTTCATGCCCTCGTCGGCCGTCATCCGCAGCCCGTTGAAGTCCGCCAGCCAACGCTTGTCCAGCGCGCTCACGGCGAGCCCCGCCTCCGCCGCCTCGTGGACGACGCCCTGGGTCCCGTACACCACGAGCACCGCGAACAGCAGCCACACCCGGTCCGCGGAGTCCACCCACAACAGCATCGGCAGCAGCGCCGCCATCGCCGTGTTCGACCACACCATCAGCGGCCGCCTGGGCACCCGGTCGGCGACCGTGCCGAGCAGCGGCCCGAGCAGCGCCGGCGCCCACAGGGCGAAGACGGTCAGCGCCGCCAGACTGTCCGAACCCGTCAGGGACTTGACCCAGATCCCCGACGCCAGCCACATCGCGGTGGAGCCGAAGCCCGACACCAGCACACCGGTCAGATACAGGGCACCCGTTCTCCTCATGACCGCAGGGTGGCCTCTAAGGCGGCTCGCGGAGATCGGTCACTTGACCTACGTAACACCGGCGACACCTGAAACAGCGCGCCGCTGGGCACAATCCCGCCATGCCACAAGAGACGCCACAAGCCACCGGCATCGACCGGTTCTTCCGAATCAGCGAGCGAGGGTCGACCTACGCCCGGGAGATACGCGGCGGCTTCGCCACGTTCTTCACCATGGCGTACATCCTCGTCCTCAACCCGATCATCCTGGGCAGCGCCGAGGACAAGTTCGGCGATCAGCTCAGCAGCGCCCAACTGGTCACCGTCACCGCTCTGGTGGCCGCCGTGATGACGTTCGTGATGGGCGTCGGCGGCAACCTTCCGCTGGCGATCGCCGCCGGGCTCGGCCTGAACGCCGTCGTCGCCTTCCAGCTCGCACCCCTCATGAGCTGGCCCGACGCGATGGGTCTCGTCGTGATCGAGGGGCTGCTGATCTGCGTCCTGGTGGTCACCGGGCTGCGCGAGGCGGTCATGCACGCCATCCCGCAATCCCTCAAACAGGCCATCTCCGTCGGCATCGGCCTCTTCATCGCCTTCATCGGCTTCGTCGACGCGGGCTTCGTCACCCGAATCCCCGGCGAGACCGGCTCCGTCCCCGTTCAGCTCGGCGCGGCCGGACACCTCTCCGGCTGGCCGGTTCTGGTCTTCTGCCTGGGCGTCCTGCTCACCATCGCGCTCATGGCGCGCAAGGTGAAGGGCGCGATCCTGCTCTCCATCGTCGTCATGACCGTCGTCGCCGTGGCCGTCAACGAGCTCGCCGACATTCCGCCGCTCGCCTGGGGCCTGACCGTCCCGACCCTCCCCGAGGACATCGTCGCCGCCCCGGACTTCGGGCTCGTCGGCTCCTTCAGCCTCTTCGGCGCGTTCGAGCAGATCGGTGTCGTCACGCTCGTCCTGCTCGTCTTCACCCTGCTGCTCAGCGACTTCTTCGACACCATGGGCACGGTGGTCGGCGTCTCCAGCGAGGCCGGACTCCTCGACGAGGAGGGCAAGGTCCCGCACCTCGGCCGGGTCCTCCTCATCGACGGCGCCGCCGCCGTCGCGGGCGGCGCGGCCTCCGCCTCCTCGAACACCTCCTACATCGAGTCCGCGGCCGGCGTCGGCGAGGGCGCCCGCACCGGCTTCGCCTCGGTCGTCACCGGCGGCCTGTTCGCCCTCGCCCTCTTCCTCACCCCCCTGGCCACCGTCGTCCCGGCCCAGGCGGCGGCGCCCGCGCTCGTCGCGGTCGGCTTCCTGCTGATGTCCCAGGTGCGGCACATCGACTGGACGCGCTACGAGATCGCCATCCCGGCCTTCCTCACGATCGCCGTGATGCCGTTCACGTACTCCATCACCAACGGCATCGGCGCCGGTTTCCTCGCGTACGTCGTCATCAAGACGGTCCTCGGCAAGGCGCGCGAGGTGCACGGGCTGCTGTGGGGCACGGCCGCGCTCTTCGCGGTGTACTTCGCGATCGACCCGATCGAGCAACTCCTCGGCGTCGGCTAGGGACACTCCCCAGCGCGGGAACGGCGGGGCCTCATGCCTCGGCGACCTTCCCGGGCCGGGTCTCGTACCGGAGGGCCGCGCCCGTCGCCAGCGCGCCCAGGCCCTCCCAGAGGCCCACGCCGAGGAAGCCGGCCGGGGCGCGGCCCGTGACGACCGCGAGGGTGAAGACCGTGCAGGTGAGGAGGCGGAAGGGGACCGTCCAGCGGAAGAAGGGCTTCCAGTCGGCGAGGGAGGCGAGGATGTAGTAGACGCCCATATTGAGCGCGGCCATGGAGGACGCCGTCAGGAAGACCAGGGTGTGGTCCCCCTCCGCGCGGCTCGCGTCGGGTATGGGTTCGAAGCCCATGGCCGTGAGCATGATGGCCGGGGCGACGAGCCCCACCACGCCCATGGCCGCCGCGAGCAGCCCGAAGACGGCCATGGTCCAGCCGGAAGGGGAACGGGGCAGTCGCACGGCGGTCCTCCGCGAGGTCGAATCCGTGCTCGGAACGCTCGGATCGTGAAGGATCCTGCATACCGTGTCGCGGGTCCCGCCGACCAATCCGCCCGCCCGCCCGATCCGCCCGACCGCGCCGTCCCTTCCGGCTAGTTCAGCGCCGCCTTCATCATCTTCTGCGCCACCGGGGCCGCCAGTCCGTTGCCGCTGACCTCCGAGCGGGCCGCGCCCGAGTCCTCGATCATCACGGCGACCGCGACCTCCTTCCCGGTGTCCGCGTCCTTGGCGTAGGACGTGAACCAGGCGTACGGCGTCTTGCTGTTGTTCTCGCCGTGCTGCGCGGTGCCCGTCTTGCCGCCCACCTCGGCGCCGTCCACGGCCGCGTTCGTGCCCGTGCCCTTCTCGACCACCGTCACCATCGCGCTGCGCAGCTGCTCCGCCGTCGAGGAGGAGACGACGCGCCGCGTGTCCCCGTCCTTCGAGGACTCGAGGGTGTCGCCGTCGGAGTCGACGACCTGGGAGACCATGTGCGGGGACGCCATGAGCCCGTCGTTGGCGATCGCCGCGGACACCATGGCCATCTGGAGCGGAGTGGCGGTCACATCGAACTGGCCGATACCGGTCAGCGCCGTCTGCGCCTTGTCCATGCCGGACGGATACACGCTCGCGTAGGCGCGTACGGGCACGTCCTGCTCGTCATCGTTGAAGCCGAATTTCTCCGCCAGCGCCTTCACCTTGTCCTGGCCGAGGTCGACGGCCATCTTGGCGAAGACGTTGTTGCAGGAGTACCGCAGCGCCGTGCGGATGGTGGCGTTCTCACAGGGCGCGGACGTGTTCTCGTTCTTCAGCACCGTCCGGGTGTTCGGCAGCGTGTACGGATCGGGGCTGGCGGTCGCCGAGTCCACCGAGCCGTACAGCCCGTCCTCCAGGGCCGCCGCCGCGACCACCAGCTTGAACGTCGAGCCGGGCGGGAGCGGCTGCCGCAGCGCCCGGTTGACCAGCGGCTTGTCCTCGTCGGTGGTCAGCTCCCGCCAGTCGGAGCCGTCCGTGAGACCGGCGATCCTCGACGGGTCGTACGACGGGGTGGACACCAGCCCCAGGATCCGTCCGGTCTTCGGGTCGAGGGCGACGGCCGCGCCCTTCTTCTCGCCGAGCGCCTCGTACGCCGCCTTCTGCACCGCCGGGTCGATCGTGGTCAGGACGTCGCCCGGCTCCTGCTGCTTGCCGGTGAGGGCGTCCAGCGGGTTCTTCAGCCGGGTGTCGGTGCCGTCCAGGACATCGGCGTAGATGCCCTCCAGCTGGGTGGCGCCGTACGCCTGCGAGCTGTAGCCGGTGACGGCCGCGTAGAGCTCACCGTCCGTGTAGTGGCGCTTGTACGCGAGGTCGCTCCCCTCCGTCTTCTTCGAACCGGTGACCGGCGAGCCGGCCACGATGATGTCCCCGAGCGGCTGCGCGTACCGCGCCATGACCTTCCGCCGGTTGTTCTTGTCGTCCGCGAGGGCCTTGCCTTCGTACGCCTGCACCCAGGTCGCCCGGCCCAGCAGGGCGAGCACCAGGAGCAGCGCGAAGACCGAGGCGCGCTTGATCGTCTTGTTCATCCCATATGCGGGACGAACGAGGGGGCGGCGATCGTTCCGGATGTGTCCCGTTTCTCAGGAAACGTTCATGCGCCGGCGTCCCCGGGTCATCGCGGGGTGATGAACCCCGACTCGTACGCCGTGATCACCGCCTGCGTACGGTCACGGGCGCCGGTCTTCGCCAGGACCGCCGCCACATGGGTCTTGACCGTCGCCGGGCCGACGCCCATGCGGGCGGCGATCTCCGCGTTCGTCAGGCCCGTCGCCATCAGCCGCAGCACCTCCGCCTCGCGCTCGGTGAGCCGGGCCACCCAGGGCGGCGCCGCCGGCGGGCGGCGGCGGGCGTGCTCGGCCGCCAGGCCGCGCACCGCCGCCGGATAGAGCAGGGAGTCGCTGCGCGCCACCAGTCGGACCGCGCTCACCAGTTCCTCCGCCGCCGCCCGTTTCAGCAGGAACCCGGCCGCTCCCACCCGCAGCGCGTCGTACACGTACGCGTCGTTCTCGAAGGTCGTCACCACCACGATCCGCGGCGGTTCCGGCAGCCCCGCGAGGATCTGCTCGGTCGCCCGGATCCCGTCGATCTCCGGCATCCGTACGTCCATCAGCACCACGTCCGGACGCAGCTCGCGCACCACCGACACCGCCTCGGCGCCGGTCGACGCCTCGCCGACGACCGTCAGGTCCGGTTCCGCGTCCAGGATGACCCGCAGGGCGGTGCGCACCATCCGCTCGTCGTCGGCGAGCACGATCCTGATCACCGTCCGCCTCCCCGGGGCAGACCGCCCAGGGGCAGGCGGACCGCGAGCCGCCAGACGCCGTCCGCCGGGCCCGCCTCGGCCGTGCCGCCGAGCAGGCGGGCCCGTTCGGCGACGCCGCGCAGGCCGCGTCCTCCGTCGGGGCGGACCACCGGCGCCCGGCCGGGCAGCGGATTCTCCATCGTGATCTCCAGCTCCTCGTCGTGCAGGCCGATGCGCGCGGTCACGCGCTCACCGCCCGCGTACCGGGCCGCGTTCGTCAGACCCTCCTGGACGATCCGGTACGCCTCCCGCGACACCGCGTCCGGTACACGCTCCAGCTCCCCGGTCACCGTCAGCTCCGCCTGCCGCCCCACGGCCTTGAGCAGCGCGTCCAGCGAGGCCAGGTCCGGGCCCGGCAGCTCACCGCCGGCCCCGTCGTCGCCCTGGCGCAACAGGCCGAGCACCGCGTCCAGTTCGCCGACCGTGCGCCGGGTGGTCTCCTCGATCGCCGCCAGTGCCTCCCGTACGAACTCCGGGTCGGAGTCCAGGACTTTGCGGGCGGCGCCCGCCTGGAGTGTGACGGCGCTCAGCGCGTGGCCGACCGAGTCGTGCAGTTCGCGGGCGAGGCGGTTGCGGACGGCCAGCTCGGCGGCGCGCCGTTCGGCCGCCGCCAGCCGGTCCGCCCGGCTCGGCCCGAGCAGCCGCGGCGCCTGCCGGGCGAGGAACGCCCCCGCGCCCGCCGCGACGGCGGCCAGGGCGACCAGCATCAGCAGGCCCGCCGGGACGTACAGCCACAGCGGGCCCGACCGGTCGGCCCCCCAGAACGAGGCCAGTTCGGACTCCCGCAGCCCGGCCGAGAACGGCAGGACCATCAGCGTCACCGCGAACGGGGGCAGCGCCAGGGTCGCCCCGCTGACCAGTGCGCCGATGCCCAGATGGAGCGTGAACCAGCCCGCCGTCCGCGCCTTGGCGTCCCGGCCCCTGGCGGGGCCGTCCGCGAGCCCGTCCGGCGCCACCCCGCACAGCGCCCGCGCCGCCGCCACGGACATCGGCCGGGTCAGTGGGAAGAGCGAGGTGAGCGCCGCCAGCGGCAGACCGATCGCGTACGCCCCGAACTGCGGGGCCACACTCGCGGAGAACATGGACGAGCCGGTGAGCGGCCCCACGATCAGGGTGCCGACCAGCCAGTACGGCATGAACAGCGCGCCGCCCAGGATCAGATGGACCCATCGGAGCCTGGCCCGCTGCCCCGTCAGGAGCGTGAGCGGTCGCCTCACGCGCTCGCGCTCCGGCGGCGCAGGAAGACGGCCAGACAGCCCGCCAGCAGGAATCCGGTGATCATTTCCCCAGCGTAGGTCAGCCGCATCAGGTCTGTGTGCGCCTCGACCGGATCGGTCCCCGGCAGGAGCGACACCAGGGTCATGTACGCACCCCAGCAGCCCAGACCGCCCGAGCCGACCCAGCCGGCCGCCAGCGCCGTACGGACCGAGAGCGAGCGGGGCCGCTGGAACACCAGCAGCAGGACGGAGACGACGGCGACGGCGGCGAAGAAGAGGCGCATCCACTCCACGACGTAGAAGTCGGACGTGCGCTCGGCGACGCGGGCCGCCGCGAGGCCGGTCGTCGAACCGAGGGCCCACATCGCGTGCGGCACGGCCGTCACGACGGCGAGCAGGGCGGCGACCACGGCCGTGATCCGCGCCCCGGTGCCGGAGCAGCGGGCGGGCAGATCCCCGAGGGCGCCGCGCCAGAGATGGCCCCAGCGGTCCCGGGTGTAGAGGAAGAACAGCGTGCCGAGCGCGATTCCCTGGACGATGAAGCCGCCGTAGACGACTCCGAAGACCCACTCGTCGAGGAACGGCCTGCCGCCGGCGGCATGCCTCTGCGGGCCGGTGAACAGGGAGGTGGCCAACTGAGCCGGGAAGCCGATCATGATCGGGGCGAGCAGCCCGCTCGCGGCCCACATCGGGACCGCCAGCAGCCAGGCCCTGACCCGCAGACCCCAGGGCTGGGTGAGCAGCAGGGCGAGGACCACGACCAGGGCGTCCGCCACCACGGAGACGGAGTTGGCGACGATCAGCAGCGCCCGGTGATCGAGAAGCACACTGCCGGCCGGGATGCCGATCTCGCTGCCCGCCACCCAGGCGATCTTGAGGGTGATGTAGGGCAGGCATGTCACTGAGGCGAGGACGCGCAGGATCCGGCGGGCGGCGCTCGGCCGGGCGGCGGCGGGCGCCGGAGCGGGGAGGTGAGCGGTCTGTGTCATGGCTCCACGCTGTCGCGCGGCCCGCCCCTCCCACCTCCTGCCGGGCGATGAACCGCCTCCACCGCACGGCGGAGAAGCGCCTCCACCCAGGAGGATTGACCCATGATTCCGGGCGGGAAATGCACCCTGTCCCAGGTCACCCGGATGCCTAGGGTGATCTTCATGAACACAACGAAGGCATTCACCCCGCTCCTCACCCGTGCCGCCGACGCCGAGACCACCGCCGACCCCAGCAGCGTGATGACCCTCCTCGCCGACTCCGACACCACCGGCGGTCTGCTCACCAGCTACCGCTCGTCCTTCGCGAAGGGCGCGATCGGTGCCCCGGCGCACTTCCACACCAAGGCGTCGGAGATGTTCTTCGTGCTCGGCGGCTCGCTGCAGGTCCTGGTCGGCGAGGAGCTGACCGTCCTGGAGCGGGGCGACTTCCTGCTGGTGCCGCCGCACACGCCGCACGCCTTCGCGGCCGCGCCGGGAGCCGAGGCCGACGTGCTGTTCGTGTTCACGCCGGGCATGGCCCGCTTCGACTACCTGCGGCTGCTCGGCAGGGTGATGCGCGGCGAGGCGAGTTTCGAGGAGATCAAGGAGTCCTCCGAGCGCTTCGACAACCACTACGTCGACAGCCCGGTGTGGCAGCGGGCCCTGGCCGAGCGGTGACCCGCGCCGACGGGCCCGACCAGGTCCGGCGGTCGCGAGGCCGGAACCCGGTCGGAGTCGGTGCTCGCGGGGACGGGCCCGGCCATGACCGGCGGTTCGAGCCCTGCCCGGCCGTGACCGGCGGTTCGAGGCCGGCCCGGTCGGAGCCGGCAGCCGCGAGGCCCCGGCCCGGTCAGAGCCGGCGGGTCGCCAGCGTCAGCCGGTCGCGGGCGTCGAACAGTGCGTCCTTGATCATCTGCTCGTGTCCGGGGGTGAGCCGGGCCACCGGCACCGAGCAGCTGATCGCGTCCCGCGCCGGTGTCCGGTACGGGATCGCGATGCCGAAGCAGCGCAGCCCGAGGGTGTTCTCCTCGCGGTCCACCGCATAGCCCTGCTCGCGGATGAGGTGCAGCTCCTCGATGAGCTTCTCGCGGTCGGTGAGGGTGTGCTCGGTCAGCGCCGGCAGCGTCTCCGGGAGCATCTTCCGCACCTGCTCGTCGCTGTGGGTGGCGAGCAGCGCCTTGCCCAGCGAGGTCGAGTGGGCGGGCAGCCTGCGGCCGACCCGGGTGAACGGCCGCAGGTAGTGCTGGGACTGACGGGTCGCCAGATAGACCACGTTGGTGCCGTCGAGCCGCGCCAGGTGGATGGTCTCGGTGGTGTCGTCGGAGAGCCGGTCCAGGGTGGGCCGGGCGGCGGCCACCACCTCGTCGCCGTCGATGTACGAGGTACCGACCAGCAGGGCCCGCACCCCGATGCCGTACCGCGTGCCGGTCGCGTCGGTCTCCACCCAGCCCAGCTCGACCAGGGTGCGCAGCAGCATGTAGAGACTGGACTTGGGGTAGCCGACCGCCTCCTGGACGGCGGCGAGCGAGTGCATTCCGGGCCGCCCGGCGAAGTACTCGAGCAGTTCCACCGTCCGTACAGCGGACTTGACCTGTGACCCACCCGTGTCGGCCGTCGACATCACCCTCGCCCCTCTCGTCGCCGCCCCTTGTGGAGACGGCCCGCCCGTCAATAGAGTCCCATTCACCTACAGGAACTGTGTTCAGAATAGCGAACAGGTCGTGAAGAGGGGCGTGTCGGTGGCGGCTGAATCAGTGTGGAGTGTGGACCCCCGGACGGGGAAGCCGCGCGAACAGGTTGCGGTGGAAGCCACAGCGAACGAGGTCGACCAGGCCGTACGGGCCGCGCACGCCGCCCGGGACGCGCTCGCCGACCGTACGGCGCGGGCCGCCCTGCTCCGTACCGCCGCCGACCTCCTCGACGAGGCGGCCGCGCACGTCATCGAGGCGGCCGACGCCGAGACGGCCCTCGGACCGGTCCGGCTGACGGGCGAACTCGCCCGTACCACCGCGCAGTTGCGCTCCTTCGCGGATGTCGTCGACGAGGGCTCCTTCCTCGACGTGCGCATCGACCTGCCCGACCCGACCACGACGCCGCCCACCCCCGACCTGCGCCGCTGGAAGATCCCGCTCGGCGTCGTCGCCGTCTACGCGGCCAGCAACTTCCCGCTCGCCTTCTCCGTCCCCGGCGGCGACACGGCGAGCGCGCTGGCGGCCGGCTGCCCCGTCGTGATCAAGTCCCACCCCGACCATCCGGCCACCTCCGAGCTCTGCGCCTCCCTGCTGCGCCGGGCCGCGGCCAGGACCGGGCTCCCCGAGGACGTCGTCGTCCTCGTCCACGGCTTCGACGCGGGCGTGGAGCTCGTCCGCCACCCGCTGGTCGCGGCGGCCGGCTTCACCGGTTCGGTACGCGGCGGGCGCGCGCTCTTCGACGCGGCGGCCGCCCGGCCCGTCCCCATCCCCTTCCACGGCGAACTCGGCTCGCTCAACCCCGTCGTGATCACCGACGCGGCAGCACGCGAGCGGGCCGAGGTGATCGGGGCCGGACTCGCGGGCTCAATGACCCTGGGCGAGGGCCAGTTCTGCACCAAGCCCGGCTTCGTCCTCGCACCGCGAGGCGAAGCGGGCGACGGCGTCGTGGAGTCGCTGACGGCGGCCGTCAGCGAGACGGAGCCGGGCGTCATGCTCGACCACCGGATGCGCGACGCCTTCGTCACCGGCGTCCGGGAGCGGGCCGGACTCCCGGGCGTGGCCGCGCCGGTCACCCCGGGCGCCGGCGGGGAGCACACGGTCAGCGCGGGCGTCCTGACCGTCGACGCGGAGACCCTGCTCAAGGGCGGGCACGAGCTGCTCCTCGAGGAGTGCTTCGGCCCGGTGACCGTGGTCGCCCGCTACGCCTCCCGGGAGGAGATCAGCGAGGTCCTCTCCCTGCTGCCCGGCAACCTCACGGCCACCCTGCAGATCGCGGCCGACGACGACCCGGACGCCTCCGGCCTCCTCGCCGAACTCACCCCGCTGGCCGGACGCGTCCTGGTCAACGGCTGGCCGACCGGTGTGGCGGTCGCGGGCGCCCAGCACCACGGCGGGCCGTACCCCGCCACCACCTCCACCTCCACCTCGGTCGGCGCGACCGCGATCGAGCGCTGGCTGCGCCCGGTCACGTACCAGTCGACTCCGCAGCACCTGCTCCCGCCGGAGCTGCGGGACGACAACCCGCTCGGTATTCCGCGCCGCTGACCGCACGGTGGAGGATCACACCCGCACCACGATCTTCCCGGTGTGGGTGTTGGACTCCATCAGCCGATGGGCGTCGGTGATCGACTCCAGGCCCTCGAAGGTCTCCGCGATCACCGGCGTCAGCGAGCCGTCGCGCAGCCCGGACCCCAGGAACCCGGCCATGCGCCGACGTCCCTCCGCCGTGCGCACCACCGCGCCGTTGGCGTAACCCCGCACGGTCAAAGGCCAGTTCATGGGGACGGCGGCCGGCCGCGGATCCAGCCAGCCGTACAGCACCGCCGTGCCGCCGGGCTCCAGGGCGCCGCCCAGTTTGGCGAAGCCCGGCCCGCCGACGGCGTCGAAGACCACCCGCGCGCCCCGGCCGCCGGTGAACCGCCTTACCTCCTCCACCAGGTCCTCGCCGTCGGTGGCGATCACCCGCGCCGCGCCCAGGTCGAGCAGCCGCCGCCGTTTGGTCTCGCCCCGGGTCGTGGCGATCGGGACCGCCCCGACGCGCAGCGCCGTCCGGATCGCGGCCGTCCCCACCCCGCTGGACGCGCCCGTGATCACCACGTGGTCCCCGGGGCGCAGCCCGCCCGCCTCCACCATGCCGCCGTACGCCGTCGTGTACGCCAGCCAGGTCGCCGCCGCCGTCACGGCGTCCACCCCCTCCGGCCTGGCCACCAGGTACTCCTCGGGCAGCACGACCCGCTCGGCGTGGACCCCGTGCACCCCGAAGTCGAAGTTGGCGGCGGCCGTCACCGGGTCGCCGGGGGCGTACGCCGTGACGCCCTCGCCGACGCGCTCGACCACGCCGGCCGCCTCGTAGCCGAGCCGGGAGCCGGGGAGCGTGGCCGGGTAGTAGTAGGCGCCGGAGCGGAAGAGCGCCTCGGCGCGGTTGAGACCGATCGCCTCGACCCGCACCAGCACCTCGCCCGGGCCGGGCGAGGGCAGCGCCACCTTCTTGACCCGGAGCACCTCCGGGCCGCCGAGCTCGTGGAACACCACTGCCTTCGTCGTCATGTCGGTTGTCATGGAACCGACCGTAGGCAGCCGCGGAGAGACGAACCATGTCCCATGGGCTCCCCTCCATGTCCGGGCGTCTCGCGGGTACGGTGCGGGGATGGACGTACTGAGCGATGCCGTCGCGGCCATGCGCACCGGGCGGCCGCACTCCTCCCGCACCGTACGGACCGGCCCCTGGGGGTGGCGCTTCCCGGCGAGCAAGGGCGCCGGATTCCATGTGCTGACCCAGGGTTCGGCCTGGCTGCTGCACCCCGACGCCACCCCGCCCGTCCGGCTGGAACCCGGCGACGTCGTCCTGCTCGCGCACGGCTCCCGGCACGGCCTCGCGGACGACCCCGCCACCCCTCTCGTCGAGGCGGCCACCCTCCCGGACGGCTCCTGGCCGACCGAGCCGCATCGCGGCCCCGCGGGCCCCGCGGACACCCTGCTGCTGTGCGGCGCCTACCAGGTGAACCGGGCCCGGGCCCATCCGCTCTTCGCCGAGCTGCCGCCGTTCCTCCTCGTCCGGACCGGCCGCGGCGGCGGCCACGCCGAGGTGCGTGCCGCCGTCGAACTGCTCGGCGCCGAACTCGCCGATCCGAGGCCCGGTTCGGACGCGATCGTGCCCTCGCTGCTCGACGTCCTGCTGGTGCACCTGATCCGCACCTGGTGGCTGACGGAACGCGCGGACCGTACGACCGGCTGGTCGGCCGCCCTGAGCGACCCGGCGGTCGCCGCCGCGCTCCAGGCCATCCACGCCGACCCGGCCCGGCCGTGGACGGTGGAGGAACTCGGCACCCGGGCGGGCCTCTCCCGCGCGGCCTTCGCCCGCCGGTTCACCACCCTGGTCGGCCGGCCGCCCCTCGCGTACCTGACCTGGTGGCGCATGACGACGGCGGGCCGGCTGCTGCGCACGGACGACACCCCGTTGCGGACGGTGGCCGGACGGGCGGGATACTCCTCGGAGTTCGCCTTCGCCAAGGCGTTCAAGCGTGAGTACGGCGTGGCACCGGGGCAGTACCGCCGCCGGTCGTCCCCCGAAGCACCGTCCCGCTGACCGGCGCGCCGGTACCCCACGTCGTGGTCCGCCTCACGCTGCCGCCCGTGGCGGAATGAATCGGCGGGCCGCGACGTTTCCGCAGCGGAACACCCCCCGACCCCGGAGAGAAGTACGTACATGCGCGTCGAGATATGGAGCGACATCGCCTGCCCGTGGTGCTACATCGGCAAGGCCCGCTTCGAGAAGGGCCTCGCGGCCTTCGCCCACCGCGACGAGATCGAGGTGGTGCACCGCTCCTTCGAGCTCGACCCGAACCGGCCCAAGGGCGACACGGCGCCGGTGATCGACATGCTCGCACGCAAGTACGGCCGCACCCTGGACGAGGCCCGTGCCATGGAGGCCCACGTCGCCTCCAACGCGCACTCCGAGGGGCTCGGGTACCGCACCGAGGGCCGCGACCACGGCAACACCTTCGACATCCACCGGCTGCTGCACCTGGCGAAGGCGCGCGGCCGGCAGAACGAGCTGCTCGACCTCGCCTACCGCGCCAACTTCGCCGAGGAGCGGTCCGTCTTCGACAACGAGACGCTGGTCGGCCTCGCCGTCGAGGCCGGACTGGACGAGGCCGAGGTCCGCTCGGTGCTCGCCGACGACAGCGCGTACGCCGACGAGGTACGGGCGGACGAGCGCGAGGCGGCCGAGCTGGGCGCGAACGGCGTGCCGTTCTTCGTCCTCGACCGCCGCTACGGCATCTCCGGCGGCCAGCCCGCCGAGGTCTTCACCCAGGCCCTGGAGCAGGCGTGGCAGGGCCGGGCCCTCCAGCCGGTCGGCGGGGCCGCCGCCGCGGGCGCCGCCTGTGACGCCGACGGCACCTGCGACGTGTGAGCGGTGTTCGGGGGCTCCCCTCGATCATGCGTCGTTGACGTGAGGTCGAGGGGAACCGAGGCTGGGGCCATGGATTCCTTGGACCCCCTCGGTACCGCCGAGTTCGCGCCGAAGCAGACCTATCTGAACACCTCCGCCTGCGGGCTGCTGCCGCGCAGGACCATCGAGGCGATCACCCTCCTCGCCGAGGAGACCGCGGCCGGCCGCCCCGACGGCGCGGGGAGCTTCGACATCGTCGACGAGGCCCGCGCCCGCTTCGCCCGGCTCGCCGGCGTCCGCCCCGACCGGGTCGCCGTCGGCAGCTCGGTCTCGGTCCATGTCGGGATGATCGCCCAGTCGATGCCGGCCGGGGCCGAGATCCTCTTCCCCGAGGGCGACTTCAGCTCCGTCATCAACCCCTTCACCGTGCGCGGCGACCTCAAGACGCGTTTCGTGCCGCTGGAGCGGCTCGCGGAGTCCGTCCGGCCGGAGACCGCGCTCGTCGCCTTCTCCTGTGTGCAGTCGGCGGACGGCCGGACGGCCGATCTGGCGGCGATACGGGCGGCGGCGGCCGCGCACGGGGCCCGTACGCTGCTCGACGCCACCCAGTCGGCGGGGTGGCTGCCGCTGCGGGCGGGGGAGTGGGACTACACCGTGGCCGGCGGCTACAAGTTCCTGCTCTGCCCGCGCGGGGCGTCCTTCCTCACGGTCACGGAGGAGGCGCAGGACTCCCTGCTGCCGATCCACGCGGGCTGGGTCACGGGCGAGGAGATGTGGGTCAACAGCTACGGCCCGGTCCGCGAACTGGCCCGCTCCGCACGGCGGTTCGACGAACCGGCGGCCTTCCTCTCGTACCACGGCGCCGCGCGTTCGCTGGCACTGCTCGAAGAGATCGGCATCGAGCGGATCCAGGGCCACAACAAGGCGCTCGCGGCCCGCTTCCGGGACGGGCTCACGGCCCTGGGGCACGCGCCCGTCGCGGACGTCTCCGCGGTGGTCGCGGTCCCCGGCCTCGGCGAACGCCAGGACGCCCTCCGGGAGGCCGGCATCCTGATGTCCGCCCGCGCGGGGAACCTGCGCGCCTCCTTCCACCTGTACAACGGCACGGCGGACGTGGACCGTGCCCTGGAGGTCCTGGGCGGCTGACGCCGGCCGGGGGAAGGCACGCGGACGCCCCCGGACGCCAGGCCGTGGCCTGATGTTCGGGGGCGTGTCCGGTGCGTGTCCGGGACGGGGCGGGCCGGTCAGGGGCCCGCGCCCGTCACCGTACCGGCGTGAAGTCCCTCGCCCCGATGAACTCCGGCCGCCGCACCGGTGCGGCGAACGGCTCCACCGCCGCGTTCTCCACGCTGTTGAAGACGATGAAGACGTTGCTGCGCGGATACGGCGTGATGTTGTCGCCCGAGCCGTGCATGGCGTTGCAGTCGAACCAGGTCGCCGACCCCGCCCGGCCGGTGAACAGCCGGATGCCGTGCGCGTCCGCGAGGCTCGTCAGCGCCTCGTCGGACGGGGTGCCCGCGTCCTGCATCTGGAGCGAGCGCTTGTAGTTGTCCTTCGGGGTGGCGCCCGCGCAGCCGAGGAACGTCCGGTGCGATCCCGGCATGATCATCAGGCCGCCGTTGGTGTCGTGGTTCTCGGTCAGCGCGATCGACACGGACACGGTCCGCATCCTCGGCAGCCCGTCCTCGGCGTGCCAGGTCTCGAAGTCCGAGTGCCAGTAGAACCCGGAGGCGCCGAATCCCGGCTTCACGTTGATCCGCGACTGGTGGACGTACACGTCCGAGCCGAGGATCTCGCGGGCCCGGCCCACCACTCGCTCGTCCCGTACGAGGCGGGCGAAGACCTCGCTGATCCGGTGCACCTCGAAGACCGAGCGGACGGAGCCGGACTTCGGTTCGATGATCGCGCGCTCGTCGCCCCGTACGGCGGGATCGGCGATCAGCCGGTCGAGCTCCTGCTTGTAGACGGCCACTTCGGCGTCGGTGAGCAGGTCCGGCTCGGCGAGGAAGCCGTCCCGTTCGTACGGCTCGAGGTCCGGGCCGACCGGTCCCCAGACCACCGGGTCCCGGCGGGGCGTGAGCACCTCGGAGGTGCCACGCGTCGGGTAGAGGTCGGTCAGGTCCGTGCTGTTCGTGAGTACGTCGGTCATGCTCAGGCCTCCTCCGTGAGCAGGGGGTACACCCCGTTCTCGTCGTGGTCCTCCCGTCCGGTGACGGGCGGGTTGAAGACGCAGACGCACCGGAAGTCGGTCTTCGGGCGCATCGTGTGCCGCTCATGGCCGTCGAGCAGGTACATCGTGCCGGGCTCGATCCAGTGCGTCTCGCCGGTCTCGTCGTTCGTCAGCTCGGCCTCGCCCTCCACACAGAGGACGGCCTCGATGTGGTTGGCGTACCACATGGACGTCTCCGTGCCCGCGTACAGCACGGTCTCGTGGAGGGAGAAGCCGACCTTCTCCTTGGCGAGGACGATCCGCTTGCTCTCCCAGGTGCCGGACTTGGCCCTGACATGGCGGTCGGTGTTCTCGATGTCCTTGAACGATCGGACGATCACGGTGGTGCAACTCCCTTGGGTGTACGGGTGGTTCAGGCGGTCTCGTGGACCGCGCGGGACAGCGTGCGCAGCCCCTCGTCCAGCTCGTCGGGCGTGACGGTGAGCGGCGGCAGCATCTTCACGACCTGGCTCTCCGGGCCCGACGTCTCCAGAAGGAGACCCAGCTCGAAGGCGCGGGCGCAGACCTTCGCCGCCCGGGTCCGGTCCGCGAACTCCAGGCCCCAGACCAGGCCGCGGCCCCGGTAGTGGGCGCCGTCGGCGGAGTTCTCCTCGCAGAGGGCGAGGAGCGCCTGCTCGACCTGCTCGCCGCGCGCCAGCGTCTGCTTCTCCATCTGGCCGTCGGCCCAGTAGGCGTCGAGCGCGGCGGTGGCGGTGACGAAGGCCGGGTTGTTGCCGCGGAACGTGCCGTTGTGCTCGCCGGGCTCCCACACGTCCAGCTCCGGCCGGAACAGGCAGAGCGACATGGGCAGGCCGTATCCGCTGATCGACTTCGACAGCGTGACGATGTCGGGGGTGATGCCGGCCTCCTCGAAGGAGAAGAACGCGCCGGTACGCCCGCAGCCCATCTGGATGTCGTCGACGATCAGCAGCATGTCCTGGCGCTTGCACAGGTCGGCGAGCGCCCGCAGCCACTCGTTCCTGGCGACGTTGATGCCGCCCTCGCCCTGGACCGTCTCCACGATCACGGCGGCGGGCTTGTTGAGCCCCGAGCCCTGGTCGTCGAGCAGCCGCTCGAACCACAGGAAGTCCGGGAGCTGCCCGTCGAGGTACTGGTCGAACGGCATCGGAGTGCCGTGCACCAGCGGGATGCCGGCGCCGGCCCGCTTGAAGGCGTTGCCGGTGACGGCGAGCGAACCGAGCGACATTCCGTGGAAGGCGTTGGTGAAGGAGACCACGGATTCGCGGCCCTTCACCTTCCGGGCCAGTTTCAGCGCGGCCTCCACCGCGTTGGTGCCGGTCGGCCCCGGGAACATCACCTTGTACGGCAGCGAGCGCGGCTCGAGGACGACTTCCTGGAAGGTCTCCAGGAAGCTGCGCTTGGCGGTGGTCGCCATGTCGAGACCGTGGGTGATGCCGTCGCGTTCCAGATAGTCGATCAGGGCGCGTTTCAGTACGGGATTGTTGTGGCCGTAATTGAGTGAACCGGCGCCGGCGAAGAAGTCGAGGTAGTCGCGGCCGTTCTCGTCGACGAGGCGGGCGCCCTGGGCGCGGTCGAAGACGGTGGGCCAGCCGCGGCAGTAGCTGCGCACCTCCGACTCCAGGGTCTCGAAGACGCTCAGGGCGGGCGGGGCGATGGTCACAGCGATTCTCCTGTGGGCTGGAAGGGTCCGATGCGGTACAGGACTTCGGGCTGGTGGCCGGCGCCGTCGGGGAACAGGTTCCCGTCGAAGAGGACCTCGCGCTCCAGGTGGAGCCCGTGGCGCCGGGCGTAGGCGGTGAACAGCCGGTCCGAGGCCGTGTTGTCCGGCGTGACGGTCGTCTCGACGGCGTCCGGGGTCGTCCGCACGGTCAGCGCGTCCAGGAGCACCCCGGCCAGGCCCCGCCCCTGGTGCGCGTCGTCGACGGCGATCTGCCAGACGACGAGGGTGCCGGGGCGGTCGGGCCGCAGATATCCGGTGACGAAGGCGATCGGCTCCCCGTCGGCGTCGCGTGCGACCAGTGACGTGGCGGCGAAGTCGCGACACCACAGCAGATAGCTGTACGAGGAGTTCAGGTCCAGTACCTCGGAATCGCGGGCGATACGCCAGATCGCGGCTCCGTCCTCCACTCGTGGGCTTTCTACGGTCATGGCTGCTTGTGCGGCGGTCATGGGGAGGGAATTTACCGAGCGAAATTCTGAATTGCATGTGCCTGAGGGGTGTGCAGGCGCGTCGGTACATGTTATTCGCGCGAGCGCGAAGCGCGGTGGTTTTGCCCGTAAATACCCAGGCAAATCGGACGCGATGTGGAGTCGGTCACAAGGTCGAGAGCGCGGTGAAACGCTGACGAAACCTTGGTGTTTGCGATCTGGGAAACGGGGCAGAAGAGGCCAGGAGAAGACAAGGGAATTTGCTCGGAGAATGTCTTTCTTATTTCGATACCGGAAATGTGAAATGCCGCGACCGGTGCTGCGGTCGCGGCATTTCGTGGACTGTCCCGAAGGGGCGTGGCGTGCCGTGGCGGTGCCCGGCGGGGTTTGGCGGGGGCTACCCCAGCATCTCCGTGACCGCGCGACGCGCGCCCTCCACGTCGACCGGCCGGCCCGTCTCGGCGAGCGCCGTGCCCAGGGCCGCGAGGGAGGACCGCACCGCGTCCGGAGTCGCGTCCGCGCCGTAGTGGTTGACCCGGATCATCTCCTTCGACAGCGCCCCGCCGCCCGCGATCAGCGGCAGCGACGGGTCCGCGGCCAGCGCCTTCGCCACCAGCTCGGAGGCGTCCACACCCGCCGGGGAACGCAGTGTCGTCGCGACCGGGGCCGCGTCCCTCGCCTCGTACACGTACGGCTCGAGCCCGCCGCCCAGGGCCAGCGCGCCCGCGCGGGTCGCGGCCGCCGCCGCGGCGTGCCGGGCCATCAGCACGTCCAGGCCCTCGGCCTCGATCCGCTCCAGGCACGCCTCCAGGGACAGCATCTCCAGCTGCGCCGGAGCGTGCAGCAGCGCCTTGCGGCCGCCGTCGATCCACCGCTCCTTCCAGTCCAGGAGGGAGAGGTACGAGCGGCGCGGCGCCCGAGGGTTCGCGGCGAACCGCTCCCAGGCGCGCTCGCTGACCGAGACCGCCGAGACACCGGCCGGGCCGCCCATCGCCTTCTGCGCGCCGATGATGCACATGTCGACGCCCCAGGCGTCGGGCAGCACCGGCTCGGCGCCGATCGATGCCACCGCGTCGAGGTAGAACAGCGCGCCGTGCGCCCGCACGACCTCGCCGATCTCCGCGACCGGGTTGGTGTTGCCGGTCGCCGCCTCGGCGTGCACCAGCGACACGAAATCGATCTCGGGGTGCTCGGCGAGCGCCCGCTCCACCTGCGCGGCCGTCACGGCCGTGTGGAAGGGGACCGTCAGGTCCACGACGGTCGCCCCGCAGTCGCGCAGCCAGTCGCCGAAGGTCTGCCCGTACGGGCCGGTGACGATGTTCAGCGCGGTCGAACCCGGCCGCGCCCCGCTGCGGATGCAGCCCTCCAGGGGCAGCAGCGCCTCGCCCTGGGTGATCACCACGTCCTGCTCGGTGGAGAGCAGCGCGGCGACCCGCCGCTCGATGGACGCGAAGTGCGCGGCGGTCAGCGGGGCCAGGTCCAGAAGCGGGTGTGTCACGGTCACGGCGGTGCCTTCTTCGACTCGGTTCGGTGCAGGTGGAGCGGGTGCGGCCTGGCAGGTGGAGCTGTCGCCGGCGCTCACGGTGAAGCCGCCGAGCGGCTTCGGCCCAGGGTACCGAGAGGGGCCCCGACGCTCGGTGGCACGGCCCCTGGATCCCCGGTACGGAGCCGCCGTCGACGAGTGACGGGCGCGACTCCCGGCGGCTCGCCGGCCCCTCGTACAGTGCAGGCATGAGCGATCACGTGGTGCTGCATGTGAAGGGGCGGGTGCTCGTCGGCCCGGAGGACGTACGGGACGAACTGTGGGCCGTCGACGGCCGGATCACCTTCGAGCGTCCGCCGGCGCGACCGGACGACGTGCTGACCGTGACCGGCTGGGCCCTGCCCGGCCTCGTCGACGCGCACTGCCACGTCGGGCTGGACCAGCACGGCCCCGTCGACGACGCCACGAGCGAGAAGCAGGCGCTGACGGATCGCGACGCGGGCACGCTCCTGATCCGCGATGCCGGTTCGCCCTCCGACACGCGCTGGATCGACGCACGCGAGGACCTTCCGAAGATCATTCGCGCGGGCCGCCACATCGCCCGCACCCGCCGCTACATCCGCAACTACGCCCATGAGATCGAGCCGTCCGACCTGGTGGCGTACGTCGGCCGGGAGGCCCGGCGCGGTGACGGCTGGGTCAAGCTCGTCGGCGACTGGATCGACCGCGAGGAAGGCGACCTCACCGCGTGCTGGCCGCGCGCCGAGGTCGAGGCGGCGATCGCGGAGGCGCACCGCCTGGGGGCGCGGGTCACGGCGCACTGCTTCGCCGAGGACTCGCTGCGGGACCTGGTGGAGGCGGGCATCGACTGCATCGAGCACGCCACCGGCCTGACCGAGGAGACGATCCCGCTCTTCGCGGAGCGGGGCGTCGCGATCGTCCCGACGCTCGTCAACATCGCGACGTTCCCGCGGCTCGCGGACGGTGGCGAGGAGAAGTTCCCGCGCTGGTCGGCGCATATGCGACGGCTGTACGAGCGCCGGTACGACACCGTCCGCTCTGCGTACGACGCGGGCGTCCCGGTCTTCGTCGGCACGGACGCGGGCGGCTCCCTGGCCCACGGCCTGGTCGCGGCGGAGGTCGAGGAACTGGTCAAGGCCGGCATCCCGCCGATCGAGGCCCTGTCGGCGACCGCCTGGGGAGCGCGGTCCTGGCTGGGCCGCCCCTCACTGGAGGAGGGCGCCCCGGCGGACCTGGTCGTCTACGACGACGACCCCCGCGCGGACGTCCGCGTCCTGGCGGCGCCGCGGCGGGTGATCGTCAACGGGCGGGTGATCGGCTGAGACGGGCGGCTCGCGGGCGGTCGCGGGGGCCGGCGGGCGGGTATCGGGTGGGGCGGGCTGCCCGCCGGGTGGGCGTCGTCCGATCGCCCGGCGGCCACCGACCGCCCGCCGACCTGTTCGGCTGGGCCGGCCGTCCGCCGGGTGTTCGGCGGAGGCCTCCGGCGGTCGGCGTCAGCGGGAGAGGAACGCCAGCCGGGCCTTCTTCTCCGGGATGAAGACCTCGGGAAGGTCCACCTCCGGCAGCACCACCTCCGGGCCGAGTTCGAACCCGGCCCGCGCCAGCCGGGCGATCGCCTTCTCGTTGGCGGCGTCGGGCTCGGCGACCACACGGGTGTGGCCGGTCAGGGCGAAGTCGAGCAGCGCGGTGAGCAGCCCGGCGGAGAAGCCCCGCTCGGGCGCGGCGGCCGGCGCGACCAGCAGATGGACGCCGATGTCGCCGGGCAGCACGTCGTAGCACTCGCCGACCCGGTCGGCCTCCGGGTCGTACGTCTGGAAGAGGGCGACCGGCTCGCCGGCCCGCCGGGCGAGGAAGCCGTGGTGCGTGGTGAGGGAGTCCAGGTGCGCGTACACGTCCCGCACCTGCTCGACGGTCGTCCCGCCCATGCCCCAGAACCGGGCCCGGTCCTCGTTGACCCAGCCGTGGAGGAGGGCGGCGTCGCGGTCGGGGTCGATGCGGTCGATCGTGACGGTGCCGAAGCCCTCGACGGTCTGGATGTGGACGGGCTCAGTGGTCGTCATGGGGGAGCTCCTTGGTGAGGTGGTGCCAGTCGGTGGTGACGGGGGCGAGTTCGCCCCGCAGCCACAGCGGGAGTTGGTCACGGTGGTGGGCGTCGCCGTCGACGCCGGAGGCGCCGAACGGCACGACCCAGAGGCTGTTGTCGCGGTCGGCGAGGTCCCAGACGTAGCGGGCGGCCGAGGCACGGGCGCTGCGGTCGGTGAACCCGGGCACGCTGGACGTGGACAGCACGCAGTCGTGGTCCCCGCCGAGGCCGGGCCACTGGGCGTCGTCCGGGTCGGGCAGCGCCTGCCAGGGAGCGAGGCGGTGCGTCACGCCCCAGGCCGCGGGCTCCTCCCCGGCGGCGACCTCTTCGAGCGCTTCCCGGACGATCTCCGCGACGTCCCCGGCCGGTACGGGTCCGGAGACGAGCAGCGTCTCCAGTGCGAACGCCACCCGGGGGCCGAGCGCGAGCCACGGCTGGAACAGGGCGGGGTACGGTGCCGGCTCGCGCAGGGCCTCGAAGGAGGGGTGCGCGGCGATCCGCCGCACGACGGCCCCGCGCACGGCGGCGTACAGCCCGGCGTCGCGGCTGCCGCTCTCCATCCGCCGATCCCACGCGAGCAGACGGGCCCGCACGTGGGACGCCTCGGGGGACAGCGCCCGCGTGTGGCGCCCCGCGAGGGGGCCGGCGGCCTCCGCGGTGCCGGGGGCGGCCGAGCCGGTTGCCGCCGTCGCTGTGCCGGGATCGGCCGGGCCGGCCCCTGCTGGGGCCTCGGACGCGGTGCCGGGATCGGCCGGACCGACCCGCCCCGGAGCCTCGGACTCGGCGCCGGAGCGTGCCGGTGCCACCGGCTCGGCCTCCTGCGGCGCCACGGGGATGCCGGTCCTCGTGGCGACGCCGGGCGCCGTACCCGGCTCATCGTCGGTCGCGGCGGTGGCGCGGATCGCCGCGAGCAGGCGTGCCGCCGAGGGGTTGTCGGTGTCGGTGTGGACCGAGACCATCGCCTCGGGGGTCCAGTTCGTGGACTCCGCGAGCAGCGCGTCGATCCGGGCCGCCCGGTGCGGCGGCGCGAACTCCACGCCGAGCGGGGCCGCCAGGCCACGGGCGTTGGCCATGACGGCGTGGCCGTCGACGTCGGCCCGCGGCATCGGGGCGGATCGGTCGCGCCACGCGTGGCCGGCTTCCCAGGCGGGCACCACCCGCAGGGAGTTGGCGCGGTCGCGGACGGGCACATGCCCCGCGACCCGGTGCAGAAGCCCACCGGTGGTGTCGGCGGCCTGAACGACGTTGACGGGCTCGACCCATCCGTCGACGGCGCGGTCCACGTCCGCGACGGTCCGCGAGGCGAGCAGCTCGGGCAGCACCCGGAAGCCGAGCTCACCGGTCACCCGAGGCGGATACCGCAGACTGATCCCCTCCCAGGAGCGCCCGGCCCCGGAACCGGCCCCAGGGCCGGCGCCAGGGCCGGCGCCCGGGTCGGCACCCAGGTCCGCGCCTGTGCCTGGCTGCGCGGCGATGGGGTGACCGGCGGTGACGGCACCCTCGCCTGTGCCTGTGCCTGTGCCTGTGCCTGTGCCTGCGCTTGCCCCGCCCTCCGCGGCGAGGCCGTGCCCGGCCGTGACGGCGTCCGCGTCCCCGCCCGCACCGGCATGCCCGTCGCCCGCCGGACCCGGTCCGGTGCCGGGCGCCCCGGGTGACCCCGGCTCCCCGGACGCGGCGTCCGTGTTCCCGGGTGCTCCCGGCCCTCCGGAAGCGGCGTCCGTGTTCCCGGGTGCTCCCGGCTCCCCGGACGCGGCGTCCGTGTTCCCGGGTGCTCCCGGCCCTCCGGAAGCGGCGTCCGTGTTCCCGGGTGCTCCCGGCTCCCCGGAAGCGGCGTCCGTGTTCCCGGGTGCTCCCGGCCCCTCGGACCCTCCCGAAGCATCCGCATCCGCATCCGCATCCGCATCCGCATCCGCGGCCGCGTCCCCGCGCGAGCCCAGCCCGCCGAACCCCCCGGTCACGTCCGTGATGATCACCGGCCCCCGGGCCGTCTCGATGACCTCGATCTCGACCGGCTCGGCGTCCGCCACCTCCACCGTCTCGGTGTGGACCGACGCCGGGTGCCAGCCGTCCGGGCCGAGGGCCTCCACGCCGCCGTCGGCGGTCCGGCGCAGGCGTTCACGGTAGAGGTCCTGGTAGTCCGCCATCGCGTTGGTGATCGCCCACGCCACCCCGCCCGTGTGGCCGAAGTGGGCGAGGCCGGGCACGCCCGGGACGGCGAGGCCGACCACGTCGTACTCCGGGCACGCGAGCCGGATCTGCTGATAGACCCCGGGCGCCTCGATGAAGCGGTGCGGGTCACCCGCCACGATGGGGGACCCGCTCGCGGTGCGGTCTCCGGAGACCACCCAGCCGTTGGAGCCCGCCGTTCCGGGCCCGTCCGTGGCGAACAGCTCCGTCCACTCCTCACCGAGCCGCCGCGCGACCTCCTCGCGCCACAGCTTCGTCGGGAAGCCCGCGAACAGGATGTGCGTGGACAGCCAGACGGCCAGCGGCGTCCACGGCTCCCAGCGGCCCGGAACGAGCCCCGTCGCCGCGAACTCGGGCGCCCGCCGGGCCCCTTCCGCCAGGCCCTCGTTGACCCCGTCCACGTACGCCCGTACCCACCGCGCCGTCGCCTCGTCCTCGCGGTCGAGCCGGTCGAAGCAGCGGCGCGCGGTGTCGGCCAGCCGTGCCTGGCGGGCGAAGGTGTCCCAGCCCACCTCGGCCGCCCCGAGGAACGCCGCCGTGGTCCCCTGCGCCCGGTGCCGCTCGACCTCCAGCTGCCAGGCCCGGTCCCGCGCGGTCACCCGCCCCTGCGCGTGGGAGAGTTCGCTCGGGTCGGCGGCGCGCAGATGCGGGACGCCCCACTTGTCCCGAAAGACCTCGATGCTCACTCCGACCCCGATCTCATCCACTATTTCTTAGGTTAGGCTGGCCTAAATTACTACAGGACCTCGGTGGACGGGACCGCGGTGGGGGCGCGCGCGCAACGCGCTCGCGCCACCCAAGGGGCGCTGCCGCTCCCTGGGGTACCGGCGCGCCACCCGGCCCACCCCGCCGGGGCGCCGGGTTGACGGTCCGTTACCTCGCATCGCCGCGCCTCGTTGATCTACTTCCCGTGCGCGCCGCGCCCGCCCGTATGGGGCGCAACACGCGAGGCTCACGGGAACGCTTGTGTCGAAAAAATCGAATGCGCACGCGGAAACCCTCCTTTCGAGTGAACTCACCTCGGGTATCCGCCAGTTCACTCTCCGTGCGTAAAGATTCCGGTGTCTCGAGTCGTCGACTCCGCACCGGCCACATGTCCCCGTGGTGAGCGGACGGCGACGCCATGTCTCTCGTGGGGGTTCCACCACCTTGAACAGCAACACCTTCCGCATGCCCGTACGCCGTACCGCCGCCGCCGCGACCGTCGTCGCGCTGGCCGTCGGACCCGTGGTCCTCGCGGCTCCCGCGGCGCACGCCACGGGCGGCGAAGGACGCGCCACCGCCGCCGTCCTGCGGACCGGCCTCGACGTCTCCCTGCTCAACGCCGTGCACGTGCCCCTGAGGGCCTCCCTCAACGAGGTCGAGGCACCGGCCGACGCGGACAAGACGGCGCTCACCGTAACGCTGGACGGCGTGGAGCAGGGCAGGCCGGTCAACGTCCTGCGCGCCGACGTGGCGACCGCCCGCGCGACCGTGGACCGGAACAGGGCCGAGGGCCACACCCACCTCGCCAAGGCGCGGGTCCACGTCCCCGGACTTCCGGCGCTCCCGCTGATCGAGGTGCAGAAGGTCACGTCCAAGGCGGTCTGCGAGGCAGGCGAGCGACCCGTCGCCGAGTCCAACGTGCTCGGCCATGTGACGGTCCTCGGCAAGAAGACCACGCTCTCCTCCGGTGGGCGGACCAAGGTCACCGCACCCGGCGTCGGCGAGGTCACCCTGGACCTGTCGCGGACCGCCACGACCTCGCGCACCGCGGCGGCCACCGCCCTCGAACTGAAGATCGCCGTCAACCCGCTCGACCTGAACGTGGCGAAGGTGACCGGCGTGGTGACCCTCGCCGAGGCGACCTGCGAGACTCCGAAGGGCACCCGGCCCACGCAGAAGCCCACCGACGAGCCCACGGACCGACCGACCGACCAGCCCTCGAAGGAGCCCTCCACCCGGCCCACGGACGGCGGCGGAGTCGAGACCCAGAACGGCGGCTCGAACCCGACCGACCAGAACCTCGCCGAGACCGGCGGCAGCTCGACGACCCCGTACCTCGCGGGAGGCGCCGCCCTCCTGCTCGGCGTCGGTGGCGGCGCCCTCATGATGGCGCGAAGCCGCGCCCGCGGCTGACCGGCCCGAGGGGGGCCTCAGGGGAAGAGGGAAGGGGAAGCGGGAGGGCGGTGCTGACGACGCCGCCCTCCCCGCACACGCGCTCCCGGAGCCTTCCGGCCCCGATCCGCCGGCCGACCCTCGGGAGCGCGCCCGAGGCCCCGATCCGTCGGCCGACCCTCAGCCTGCCCCGACAGGCCCTAACCCTCGATCAGCAGCGCCTGGTCCAAGGCCTGCAGGAAGCAGTTCGTCGTCGTCCGGTCGCGGACCGCCAGGCGCAGCCAGTGCCGGTCCAGACCCGGGAACGTGTCGCCCCGACGCACCGCGAACCCCAGCGCCCGCAGCCGCTCCCGTACCGCGTCCGCGCGCTCGATCCGGATCAGCACGAACGGCCCCTCCGCCGCCGACACCGCCCGGACCTCGTCGAACTCCGCGAGCCCGGCGAGCAGATGCGCCCGCTCCACGCCGATCCGGTGCGCCGCGTGCTCCGCCTCCGCCAGCGCCGGCCGCGACATGCACGCCTCCGCCGCCACCAGCGCCGGTGTCGACACCGGCCACAGCGGCTGCGCCCGCTCGAGTGCGGCGATCGTCTCCGGCTCGGCGAGGACGTAACCGATCCGCAGCCCCGCCAGCCCCCAGGTCTTCGTCAGGCTCCGCAGCACCACCAGGCCCGGCACGTCCGTCCGCCCGGCCAGCGCCTCCCGCTCGCCCGGCACCGCGTCCAGGAACGCCTCGTCCACCACCAGCGTCCGGCCCGGCCGCGCCAGCGAGGCGATGGTCTCCGCCGGATGCAGCACGGACGTCGGATTCGTCGGGTTCCCGATCACCACCAGATCCGCCTCCTCCGGCACCATCGCCGGATCGAGCCGGAACCCGTCCTCCTCGCGCAGCAGCACCCGGCCCACCTCGTGCCCGGCGTCACGCAGCGCCGCCTCCGGCTCGGTGAACTGCGGATGCACCACGACCGGCCGCCGTACCGGCAGCGCCCGCGCGAGCAGCACGAACGCCTCCGCCGCACCGGCCGTGAGCAGCACCCGTCGCGGCGCCAGATCGTGCCGCTCGGCGACCGCCGCGCGCGCGGCCCGCCCGTCGGGGTAGAGCGCGAGACTCGTCAGCGAGGCCGCGATCCGCTCCCGCAACCACTCCGGCGGCGTGTTCGTACGGACATTGACCGCGAGGTCGATCAACTTCTCGTCCCGTATCTCGGCGTCACCGTGATGACGCAGATCATGGGCATCGGAGTGCGTATGCGTATACATGGCCGCCGTCGGGTGATGAATGGGGGGTGTACGGAGCTCGGGGACCGGGTCGAACGCCGCCTTCCCAGCGGTGTACCCGTGTCCCTGGGGCAACAACCGTGCGGTGGTGGACTCTTCGTTCGTCACAAACGGGAGAGAACGGGCGATCGCGCACGTAACGCCGCCCGATTTCCGTTTCTGTACGAGAAGTTCGGCCCCTTCGCCCGTCCCCGCCAGAGCCGTCGCGCCCGCGAGCGCCGCCGCCTCCGCCACGGAAGCCGTTCCCGTCGCCGCCAGTGACACCGACGACGGATGCGGTACGGGCACGGAAGCCAGCACGTCGGACCCGAACGCCCGCACAGGCACCCCCCAGCGCTCCG
Source organism: Streptomyces sp. NPDC006551 (assembly GCF_040611675.1). Classification (NCBI taxonomy): domain Bacteria; kingdom Bacillati; phylum Actinomycetota; class Actinomycetes; order Kitasatosporales; family Streptomycetaceae; genus Streptomyces; species Streptomyces sp. NPDC006551. The sequence continues at coordinate 98,432 of NZ_JBEXOT010000012.1, forward strand.
CCGTCCCCACGATCCCCGGCTCCCCGGCCCGCGCGTCCAGCGTGGCCAGCGCCACCACATCCGCGACCGTCAGACCCGCCTCCGCCAGGGTCCGCCCCACCAGGCCGGCCACCTCGTCCACCGACACGCCCGAACGGGCCCCCACGCCCGCCACGACGACATCCGCACCGCGTCCGACGTGCGCGGAAGACGCGTGATCCGATAGCAAGGGCGCATGGCCGTTCTCGTCGCGCTCGGCGCGTTCCTGATGACGCTGTTCGGCGGATGGACGGCCGGACGCGTCACCGACCGCCGCCACCTGGTCCTCGGCCTCGCCGGCGGACTGATGCTCGGCGTGGTCGGACTCGACCTCCTGCCGGAGGCCCTGGAGGCCGCCGGGAACGATGTCCTCGGTGTGCCGCAGGCGCTGCTCCTCTTCGTCGGCGGCTTCCTCTTCGCCCACGCCGTGGAGCGGCTGCTGGCCGTCCGTCAGGCGGCGCACGGGGTCGGCGCCGACGAACGAGTGCCGCAGGTGGGACTCACCGCGGCCGCCGCCATGGTCGCCCACAGCCTCATGGACGGCATCGCGCTCGGTGCGGCCTTCCAGGTCGGCGGGGGCATGGGCGCCAGCGTCGCGCTCGCGGTCGTCGCCCACGACTTCGCCGACGGGTTCAACACGTACACGATCACCAGCCTGTACGGGAACGCCCGCCGCAAGGCGGTCCTGATGCTCGTCGCAGACGCGCTCGCGCCGATCGTCGGCGCCGCGTCCACGCTGCTGTTCACCCTTCCGGAGGAACTCCTCGGCAGCTATCTCGGATTCTTCGGCGGCGCACTGCTCTACCTCGCGGCGGCCGAGATCCTGCCCGAGGCCCACCACGAACACCCCGCCCGCTCCACGCTGCTCTGCACGGCGGCGGGCGTGGCCTTCATCTGGCTCGTGGTGGGCGTCACCGGCTGAACTCACGCCGCGGGCCCGTTCACGCAGTGGCCGACGAACCGCACGGCCGCCTCGGGCGCACCGGCCCAGTGAGTGTGCACATAACTCGCGTGCACCCCCTGCTGCACGAACCCCTCCATGCGCCGCTCCGGCTGCCGCAGCCCCCAGGCCGCCGCCGCGCCCGCACCCGGCTCGATCACGGTCCGGTGGAACTCGTGCCCGCGCATCCGCGTGCCGGCCGCGGCCAGGGAACTGTCGCTGACGGCGACGGCGTCCCGGTACCCGAGCGTCAGGCGTGACGACATCCGCGCGTCCGCGTCGAGCACCCCGCACATCGGCGTCCCGTCGAGCGAGCGCGCGAGATACAGCAGCCCCGCGCACTCGGCGGCGACGGGCGCCCCGGACCGGGCCAGCTCGGCGACGGCCTTGCGCAGCGGCTCGTTGGCGGACAGCTCGGAGCCGTACATCTCGGGAAATCCGCCGCCGATGACGAGCCCCGAGGTCCCCGGAGGCAGCTCCTCATCCCGCAACGGATCAAACGTGACCACGTCCGCCCCGGCGGCGGCGAGCAGTTCGGCATGCTCGGCGTACGAGAACGTGAAAGCGGCCCCACCGGCGACGGCGACCACCGGCCTTGTCGTGGGCATGCGTTCCGCGTGGAGGTCCCCCCAGGACGAAGTCCTACGGGGAGGACAAGGGTGGTCACCCGTTTCACCGGCGGTCGGCCGCCCCGCGACGGCAGGATCCCACGCCTCGGCGTGAAGCTCCGGCGCCGACCGCGCCAACGCCAAAAGCGCCTCCAGGTCGCAACCGGCCCGCACCTGCTCCGCCTGCGCCGCCACCGCTTCCACCGCCGCCGCCTGCCGCTCGGCCACCGGCACCAGCCCCAGATGCCGCGAGGGCGTCGCCACGGCGGGCGCCCTCCGCAGCACCCCGAGCACCGGCACCCCGGACTCCCCGAGCGCCTCCCGCAGCAGATGCTCGTGCCGGTCGGTCGCGACCTTGTTCAGGATCACCCCGCCGATCCGCACCTCCGGGTCCCACGAAGCGAACCCGTGCACCAGCGCCGCCACCGACCGCGACTGCGACGAGGCGTCCACGACGAGCACCACCGGCGCCTTCAGCAGCTTCGCGACCTGCGCGGTGGAGGCCAGCTCGCCCTGGTCGGCGGCGCCGTCGTACAGGCCCATGACGCCCTCGACGACCGCGAGGTCGCAGCCGCGCGACCCGTGCGCGAAGAGCGGCGCGATCATCCCCGTACCGCACATGTACGCGTCGAGGTTCCGGCCGGGACGCCCGGTGGCCAGCGCGTGGTAGCCGGGGTCGATGTAGTCCGGGCCGACCTTGTGCGGGGAGACAGCCAGGCCACGGCCGGCGAACGCGGCCATGAGCCCGGTCGCGACCGTGGTCTTGCCCGCGCCGGAGGACGGCGCGGCGATGACGAGACGTGCTACCACTCGATGCCCCGCTGGCCCTTCTGACCGGCGTCCATCGGATGCTTCACCTTCGACATGTCGGTGACGAGATCCGCGAAGTCGACCAGTTCCCGCGGCGCGTTGCGGCCGGTGATGACGACATGCTGGTGCCCGGGACGGTCGCGCAGCACCTCCACGACCTCCTTGGTGTCGATCCAGCCCCAGTGCAGCAGATAGGCGAACTCGTCGAGGACGTAGAACTTGTACTTCTCCTCGGCGAGGTCCCGCTTGACCTGCTCCCAGCCCTCGCGCGCCTTGTCCTCGTGCGACTGCTCGCCCTCGGCGACCTCGCGCTGGATCCAGGACCAGCCCTCGCCCATCTTGTTCCAGGTGACGGTCCCGCCCTTGCCGGTCTCACCGAGCGCCTTGAGGGCGTTCTCCTCGCCGACCTTCCACTTGGCGGACTTGACGAACTGGAACACTCCGATCGGCCAGCCCTGGTTCCAGGCGCGCAGCGCCATGCCGAAGGCGGCGGTCGACTTCCCCTTGCCGACACCGGTGTGCACCATCACCAACGCACGGTTGCGGCGCTGACGGGTGGTGAGTCCGTCGTCGGGTACGACGGTCGGCTGTCCCTGCGGCATTACGCGGCCCTCCTCGTTGTCTGTCCTGCTGCCTGTACGTCTCGGACCAGCCCGGCGATCGAGTCGGCGCGCAGCTCGTCCAAGGTCACGGCCGTACCGCCCAGTTCACGGGCGAGGTCCCCGGCGAGCCCGAGCCGCACGGGCCCGCTCTCGCAGTCCACCACGACGGCCGCCGTGCCGTCGGCGGCGTGCAGCCGCGCGGCACGGGCGGCGAGCGCCACCGGATCGGCGCCGCCGCCGGTCGCCCGGCCGTCGGTCACGACGACGAGCAGGGGGCGGCGCGAGGGGTCCCGCAACCGCTCCACGCGGAGCACGTCATGGGCTTTGAGCAGCCCGGCCGACAGTGGCGTACGCCCGCCCGTCGGAAGCTGTTCGAGCCGGGCCGCCGCCGCGTCCACCGAAGAGGTCGGCGGCAGCGCGACCTCGGCGTCGCGGCCCCGGAAGGTGACCAGGCCGACCTTGTCCCGCCGCTGGTAGGCGTCGAGGAGGAGGGAGAGTACGGCTCCCTTGACGGCGCTCATCCGCTGCCGGGCCGCCATCGAACCCGACGCGTCCACGGCGAAGAGCACCAGATTGCCCTCACGGCCCTCACGGGTCGCCTGCCGCAGATCGTCCCGCCGCACCACCAGGCCGGGGCCCGAACGCCCGCGCGCCTTCTGGTGCGGGGCGGCGGCGTGCACGGTCGCCGCCAGATGCAGCTTGGTCAGCGCACCGCGCGGCCGTACGGCACCGGTCGTCCTGCCGTGCTCGGTACGGGCCCGGGAGCGGCGCCCGGCCGCGCCCTCGCCGAGTCCGGGCACACTGAGCATCTTCGTACGGAAGGGCTCGGCGGCCTTGACGGCGGCGCGCTCACCGGCGCCGGGGCCTCCCCGCGAGGGCGCGGGCGCCGGGTCCGGGGACTCCGCCGGGGCCTCGTCCGGCCCGGCGTCCTCCGGAGCGCCGTCGGGACCGCCGCCCTGCGGAGGCACGCCCCCGCCGCCCCCGCCACCACCGGGGCCGCCGTCACCAGGGTCGGGGTCGGGGTCCGGGTCTTCGCCCTTGAACCGCTCCAGGGTCTCGTCGAGCTTGTCCTCGTCGAGACCGGGCGCGTCGAAGGGGTTGCGGCGCCTGCGGTGGGGGAGGGCGAGCAGCGCCGCCTGCCGTACGTCGTCGGAGGTGACGTCCGTCCGCCCAGCCCAAGCGGCGAGCGCGGTCGCCGTGCGGGCCATGACGATGTCGGCGCGCATGCCGTCCACCTCGAACGCGGCGCAGGTCGCCGCGATCTGGAGGAGGGCCGCGTCCCCGAGCGTCACCTGCGGCAGAAGGGCCCGCGCGGCCGCGATCCGGTCCCGCAGCGCGCTCTCCTCGCCCGCCCAGCGGGCGGCGAAGGCGGCCGGGTCGTCGTCGAACGCGAGCCGGCGGCGGACCACCTCGACCCGCTGCTCGGGCTCGCGCGAGGCCGCGACCTCGACGGTCAGTCCGAACCGGTCCAGCAACTGCGGCCGCAGTTCGCCCTCTTCGGGGTTCATCGTGCCGACGAGCAGGAAGCGGGCCGCGTGCCGTACGGAGACGCCCTCACGCTCGACGTACGAAGAGCCCATCGCGGCGGCGTCGAGCAGCAGGTCGATCAGATGGTCGTGGAGGAGGTTGACCTCGTCGACGTAGAGGATCCCGCGGTGGGCGTCCGCGAGGAGCCCCGGCTCGAACGCCTTCACGCCCTCCGCGAGGGCGCGTTCGATGTCCAGTGCGCCCACGAGCCGGTCCTCGGAGGCGCCGACGGGCAGTTCCACCATCCGCGCCGGACGCGCGGAGCCCGGCGCGGCCTCGTGCGGCCCGTCGGGGCAGCCCGGGTCGGGGGAGACCGGATCGCAGCTGAACCGACAGCCCGCCACGACCGGTACCTCGGGCAGCAGGTCCGCGAGAGCGCGGACGGCCGTGCTCTTGGCGGTGCCCTTCTCGCCGCGTACGAGGACACCGCCCACCGCCGGGCTGACGGCGTTCAACAGCAACGCCAGCCGCAGGTCGTCCATGCCGACGACGGCGGTGAACGGATACCGGGTGCTCATCGGGCAGTCACTCCTTCAAGGTCAGGTCGCTGACGGTCGCCGGGCGCGCTCACGGCGCGCCCGGCGGGATGAACGGCAGCCCGGGCAGCGGGCCGTTCTCGATCAGGCGCAGCAGCGCGTCCGTGTCCGCGTGTTCCTCGATCAGATCGCCGAGGCGGTCCAGCTGCTCCTCGCGCAGGGTGCCGAAGCTCGTGTCCGGCGCGGGTACGAAACGCCGCCCGGCCGCCGCCGCGACCTCGCGCAGGAACGCGCGGCGGAAGCCGTCGCTCTCCAGCGAGCCGTGCCAGTGCGTGCCCCAGACCGAGCCGACCCGGCAGCCGTCCAGGAACGGCTCTCCGCCCAGGACCTCGGCGACGCCGTGGTGGATCTCGTACCCCTCCACCCGCTCGCCGAGGGCCTCGCCGACCGGCCGGGCCAGGGTCTTCTCGGGCGCGAACCGGACTCGTACGGGCAGCAGCCCGAGCCCGTCCACGGCACCCGCCTTCGACTCGACCTCGTCCTCGATGTGTGCGCCGAGGGCCTGGAAGCCGCCGCAGATGCCGAGCACCGGCCGGCCCTCCGCCGCCCGCCTCGCCAGCGCGTCGGCCAGGCCCCGCTCCCGCAGCCACGCCAGCGCCCTGACCGTCCCGCGCGTCCCCGGCACCACCACCAGGTCCGCGTCGACCAGCTCCTCCGCGCGGTCCACGAACCGCACCACCACGCCCGGTTCGGCCGCCAGCGCGTCCACGTCCGTGAAGTTCGACATCAGCGGTACGGCACACACGGCCACCCGCAGCACGTCCGCGCCGACCGGGGGCGCCACGACCGACTCCCGGACCGCACCCCGCAGAGACACCCGAAGGCCGTCCTCCTCGTCGATGCCGAGACCGTGCGCGTACGGCAGCACACCGAACGTCCGGCGTCCGGTCAGGTCGTACAGCATGTCGAGGCCGGGCTCCAGCAGGGTCACATCGCCCCGGAACTTGTTCACGAGATAGCCCGCGATCAGCTCCTGGTCCTCGGGGGCGAGCAGCGCCGTCGTCCCGAAGAACTGGGCGAACACCCCGCCCCGGTCGATGTCGCCGACCACCAGCACGGGCAGCCGCGCGGCCCGCGCGATGCCCATGTTCACGATGTCCGTGCGCCGCAGGTTGATCTCGGCCGGACTGCCCGCCCCTTCGCAGATCACGGCGTCATAGCTGCCCCGCAGCTCCTCCAGACAGGCGAGGACCGGCTCGAAGAGCTCCTTCTGCCGGCCTCCGTGCAGCCTCTTCCCGGGGGCCACTGCGCCTGACTGCGGCTGCGCCGCGGGCCCAGACCCCCCGAAGAACCCGCGGGCGCTCAGCTCACCCACCGGCTTGCCCATCAGCACGACCTGGCTGGAGCGGTCGCTGCCCGGTTTGAGCAGCACCGGGTTCATCAGCGCCGTCGGCTCCACCCGCGCGGCCTGCGCCTGCATCGCCTGCGCCCGGCCGATCTCCGCGCCCTCCCTGGTCACGAAGGAGTTCAGGGACATGTTCTGGCCCTTGAACGGCGCCACCTTCACGCCCTTGCGGACCAGCCAGCGGCAGATCCCCGCCGTGACGACGCTCTTGCCCGCGTCGGACGTGGTCCCTGCGACCAGCAGCCCGCCTCCCCGCCGTCCGCTCCTCATGCGCTCCTCCGCTTCATGGCGCCCACCACGATCCTTCCGGCCACACAGGCCGCCAGCGTCAGTCCGGTCACCCGGCGCGACAGCCGTACCGCCCGCTCGATGTCCGCCACTTCCACGTCCCGGCCCGCGCCGTTGAGCACCGGCCGGTGCTCGACCCGTCCGCCGTACGAGAGGGTCCCCCCGAGCCGTACGCCGAGCGCTCCCGCGAACGAGGCCTCGACCGGGCCGGCGTTGGGGCTCGGGTGCTTGGCCGCGTCGGCCCGCCACGCCCGCAGAGCCCCCCGGGGATCGCCGCCCGCTACGGTCGCGAGCGCGGCCGTCAGCCGCGCCCCCGGCCAGCCGGCCACGTCGTCGAGGCGGGCCGAGGCCCAGCCGAAGCGGCGGTACTGCGGGGACTTGTGGCCGACCATCGCGTCCAGGGTGTTCACGGCCCGGAAGCCGACGAGGCCCGGGATCCCGGCGACCGCACCCCAGACCAGGGCGCCGACGACCGCGTCGGAGGTGTTCTCGGCGACGGACTCCACGACCGCGCGGGCCATCGCCGGGCCGTCCAGGGCCTGCGGGTCGCGGCCGCACAGACGCGGCAGCCGCTCGCGGGCCACGTCCAGGTCGCCGGCTGCCAGCGCTCCGCCGATGGCACGGGCCTCCCGGCCCAGCGTCGTACCGCCGACGACGGCCCACACGGAGGCGGCGGTCAGGGCGGCGGAGGCGACGGGCCGGTCCCGTACGGCGCGTGCGGCCAGCGCCGCGGCTCCGGCGGCGCCACCCGCGCAGACGGCGGTGTGCAGCGCGCCCCAGCCGCGGTGGTCGCGCAGGAGGAGCCGTTCGACGGCGCCGGCGGCCCGTCCGAATCCGGCGACCGGATGGCCGCGGCGCGGGTCGCCGATCAGCAGGTCCGCGAGCAGGCCGGAGGCGGCTCCGTACGCGAAGACGCCCGTGGACGCGAATACACCGGTGGCAGCTCTGCGGCCAGGCATGGCGCTATGTCCTCACTCAGGGTCCGCGCCCTGGCTCGACGTGACCGGCGGTGAGAGTTCCTGGCTCCCGGGGATCAGCTCCCCGGTCACAGTGGCGGGACCGCGCCGGATTCGCACCGGACTTCCTCTTCTGCCGCCGTAATGGCCCCGGAAGTCCACCACGCAGCGCGAACACCCGTCAACTCACCCTTGACCTGCGGCGGGAGAGTGTGCGAAGCCCCACAACACGACGGCTGGGCGCGCCGCACCTTCCGGTGCCACACGCCCAGCCGTTGTTTCGCCGATCGGTCAGACGACGATCAGATAGATGCCGAACGCGACGGCCGCCGCGCAGAGCGCGAAGCAGGCGTACGCGCCGGTGCGCGCCAGGGTGGCGGAGCCCCCCTGGGTGGCGGCCTGCTCCTGCTTGGAGAGGCCGACGATGCCGAGGGTGAACAGGCCCACGAGGGCGACGGTCGCCACGAGGCTGACTCCGAAGACGGAGCCGAGAGCTGCCCAGTCGATCTTCATGCTGATGTCCCTTGTTCCTTACACCGTGGCCGTGGCGGTCGGGGCGGCCGGATCGGCGGGGGCCGGCGACGGGATCGTCGCCTTCAGGTCGTCGGTGAGGGTCCCGGCCGGGGGCGGGGTGACGGCCGCGATGGCGGTGGTCACGACGCCGGGGGCCTCGTCCTCGGTCTCGTTGACGTTGGTGTGGTCGACGACCTGGCGGCGGGAGATGAACCAGATCGCGGTGCAGGAGGCGATCAGGAAGGCGGCGACGGCCATGACGCCCCAGTCGCCCTGCCGGGTGACGTACTCCGAGAGCGCGGCGACCAGGCCGGCGGCGGGGAGGGTCAGGCCCCAGGCGACGAACATCCGGGTGGCGGTGGACCAGCGGACCACCCCGCCCTTGCGGCCCAGGCCCGCGCCCATGACGGCGCCGGAGCAGGAGTGCGTGGTCGACAGGGAGAAGCCGAGGTTGGAGGAGGCCAGGATGACGGCCGCGGCGCTGGTCTGGGCGGCGAAGCCCTGCTGCGGCTGGAGGTCCGTGAGGCCCTTGCCCATGGTCCGGATGATGCGCCAGCCGCCCAGGTAGGTGCCGAGCGCGATCGCCGTACCGGCGGAGACGATCACCCAGACCGGCGGGTTGGAGCCCGGGGCCAGGATGCCGCCGGCGACCAGGGCCAGGGTGATGATGCCCATGGTCTTCTGGGCGTCGTTGGTGCCGTGGGCGAGCGACACGAGGCCGGCGGAGGTGATCTGGCCGGCGCGGTAGCCCTTGTCGGTGGTCTTCCGGTCGGCGTTCCTGCCGAGCCGGTACGTCAGCCGGGAGGCGAGCATCGCCGCGAGGCCCGCGACCAGCGGCGCGGCGACGGCCGGGATGAGGACCTTGGTGACGACCACTCCGCCGTTGACGCCGCCGAGGCCGACCGAGGCGATCGTCGCGCCGATGAGGCCACCCATGAGGGCGTGGGACGAGCTGGACGGCAGACCGACCAGCCAGGTCAGAAGGTTCCAGAGGATCGCGCCGACGAGCGCGGCGAAGATGACTTCGGGCTGGATGCCTTCTTCGTTCACGAGACCGCTGGAGATCGTCTTGGCGACCTCCACGGAGAGGAACGCGCCGATCAGGTTCAGCACGGCGGACATGGCCACCGCCGTCTTGGGCTTCATCGCGCCGGTCGAGATGGTCGTCGCCATCGCGTTGGCGGTGTCGTGGAAACCGTTCGTGAAATCGAACACGAGAGCTGTCACGACCACAATCGTGAGCAGCAGCGTGATGTGTTCCATTTACCCAGGCAATCGTTTGACGTCAGTGGCTCGCCGAACGTAGGCAACCTGGGTGAACGGAAGATGAACTGGGTCGGGCGGTGTGGTGACCCGAACCGGGGTCCCGGCATTCCGCTCAGCGGTTCGGGAGGACCTTCGCGTCCACGATGTGGACCTGTGCGACCCGGGGTAAGCCGTGTCCTTACGGGGCGGACCGGACATCCGTCCCTGGCGTCCCTCGAGCGCCGTGTCAGCCCGTGGACGCCGACGGACCGGATCAGCCGACCGAGGGACCCGCGAAAGAGATCCATGTCACTCTCCCGGGGGCGCCGTACGGGTCCGCCGGGTGGCGGCCCGCCCCCGCCCTGACCACACTGGGACGGTGCGCCCGGCTCATACGACGGCAGCGGCCGTCACCACTTTGATCGGTGTCGGCGCGGCCGCGGTGGCGGTCGGCCGGTACGCGGGCGACGCCGCCCTCAAGGCGGCGTCCGGACGGCCCCTGCCCGGCGACCCCCGGCTCACCGTGCACGCCACCGGCCCCGGCAGGGTCACCCTCACCCGCAGCCTCGCCTCCCTGCGCCCCGGGACGTACGGCATCGAGGGCCCCGACTTCCACGGGTTCGTCGGGCCCGTCCTCGACCGGGTCCCGCACACCGCCGACACCGTCGTACGCCGTCTGGAGCGGGTCGAGCTCGGCACGCTCGAGGCCGGCGCCCGGGTCCGGCTCACCCCGGAGCTGCACTCCGGCACCCCCCGTACCGCGCTCGGTGTCGTGTACGAGGACGTCGAGATCCCCGGCGAGCTCGGCACCCTGCCCGGCTGGCTGATCCCCGGCCCCCGCCCCACCTGGGTGATCGCCCTGCACGGCCTCGGGACCACCCGCCGGCACCCCCTCAATCTCGTCCCCTTCCTCTCCCGGCGGCAGATCCCCGTCCTGTGCGTCGCCTACCGCGGCGACGAGGGCGCGCCCCGCTCCCCGGACGGCGTCGGGCACCTCGGCGACTCCGAGTGGCGCGACGTCGACGCGGCCATCCGCTACGCCGTCCGCCGGGGCGCCGCCGACGTCGTGCTGCACGGCTGGGGGACCGGCGCCACGATGGCCCTGCACGCCGCCGCCCACTCCGGTGTACGGGACCTGATCCGCGGAGTCGTCCTCGACTCCCCGGTCCTCGACCAGCAGGCCACGCTGCGCAACCTCGCCGCGGCCCGCCGGGTCCCCGGCCCGCTGCTGCCGCTCGCCGTCCGCGCCGCCCAGGGCAGGACCGGGGTGCACGGCGACCGCCTCCGGGCGGTCGCGGACCCCGCCGCCCTGCGCGTGCCGACCCTGGTGTTCCACGGCCCCGACGACACGATCGCGCCCTGGGAACCGTCCCTCGAACTCGCCGCGCGCCGACCCGAACTGGTCAGCCTTCAGACGGTACGGCAGGCCCCGCACGCCGCCATGTGGAACGCCGACCCGCTCCGCTACGAGGAGGCCCTGCGGCGCTTCCTCACCCCGCTGCTGTAGCCCACCCGGGGCCGGTCCGTCACGGCGTGTATGACGGTGATCCCGATTCCGATTGGGCTTTCGGGCCGTGAGCGGGAAGACTGCCTCCGTGACGTCTCGAAAGCCTGATGAGCAATTGGCGCGCAACTCCAGACTCCGACTCGTCCGTCCGCGGGCACTGGCCACCGCCCGACGGGCCGTGACGACCCGGCGCACCCGGCCGGCGCCGAGGCCGCCCGAGGGCACTCCGCCCCGCGCGGAACTGGCCCGCCAGGCACGGACCGTCCTCGCCGACGCCGTACGGATCGCCCGCTGGGCCGCCGTCGACCGCGAGGCCGACCTCACCGCTCCGGCCGGCCCCGAAGCCGTCTCCGCCCGGGAACGGGCCGCCGCCGCACTCGACCTGACGCCCGACCAGGTCCGGGCCGGCTGGGACCGCGCCCGGCTCGCCGGGCTCGTCGAACTCCACGGCGCCACCGCGCGCCCCGGCTGGCGGCTGCACGCATGGGACCGCGACGACTCCGCCGTCCTGCGCGGCTGGGTGGCCCTGTTCGACGCCTGGTCCCTGGTCCACCCGGCCCCCGAGGGCGTGCCCGCCGGTGCCGTCGCCGAGGTCGTCGAGGCCGTACCCCAGGTTCTCTCCCTGCTCCAGCTCTCGGCCGGGCCCGTGCTCGTCCCGGCCCTCCTCGACCTGCTGCGGCAACGCGTCGACGAGCTGCGCGAGGAGCGCTGCGAGGTCCCCGTCCAGGGGTCCGCCACCGACGCGGGCGCCGCCGCTTCCTCCGCCGCCGCCGACGGACTCCCCGCGCTGCTCGACTGGGCCCTGGAGGGCCTCGCCGCCGTCGGCGCCCTCACCCTGGGCACGGGCCAGGCCACCCTGACCCCCCTCGGCAACTGGGCGGTCTGGGTCAAGCTGGAGCAGATCTGCGTCGCCGCCCAGAGCCCGGCGGGCAACATCGAACAGTCCGCCGAGGACATGCTCCGAGGCTGCGCCCGCCTGACCCCGGGCCCGGCCCGCGACGAGTACCGCGCGTGGCTCGCCGCCCGCACGCTCTCCAGCGCCGTCACCGAACTCCTGGCCGTCGCCCGCGGCGAGGACGCCCTGCTGCGCGGCCTCGCCTTCGAGGCGCTCCGGGTCGTGGGCGCCCCCGCCGAGGCCGAGGTCCGCGCAGCCGTCGCGGAGCCGTCGCTCCGTCCGTACGCCCTGCTCTGGCTCGCCGAGTACGACGGGGCCGACCCCGACGACGCCCCGGACGTGCTGACCCGCGAGGAGGCCACCTGGCTGTGGGTGGACACCGCCGCGGCCGTCGCCGACCACGGCGAGAGCGCGCTGCTCGTCCGCCACCTGGACTCCGCCGTGCAGGGCACGGTCCCGGCCCTGCTCGACGAGGTCCGGGCCGTGGGCCACCCCCGCACGGTCCAGGTCCTGGTCGCCCTCGCCGCCGCCCATCCCGACCCGGCCCTGGCCAAGGCCGTCCGCCGGGCGGCCTTCCAGGTCCACACCGGCGGGGTCTGAACGAGCGAGCGGGCCGTCGCTAGTCGGCGGCCCCCGGGGTGTATGTACCGAAGCTCCAGATGTTGCCCTCGGCGTCCCGGGCGATGTAGTCCCGCGAGCCGTAGTCCTGGTCCGTGGGCGGCATCACGATCTCGACCCCGTGCTGCACGGCCCGCGCGTGGTGTTCGTCCACGTCGTCCACGTGGACGAACACCGCGGCCGGGCCCGCACCGCTCATCAGCTTGTCGAACTCGCTGCCGGTGCCCTTGCTACCGAGCATCACCATGCCGTTGCCGTACGACAGCTCCGCGTGCACGACCTTGCCGTCCTCGCCCTCGTACACGGCGGTGTCGGTGAAGCCGAACGCCTCGGTGAGCAGCTTGATCGCCGCCTTCGCGTCGTCATACGCCAGAGCCGGACAGATGTGGGGTCCCTCAGCCATCCCGATCACTCCTTCTCGTCGTCCACGTCGGAATGTGACCTGCGTCTCAGTCTCGCAGCCGCCACCGACAATCAGCGGAAGGTGTCGCACCGGGCCATGTCGCCGGTCCTGAAGCCGGTGAAGAACCACTGCTGCCGCTGCGCCGCCGAGCCGTGCGTCCAGCTCTCCGGTGTCACCCTGCCCTGCAGCCGCTCCTGGATCCGGTCGTCGCCCACCGCCGCCGCCGCGTCGAGCCCGTCCCGGATGTCCGCGTCCGTCAGCCGGGTCAGGACCGGCCGGCCGGTCTTCTCGTCGGGTGTGGTCGTCGCGTGGTGAGCCCACACACCGGCGTAGCAGTCCGCCTGCAGTTCGACCCGTACGGCGTCGGAGCCGGCGCCCTGCCGGCCGTCCTGGGACCTGGCAGGCGTGCCCATCATGTTCTGCACATGGTGGCCGTACTCGTGCGCCACCACGTACGCCTGCGCGAACGGGCCGCCGCTCGCCCCGAACGTGGTCCTCAGCTCCTCGAAGAAGCCCAGGTCCAGATAGACCTGGCGGTCACCGGGGCAGTAGAACGGCCCGACCGCCGAGGTGGCCGAGCCGCAGGCCGTACCGACCCGCTGGGCGAACATCACCGTGCGCGCGTCCCCGTACCGGCCGCCCCGCCGGGCGTACTCCGCCCGCCAGAAGTCCTGCACGCTGTTGACGACCGCCACGATCCGGCAGTCCTCGCGGGTGTTCGCGTCCGCGCCGGTCCGGCAGCTCCGCTCCACCTGGGCCATGGACGACGAGGTCGCGACGGGCTCCGGGTCCCCGGACGACAGCCCCAGCTGTTCGGGCCCCACCCCGAAGAGGACCCCGAGGATCAGCGCGATGAGCCCGACGACACCGCCGCCGACGGTGGCCTTCCCGCCGGGGATGCGGCTGCCGCGGACGTCCCGCACCTCCGAGGTGTCCAGGTCGGCGTCGTCGTCGAACTGCATGGGCCACCGCCCTCCGCGTCTCCGTCACGGCGGTGGCCGCCGCTCTGCGCCGAGTATCGGGGAATTCGACACCCCTCGCCCGTTATGCCGAGTTAGCGGGGAACATGCCGATCCGTTCCCTCGTACGGGCATGGCCGAAAAGCAGTTGCAGGGGCCCGTTAGACTGGCCGTATGGCCATTCTCCTCGCGCACTAGCGGCGTCGAACCGCCCGAGAGCCCTTCCGCCGTCCATACCCGCCCTGGAGTCTGTCCGTGATCACCGCTTCCGGCATCGAGCTGCGCGCCGGCGCCCGCATCCTCATCGAGTCCGCTTCCTTCCGTATCGCCAAGGGCGACCGCATCGGCCTCGTCGGCCGTAACGGCGCGGGCAAGACCACCCTCACCAAGTGCCTCGCAGGCGAGGGCATGCCCGCCGGCGGCACCATCAGCCGCTCGGGCGAGGTCGGCTACCTCCCGCAGGACCCGCGCACCGGCGACCTCGACGTCCTGGCCCGCGACCGCATCCTCTCCGCGCGCGGCCTCGACGTCCTCCTCCGCAAGATGCGGCAGAACGAGGAGCGCATCGCGACCGGCTCCGGCGCCACCCGCGACAAGGCGATGAAACAGTACGAGCGCCAGGAGACCGAGTTCCTCACCAAGGGCGGGTACGCCGCCGAGGCCGAGGCGTCCACCATCGCCGCCGCCCTCGGGCTGCCCGACCGGGTCCTCGGCCAGCCGCTGCACACCCTCTCCGGCGGTCAGCGCCGCCGGATCGAGCTGGCCCGGATCCTCTTCTCCGACGCCGACACCCTGCTCCTCGACGAGCCCACCAACCACCTCGACGCCGACTCCATCGTCTGGCTGCGCGACTACCTCAAGACCTACCGCGGCGGCTTCATCGTCATCTCCCACGACGTCGACCTCGTCGAGACCGTCGTGAACAAGGTCTTCTACCTGGACGCCAACCGCTCGACGATCGACGTCTACAACATGGGCTGGAAGCTCTACCAGCAGCAGCGCGAGGCCGACGAGAAGCGCCGCAGGCGCGAGCGCCAGAACGCCGAGAAGAAGGCCGCCGCCCTCAACTCGCAGGCCGACAAGATGCGCGCCAAGGCCACCAAGACCGTCGCCGCGCAGAACATGGCCAAGCGTGCCGAGCGGCTGCTCTCCGGCCTGGACGCGGTCCGGGTCTCCGACAAGGTCGCCAAGCTCCGCTTCCCGGAGCCCGCGCCCTGTGGCAAGACCCCGCTGACGGCGGAGGGCCTGTCCAAGTCCTACGGCTCGCTCGAAATCTTCACCGATGTGAATCTCGCCATCGACAAGGGCTCGCGCGTCGTCATCCTCGGCCTCAACGGCGCGGGCAAGACGACGCTGCTGCGGCTGCTCGGCGGCGTCGAGCAGCCCGACACCGGCGAGGTCACCCCAGGCCACGGACTGAAGCTCGGCTACTACGCCCAGGAGCACGAGACCCTCGACCCGGAGCGCTCGGTCCTGGAGAACATGCGGTCCGCCGCGCCCGACCTCGACCTCGTCGAGGTGCGCAAGGTGCTCGGCTCCTTCCTCTTCTCCGGCGACGACGTCGACAAGCCGGCCGGGGTGCTCTCCGGCGGGGAGAAGACCCGGCTCGCGCTCGCGACCCTGGTCGTCTCCTCGGCGAACGTGCTGCTCCTGGACGAGCCGACCAACAACCTCGACCCCGCCAGCCGTGAGGAGATCCTCGGCGCGCTGCGCACCTACAAGGGCGCGGTCGTGCTCGTCACCCACGACGAGGGCGCGGTCGAGGCGCTCCAGCCGGAGCGGATCATCCTGCTCCCGGACGGTGTCGAGGACCTATGGGGCGCGGACTACGCGGACCTGGTGGCCCTCGCCTGATCATTCCGGCATGGATCATTCGGCTCATGGGTGATCCGTCATCTGAGTGAGGGCGTCTCATCCCCTCGGCGCGGCTCTCTGCGGAATCCTTCCGCCGGGGCCGCGCCGTGCTCGTTCCCCCAGTGCGGCGCTGACCTGGTACTTCCTGGCCGGACACGGGTGGAAGCCGCGACCGGGCCCTGCGGAATGAGTGCCTCCGGTCGTGGTGGCGGCTTTCCTGTCCGCAAACCTCACGGCACAGACCTTGTCGAATGGGTGGCCAGGACGTCGGGAAGGGGTGATCATGAGAAGTCCAGAGCGCACTTCCCATGAGGAGGCACGGGTGGCCGAGACTCTGAAGAAGGGCAGCCGGGTGACCGGCGCCGCGCGCGACAAGCTCGCGGCAGACCTGAAGAAGAAGTACGACTCCGGTGCGAGTATCCGGGCGCTGGCCGAGGAAACCGGCCGCTCCTACGGATTCGTCCACCGGATGCTCAGCGAGTCCGGAGTCACGCTGCGTGGACGTGGCGGAGCGACACGGGGCAAGAAGGCAGCCTCGGCCTGACATCGGGGCGCGGCTCGTCCGGTCCACCGTTTCTCACGGTGGCCACCCGGTCGACCGTGCGGTCGACCGGGTGGTTACTGTGCAGTCACTTAGCAGTGCTGCACCGGAACCGGAGGCGCCCCATGACTTCGCTCGACTCTGTGCTCGTGTTCGACAAGGACGGTGTACGGCTCACCGTCGAGGACGCCGTTGCCACGGTGACGCTGACCAATCCGGCGAAGCGCAACGCTCAGTCTCCCGCTCTGTGGCGGGCGTTGACGGAGGCCGGCAGGTCGTTGCCCGGCAGTGTGCGGATCGTGGTCCTGCGTGGCGAGGGCAAGTCCTTCTCCGCCGGACTCGACCGGCAGGCGTTCACGCCCGAGGGCTTCGACGGAGAGCCGTCCTTCCTGGACATGGCACGTGGTTCGGACGATGACCTGGACGCGGTCATCGCCGAGTACCAGGAGGCGTTCACCTGGTGGCGCCGCAGCGACATCGTGTCGATCGCGGCCGTCCAGGGGCATGCCATCGGTGCCGGGTTCCAGCTCGCCCTCGCCTGCGACCTGCGGGTCGTCGCCGAGGACGTGCAGTTCGCCATGCGCGAGACCAGCCTGGGCCTCGTGCCGGACCTCACCGGCACGCACCCGCTCGTCTCACTCGTCGGCTATGCCCGCGCGCTGGAGATCTGCGCCACCGGCCGCTTCGTCCACGCCGACGAGGCCGAGCGCATCGGCCTCGCCAACATCGCCGTGCCCGGCGCGGAACTCGACGCCGCGGTACGGGACTTGAGCGCCGCCCTGCTCGCCGCACCGCGCGACGCGGTGATCGAGACCAAGGCGCTGCTCCAGGGCGCCTCCGGCCGCTCCTACGAGGACCAGCGCGTCGCCGAGCGCGCCGCCCAGGCCCGCCGTCTGCGCGATCTCGCCGGCCTCGGCGACTGACCCCGGCGCGGCCTGGGGCTTGGGGCCTGGCGGCCCCCGAAGCCTGCCCGCCTTGCCCGGTGGCCCGTCGGCCGTGCGGCCGGGTCCCATGCGTCGCCGAGCGCGCCGCCCAGGCCCGCCGTCTGCGCGATCTCGCCGGCCTCGGCGACTGACCCCGGCGCGGCCCGCCGCT
Source organism: Streptomyces sp. NPDC006551 (assembly GCF_040611675.1). Classification (NCBI taxonomy): domain Bacteria; kingdom Bacillati; phylum Actinomycetota; class Actinomycetes; order Kitasatosporales; family Streptomycetaceae; genus Streptomyces; species Streptomyces sp. NPDC006551. The sequence continues at coordinate 115,692 of NZ_JBEXOT010000012.1, forward strand.
TGGGGCCTGGCGGGCCCCGAAGCCTGCCCGCCTTGCCCGGTGCCCCGTCGGCCGCGCGGCCGAGGTTCACGCGTCGGGCGGCCCGCCGGCCGGTGGCCCGACCGGTGGGCCGGTGGCGGCTGGGGCGCCGCCGACGGCCCTGAGCGCTCGGCGACCTCGCGGGCGCGCGCCCGCCGGCGTCAGCGGATCTCCGAGACCAGTACCGTGACCGCGGTCCCCTCCGGGGTGGACGAGGTCAGTCGGGTGCGGACCGACCTCGCCACGTCCAGGGCCCGGTGGCCGGAGGTCACCGCCAGTTCCACGCGGAGCCGGCCCTCGGAGCGGTGGACCGGGGCGCCCAGGACGTCCGTCAGGGCCGCCACGCCCTCGACCGCGAGGGCCGCCAGGGCCGCGGGATCGTCCGCGGCCGGCGAGGTTCGCCCGGGTGGGGGAGCGGGGGCCGGTGCTTTCGGCCCGCCCGCCGGGCCCTCCACGAGGCCCGTCACCCGCAGGTCCACCTCCGCCACCCCGAGACCCAACTCGCCCGCGGCGGAGGCGAACAGGGCCTCCCGTACCTCCTCCGCGAGGACCGGCAGCGGCCTTTCCGTCGTCGCCGCGAACTCCGCCGTGATCCGCAGCGGCCCCGGCGGCAGCCCGCCCGGCGGTACGGGGAGCGGCGCCTCCTCGTCCGGTGCCACGAGAGCCACCCGGAGCGGCCCCGGCACCACCCCTCGTACCGCCGCCGCTGCCCGCAGCAGCACCGTCCGCGCCGCGCGCTCCGTCAGCCACGCGCCGTCCTTCGCCTCCCCGAGCGGCAGCAGCCGGCCCGGGCCCAGGCGCTCTCGCACCGTCGTCGCCCAACCTTCAGTCATTGCTCCAGCCTGCCGCATCCACGGCGCGAGACGGGGCAAGCGCACTTAATGTGGGCAAAGAAGCACATAAGTGCCCGGAAGGGATGAATGGCTATGAGTGAGACCGCACACTCCGACGCACCGTCCATGACGAAGCGCGGCGGCGGCGCCCCGGCCACGCGGGGCCGGACCACCATCGCGGACGGAGTCGTCGAGAAGATCGCCGGCCTCGCCGCCCGCGACGTCGACGGCGTCCACGCCATGGGAAGCGGGCTCTCCCGCACCTTCGGCGCCGTCCGCGAGAAGGTCCCCGGTGGCGGTGGCACGAAATCGGGCGCCACGCGCGGTGTGAAGGCCGAGGTCGGTGAGGTGCAGACCGCACTCGACCTGGAGATCGTCGTCGACTACGGCGTCTCCATCTCCGACGTCGCCGGTGACGTCCGCGAGAACGTGATCGCCGCCGTCGAGCGGATGACCGGCCTGGAGGTCGTCGAAGTGAACATCGCCGTCAGCGATGTGAAGTTGCCCGACGAAGAGGAAGAAGAACCGGAGCAGCGGCTCCAGTAGCCGCGGGACGCCCGGCGAAAGGGGTCGGAATGAGCATGGCATTGGTCGGCCTGGTGGCCGGAATGGCCCTCGGCTTCGCCGGGTACTTCGGCGGCTTCGGGGCGTTTGTGCTGGTCGCGGCGTTGGGAGCGATCGGCTTCATCGCCGGTCGGTTCCTCGACGGGGATCTCGAACCCGGCGACCTCTTCCGGGGTCGCGAGCGCGGCGAACGGCGGAGGTGACCGGGGGTGACAGTCGATCAGGTGGGGGCCGCGGGCCGCGGCGCGACCACGATCGCCGACCGGGTCGTCGCGAAGATCGCCGCACAGGCGGCACGGGAGGCGCTCGACGCCGTGCCGAAGGGCGGCTCGGCGCCGTACGCCTCGGTCGTCGTGCACCGTGACACCGCACGCGTGTCGGTGAGCCTGGAGCTCTCCTATCCCTCCGACGTCGGCCGGCAGTGCGGCGCCGTGCGCGGTCAGGTCATGCGGCGGGTGAGGGAGCTGGCGGGCATGGAGGTGCCCGAGGTGGCCGTTCACGTGGAACGGCTGCACTCACCGCGCACCGCCAAGGACGCGGCGCGGGGGAGGCTGGCATGAGCACCGAGGCCGAAACCGCCGAGAACACCCGGCCCGAGCCGGTGCCCGCCCTGAAGGAGACGCCGCCCGGGTTGGTACGCCGTTTCTGGGCCGTCCGGCGGATCCCCGCGGCGCTCGTCGCCGCCGTGGTCCTCGGCGGCGCGGGTCTGCTCCTCTACGACGTCGCGGCGGTACGGGCGGACCGCACGGCCATGCGATGGCGGCGCGAACTCGCCGACGGCCTGGCGACCCGCACCCTGGACAACGCCTGGATCCTGGCCGGGGCATTCGCCGCCGTGCTCCTCGGCGCCTGGCTCCTCTTCCTCGCGGTCACGCCCGGCCTTCGGTCCGTGCTGCCGATGAGGCGCGAACACACCGACGTCCGGGCCGGCCTCGACCGGGAGGCCGCCGCCCTCGCCCTGCGGGACCGGGCGATGGAGGTCTCGGGAGTGCAGTCCGTACGGGTGCGGATGAGGCGGCGCAAGGCGGCGGTGCGGGCGGTCTCGCACTTCCGTGAACTGGACGACGTACGGGCCGACCTGGAGCACGCGCTGGCCACCGGCATCGGCGAACTCGGGCTCGCCCGCCCACCGGCGCTGACGGTACGGGTCGGTCGGCCGCCGAGGAAGGGATGAGGAGATGACGGTCGTTCTCCGGCGCGTCAACCGGATCGTGCTCGGGCTCGTGGGGCTGCTGCTCATCGTCGTCGGCGGGGCGGTCGCCGCCGCCGGACTCGACCTGCCCGTGCCGTCCTGGTGGCCCTGGTCCGGGCCGTCCGACGTCCTGCTGAGCGAGTCGGGCCGACGGCGCTGGCGCGACGACGGCTGGTGGTGGCCGGCGGTCATCGCCGCCCTCGGGCTGGTGGTGCTGCTCGCCCTGTGGTGGCTGATCGCCCAGTTCCGGCGGGCCCGGCTGGCGGAGATCCTCGTCGACACGGGCGACGGGGAGGGCGCGGCCGTCCGCGGCCGGGCCCTGGAGGACGTGCTGGAGGCGGACGCCGCCGCGCAGGAGGGTGTGGCGCGCGCCCAGGTCGCCCTGACCGGCCGCCGCACGGCCCCGCGCGCCCGCGTCGCCCTGTCGCTGGAGCCGTACGCCTCCCCGGGCGAGACCCTGGCCACGCTGACCGGCGAGGCCCTGGACCACGCCCGCACCTCGACGGGCCTGCGCTCCCTGCCGACCGAGGCCCGCCTGCGCGCCGTCAAGCACCGGGCCCGCCGGGTGAACTGACCGCGACTCGACCGGCCGGTGGCCGACGCCACCCGGCCACCGGGCCGCCCCGTGCCCGACGCCACCGGGCCGCCCCGTGCCCGACGCTGACCGGCCACCGCCCGTCCCGTGCCCGACGCTGACCGGCCACCGCCCGCCCCGTGCCCGATGGCGACCGGTTACCGTGCCGTCCCGCGTCCCGCGTCTGGTGGCGACCGGTTACCGTGCGTTCCCGCGTCCCATGGCGACCGGCCACCGGCCCGCCCCACGCCCGACGCCACCCGGCCACCCGGCCGCCCCGCGCCCGGCGTCGCCGTCTCAGAAGCCGTGTCGCGCGCCGCCGTCCACCGGGACCATGACGCCCGTCACGTACGAGGCCGCGGGCGACAGCAGGAACGCGGCCGTACGGCCGTACTCCTCCGGCGTGCCGTAGCGGCGCAGCGGGATCCGGGACTCGTTCGCCGTGCGTGCCGCGTCCGCGTCGCCCGACAGGGCGTCCAGGGACCGGACCCGGTCGGTGTCGATGCGCCCGGGCAGGACGCCGACGACCCGGATGCCCCGCGGGCCCAGATCGGTCGCGAGGGACTTCGCGAAACCGGCGAGCCCAGGGCGCAGACCGTTGGAGATCGTGAGGCCCGGGATCGGCTCGTGGACCGAGCCGGACAGGACGAAGCCGATGACCCCGCCCTCGGTCAGCGTCTCCGCCGCCGCCCGGGCCATCCGGACCGCGCCGAGGAAGACCGTGTCGAACGCCGACGACCACTGCTCGTCGGTGTTGTCCGCGCCGAAGCCCGGCGCCGGGCCGCCCACGCTGACCAGGATCCCGTCGAAGCGGCCGAAGCGGGACCGCGCCTCGGCGATCACCCGCGCGGCCGCCTCCGGGTCGGCGTTGTCGGCGGCCACGCCGGCCGCACCCGGACCCAGCTCGTCGACCGCCTCGGCGACCGACTTCTCCTCGCGCCCGGTGATCACCACCTTCGCGCCCTCGGCGAGCAGCGCCTCCGCCGAGGCCCGGCCGAGCCCCCGCGTCGCCCCCGTCACCACGTACACACGGTCCTTCAGTCCAAGATCCATGGACCTATCCTGCCGTCTCCGCCCACGGCAGCGCGAGGGCGGTGCCCACGAGCCCCACATGGCTGAACGCCTGCGGGAAGTTCCCCAGCTGCCGCCGCGCCACCGGGTCGTACTCCTCCGCCAGCAGACCCACGTCGTTGCGCAGCTTCAGGAGCCGCTCGAACAGCTCCCGAGCCTCGTCCTCCCGCCCGATCAGCCACAGCGCGTCCGCCAGCCAGAAGGAGCAGACGAGAAACGTTCCCTCGCCGCCCGGAAGGCCGTCGACCGAGACGCCCTCGGTGCTGTACCGGCGCAGTAACCCGCCCTGCGTCAGCTCCTTGCGCACCGCGTCGACCGTCCCCACCACCCGGGGATCCTCCGGCGGCAGAAAGCCGACCTGCGGGATGAGCAGCGTCGCCGCGTCCAGCTCCCGCGAACCGTACGACTGTGTGAAGGTGTTGCGCCGGGAGTCGTACCCCTTCTCACAGACCTCCGCGTGGATCTCGTCCCGCATCGCCCGCCACCGCGCCGCGTCCCCGGGCAGCGACGGGTCGGCCTCCAGCGTGCGCACCGCCCGGTCGGCCGCGACCCAGGCCATCACCTTCGAGTGGACGAAGTGGCGGCGCGGCCCCCGGACCTCCCACAGCCCCTCGTCCGGCTCGCGCCAGGTCGACTCCAGGAAGCCGAGCAGGCTCAGCTGGAGGTTCCAGGCGTGCCGCTGCGGCGGGATGCCCGCCTGTCGCGCCCGGTGGAGCGAGTCCATGACCTCGCCGTACACATCGAGCTGGAACTGCTCCACCGCCGCGTTCCCGATCCGTACCGGCGCCGAGTCCGCGTGGCCGCGCAGCCAGGGGAGCGTCATCTCGGGCAGCCGGCGCTCCCCGGCGGGGCCGTACATGATCTGCAGATCCGCCGGGTCGCCGGCCACCGCGCGCAGCAGCCAGTCGCGCCACGCCGCCGCCTCGTCGACATAGCCGGCCGCGAGGAGCACGCCGAGGGTGAGGGTGGAGTCGCGCAGCCAGCAGGAGCGGTAGTCCCAGTTCCGTACGCCGCCGATCTCCTCCGGCAGGGAGGTGGTGGGCGCGGCCACGATGCCGCCCGTCGGGGCGTAGGTGAGCGCCTTCAGGGTGATCAGCGAGCGCATCACCGCCTCGCGGTACGGGCCTTCGTAGGTGCACCGTGACGACCAGGCCCGCCACTCCGACAGGGACTGCTCCAGCGCGACGAACGGATCGATGAGCTTCGGGCGCGGCTCGTGCGACGGGTGCCAGGTGAGGACGAACGCCACCTTCTCACCGGCGGCGACGGTGAAGGTCGAGCAGGTGGAGAACTGCTGGCCCCAGGTCTTCACGGGCGGTTCGCTGCGCAGCCAGACCGAGTCGGGCCCGGCGATGGCCACCCGGTGCCCGTCGATGCGCCGTATCCACGGCACGACCGAGCCGTAGTCGAAGCGCAGTCTGAGCACCGCGCTCATCTCCACGCTGCCGCTGACGCCTTCCACGATCCGCATGACATCGGGCGCCTTGTCGCGCTGCGGCATGAAGTCGACGACCTTGACGGTGCCGGTGCGGGTCTCCCAATACGTCTCCAGGACGAGGGTGTCACCGGCGTAGCCACGGCGGGTGCAGGTCGTCGCGCCCTTGGGCGCGATCCGCCAGTGACCGTTGTCCTCGTCGCCCAGGATCGCGGCGAAGCAGGCGGCCGAGTCGAAGCGCGGCAGACACAGCCAGTCGATCGACCCGTCGCGTCCGACGAGCGCGGCGGTCTGGAGATCCCCGATGAGGGCGTAATCGTCGATACGTTGCGTCACGCTCTGGCGTGTTCCCGAAAGCACCGACGGTCAATCAGTCGACCGGAGTGGGCTACACCGCAGCGGTGGCCGGTTCCGGAGTTCCCGCACCACCGTCGGCGCGGGCCTCGGCTTCGCGATCGCGCTTCTCGCGGCGTACCAGGATGATCCAGCCGACCGGCACGCCCGCGGCGAAGAGCCACCACTGCACGGCGTACGCCATGTGCGCGCCGATCGAGTCGTGGTCGGGCTCGGGGATCAGCTCGGGGGAGTCACCGGCCGGTTCGGGCGCCGTCTGCTCCAGATAGCCGCCGAGGACCTCGCGGCCCAGCAGCTCCGCCTGCTGCTCGCTGTTGATCAGCATGACCTGACGGTCCGGCAGTCCGCGCAGGTCCTTGATGCCGCTGGCGCCGGTCGTCTCGTCGGCCTTGAGGCGGCCGGTGACGGTGACCTCGCCCTTGGGGGCGGGCGGCACCTCGGGGAAGGACTTCTGGTCCGGGGCGGCGGGGACCCAGCCGCGGTTGACGAGGACGGTACGGCCGTCCCGGAGCACCAGCGGGGTCAGGACGAGGACACCGATCCGGTCGTCGGCGTTGGTCCGGCGGCGGACGACGACCTCGTGCGCGGTGTCGAAGGTGCCGGTGGCGGTGACCCGGCGCCAGTAGTCGGCGCGCGGGACGGTGTGCCCGGGGGAGGTCAGCGACTCGATCGGGACGGGCTTCGCCTTCAGGTTGTCCGCGATCAGGGTGTTCTGGGCGACCCGGCGCTCGTGCCGGTGGAACTGCCAGAAACCCAGCTCGATCATCACGGGGATGAGGACGAGGGCGACGAGGGTGAGGATCACCCACTGCCGGGACAACAGGAAGCGGTACACGTCGTCGACGGTACAACGTCGCGAGAGGCCCCCTCGCGGCGGGTGCCGGAGGGGGTCGAGCCCGCGCGGGCGGGGAGCCGGGTGGGACCGTGCGGTCGCGGGGCGAGCTGCGGACCACAGGGACCGTGCGGTTCGCGGGGCGGGCTGCGGACCACGGGGACCGTGCGGTCGCGGGCGAGCCGCGGACCACAGGCCCCCCTAGACGTGGTCGACGATGCCCACCTTTCCCTCCGCGCGGGCGCAGTGACCGCCGCAGTACCACTTGCCCTGCACCTCGACGCCCTGGCCGATGATCTGGACCCGGCAGTGCTCACAGATGGGCGCCATGCGGTGAATGGCGCAGGCGAAGCAGTCGAAGACGTGCACCGCGCCCTGCGCGTGCACTTCGAAGGACATGCCGTAATCGTTTCCGCAGACCTCACAACGTGCCATGCGCCACAGGGTGCGTCCCGGGGCGTACGAAGGGCGGGCGGCACGCCCGGCCGTTCACCCGTCTGCCGGGGCGACGTCCCGCAGCAGTTGTGTGAAGCCCGCCTCGTCCACGATCGGGGTGCCGAAGGACTTCGCCTTGACCGTCTTGGAGGTGGCCGCGTCCGGGTCGTTCGTCACCAGCAGGCTCGTCAGCCGGGAGACGCTCGTCGCCACATGGAGCCCCGCCTCGACGGCGCGGTCCTCCAGCAGCTCACGGTCGATGGAGGTGTCGCCCGAAAACGCCACCCTCATGCCCTGCTTGAGCGGTTTGTCCGCTTCGTAACGTCCGGGATTCGGGTACGGGCACGGCGGACGCTTCCTGGACGGCCGCCAGCCGTTCGCGTGGTACGAGGACTGGTGGCCGATCCGGGGCGTGGCCGGCGCCGGAGCCCACTCCGTCAGCGGCCGGCATTCCAGCAGCGGCAGCCGTACGTTCCGTTCCGCCGCGGCGTGCAGGCTCGGCCGGAACGCCTCGGCCAGCACCCGCGCGTCGTCCAGCGCGTTGTGGGCCCGCTGCTGGACGACACCGAAGTGCGCGGCCAGCGACTCCAGCTTGTGGTTGGGCAGCGGGAGCGACAGCTCCTTGGACAGGGCGATGGTGCACAGCCGCTGGCGCACGGGCGCCGTGCGCTCGGCGCGCGCGTACTCGCGGGCGATCATCGACCAGTCGAACATCGCGTTGTGCGCCACCAGGACCCGGCCGTCGAGACGCGCCGAGAACTCGGCGGCGATCTCCGGGAAGAGCGGCGCCCCCTTGAGCGTCTCGGTGGTCAGCCCGTGGATCCAGACCGGCCCGGGGTCCCGCTCCGGGTTGACGAGCGTGTACCAGTGGTCCTCGACATTGCCCTGGGCGTCCAGGCGGTAGACGGCAGCCGACACTATCCGGTCGTCCCGGGCGAGTCCGGTGGTCTCCACGTCGACGACCGCGTACCCCGGTGGGTAGGCGGTCGGCCACGTCGCTGCTGTCGTGCGGTCGTCGAGCATGGTCACTGAGAATACGGGCCGCCGCTGACAACGCCGCCCCCGGTGTCCGCTCCGGGCCCGGAATCCGGCCGCCGGGTCGACACCCGGGTCCCACGGACGGGTGGTCGTACGGCAGTTCACCTCCGCCCTTCGCACCCGCCTGCGTGACGCTCAGCCCAGCATGGCCACGAGGTCCCCGGCCGCGGCCTGTTCGAGACCGCAGCCGTCCACCGGGCCGGGCAGCAGCCGGTAGACCGTGCCCGTCGCCGCCTCGGGCACGACCTCGCCGTCGAGGAGGGCGAGGAACGCGTGCCGGCCGCTCGCGACCTCCCCGGCCATCACGCACCCGTCCTCGGCGGTGTGCCGCCGCTCCGGCGCCCCGCCCGTACGGATGCGGTCCGCGAAGGACTCCACCGGCTCCCCCGGTCCCCGCTCGTACTCCCTCACCTCGTCGTCGCCCTCGTGCCCGCGCCGCAGCACCGCGACCCGGTCCGTACGCGCCGCCGCGTGCCAGACGGCCAGATCCCACAGGCTCGTCCGGCCGGCGGTGAAGTACTGGTACAGGTCCTTGCCGACCCGCCCCAGAACGGCGCTGTGCGTGTACACGCTCTGGAAGCCCTCGGACGGCGGCAGATGAAGGTCCGTCCACAGGAAGGTGCGGTGCTCCAGGTCCACCAGCATCGGCACATGGATCTGGGCGTCGCCCACCAGGTCGTACCGCTGCCGCACGGTCCTCGGGTCGTACTCCGCGCCCCTGCCCTCCCTGGAGGGGAGGGCCATGAAACCGGCGAAAGCGTCGAGGAGCTGCTCGAACGGCACGTTGTTGTAGCTGAAGACGATCGGCATCGCGAACCGCACCCCCGTGTCGGCGAGCGCCGCCAGATCCAGGTCGGCGTACTCGGTCGCCCCCTTGGGGGCCGGTGCCGAGGTCAGGTCGCCGGAGTGGACCACGGCGCGGTCGCCGTGGACGAGGTTGGTGTAGTCGCACAGCCCGACGTACGCCCAGTCCGCGTCGAACAGCGCCACCGACAGATCCAGGTCCACCCGGGTCTTCGTCGGCTGCGCCCAGTGGAGGAACATCCGCAGGACCTCGCCCCGGGGCAGCGGCTGCGTCGAGCCGCGCGGCACGGAGACCAGGGCCTTGGCCGCCGCGCCCTCGGCCGACGGCACGGCAAGGCCGGACAGGCCCGCGTCGAGGACCGCGACGTCGAAGCGGGGCGCGTCCGCGAGCCGGCGCAACACCTCGCCCTCCAGGAGGGCGCAGACCTCGGCGGTGAGAGGGGCGGCCAGCGGAGCGCGCGCGTCGTCCAGCGTGTACGCGTGCGTCACCCTGCCGCGCGGGAAGAACACCCGGCGGTCACCGGGCAGATGACGGATCCTGAGCCGTCCGAGCGCCGAGAGCAGAGGTCCGGGACCTGCCCCGGGAAGGGCCCGGCGCAGCACCTCGGCCACGTCCGCGGGCAGGGTCTCGAAGCCGTACAGCCGCAGCAGGTGGTCGAGCCGGCGCACCAGCTCCCCGGGTCGCTGGGCGAGCAGCGCCAGAGCGGTGCCCAGGTCCCGGGTGGCCAGCGCGGTCTCCACCCGGCCCGTCCAGGTGTGCGGCTTGACGCGGTCGCCGTCGATCCGTACGACCCGGGGGTGTGCGGCGGCGGTGCGCCGCAACGCCTCGCCCAGTGCGTCCCGCCCGGTGTCGAGGGAGGTGCCGCGCAGCACCGCGAAGGCCAGGGCGGCCCGCGGGTGCCGGGTGTGCCGCTCGAAGGGGTGGAGCGTCTCGGCCGCCTTCTTCCACAGCCCCGGGTGGCGCAGCAGGTCCTCGACCAGCGAGGTGGTGTCGAGCCCGTCCAGGACGGCGAGAAGCTGCCGGCGCAGCGCGCGCGGCAGCGACCGGAACGGGCGGGGCTCCAGCAGGTCGGCCTCACCGCCGGACCAGACCGCGAGCAGTCGCAGGACATCGGTGGCGGTGGTCAGCCGGACGTCCAGCTCTGGCCGCACGGCCTCCCGGGTCGACCGGTCGAGCAGCAGGGTGCCCAGGAGCAGCGCCTTGGTCTCCCGTACGGGAATGTCGGCGGGCAGCCAGTCGAGCGCGGCCGGGGCGTGGGCCAGCAGCACCTTCAGGTCGTCGCGGTCGGCGGGGGAGAGCGGGGTGCGGCGCGCGAGCAGGGTGAGCAGGGCCTTGACGGAGTCGGCGGCGAGGTCACGACCGAGGGCGAGCAGTCGCAGCGGACCGGCGGAGGACTCCTCGTCGTCCCCTTCGGGGACGGCCGCGGCGGCCGACGGCCGCAGGAACGGGTCCGCGGGGTCGACGCGGCGGTGGCAGAGCGGACAGCCGGAGTAGTCGTCGCCGTCCCAGCAGCGCCGGCACACGAGGTGGGCGCAGGGCGAGACGGGATGCACGCTGCCCCGCGTCCCACACAGCACGCACGGTTGCGTCGGCCACTGGAGCAGCAGCGCGAACACCCGGTCCACGTACAGACCGAAGGTGTCGTCCGGGACGGAGACCGGGAAGGACCGGAACAGCGGCATGTGCGGGCGGTCCGCGCCCAGTTCGGCGTCGAGATGGCCGAGCAGCCGCTTGCCGGCCTCCGCGAGCCCGGCAGGTCCGAGCCAGGCGAGCGCGGCGCGCAGCTCGGCGGTCGGGGCGAAGCCGCGGTCCAGAAGCTCGGTCTCCAGGGCGACCACGCCCTCGGAGGTGGAAGGGTCACCGGGGCGGGGCCCGGCCTGATCGACGTAGACCGTACGGAGACGGCGGAGCAGGACGGACGACACCACAGACAAAAAGGGATCTCCAGAGGGGAGGGGAAGAGCGAGGCGGGAGCGGAGAGTGAGCGCGCTACGGAGGTCAGAGAAGGGAGAAGGAAGCACGCTTGCGGAGCCGCCCCCGCGTGACATCACCGTAGAACGACCCCACGCGCGCGTGCCACCGAATTAATCCGGCACCCGCGCCGACGCCCCCAACAACCCCTCCACCAAGGCGCGTACGGACGTGGTGAAGAGCCGGTCGCTGTCGACGGGGCGGGCCAGCGCGCGCGCCAGCGCGGGGTCCGGGCCCGGGCGTTCGGCGTCCCAGAGCGCCTCCTCACCGGGGGACTGGAGGGGGGCGCGTTCGCGGTTGCGCTCCACCAGGACGAAGCCGACGACCTGGAACTGCACGGCCCGGACGACCTCCGCCGCCCGCGCCCCGCGCACCCCGGCCGCGTGCACCTCCTTGGCCAGCGCCCGCTGCGCGGGCAGGAACATCCGCTCCGTGAGGCCCCTTTCGTGGACCATCGCCACCAGGTGCGGGCGGTCGCGCAGCTCCCGCCGGAGGGCGCGGGCCACGGAGACGATCCGGGCCGCCGGGGTGCGGCCGCGCGGGGCGATCGCGGCGAGATCGTCGACGGTCCGCTCGACGAGCGCGTCGAGGAGGGACTCGCGGTTGCCGACGTGCCAGTAGATCGAGGTGACGGCGGTGCCCAGCTCGGCGGCGAGCCTGCGCATGGTCAGGGCGTCCGGGCCGTGCCGCTTGACCAGGGCGGCGGCGGCGTCCAGGACCTCCTCCCGGCTCAGTGCGGTGCGAGGCATCGGCTTCCCCCAACTCTCGTCCGTGCGCGGGTCTTTACCCTTGTCCGCCACCGATGTAACTGTGTTACAGGCGCTGACGGTCCCTGAAGGGTGGTACGTCATGGCACGAGTACGGTACGGGGCACGCACCGAGGCCGAGATCACCGCGGCCCGTACGAAGAGCTCGAAACTCCCCGACATCTGGTCCACCGGGGTGGTCGCCGTCTGGGAGACCGATCCGGACGTGGTAGCGGCCGTGCTGCCGCCTCCGCTCAAGCCCACCCCGCGTCCCCTGGTACGCGCCGCCATCTCACGGGTCGACCTGCCGGGCTATCCCCTCGGTGCCGGTTCGGTGGCCGTCGCCGCCGCCCACGGCGACCAGGAGGGCTGGTATCCGCTGGTCATGCCGATGACCCACGAGCGGGCCCTGATCGGCGGCCGCGAGGTCTTCGGCGAGCCGAAGAAGCTCGGCGACGTCGTCGTCGAACGCGACGGCCTCGTCGTCCACGCCTCGCTCGGCCGTCACGGCATCGACTTCGTCGAGGTCCGCGGGGCGGTCTCCGGCCCCCTCCCACTGCCGGAGCCCGCCGAGAAGACCGACTTCTACTTCAAGTTCCTGCCCGCCGTGGACGGTTCCGGCTTCGACGCCGACCCCGTCCTCGTCCACTGTGTCCGGCACGAGAAGGTGCGGAAGCTGGAGCGGATCACCGGTGACATCGTGCTGCGCGAGTCCATGTACGACCCCGTCGCCGACCTCCCCGTACGCCGGATCGTCGAGATCACCTTCGGCGAGAAGACCACCGACCAGAAGGGCCGGGTCGCCGAACGCGTCAGCGCCCAGGCCCTCCTTCCGTACATCCACCAGCGCTACGACGACCCGGGCCAGATCCTCGACGGGCCGCCGGAGGGAGCGACGGCGGGGAGCGCGTGATGGAGCTGCGCGAGGGACAGGTCGCCGTCGTCACCGGCGCGGCGAGCGGCATCGGGCTCGCCATGGCCCGCCGCTTCGCCGCCGAGGGCCTCGCCGTCGTCCTCGGCGACGTGGAGGAGGCCGCGCTCGCCGAGGTGGCCGACGAGCTCATGGAGGACGGGGCGCAGATCCTCGCCCGTACGGTCGACGTCAGCGAACCCGACGCCGTCCGGGCGTTCGCCGACGCCGCGTACGACACCTTCGGCGCCGTCCACGTCCTCTGCAACAACGCGGGGGTCGGGTCGGGAGCCGAGGGCCCCCTGTGGGAGCACGAGCCCAACGACTGGAAGTGGGCCTTCTCCGTCAACGTCTGGGGCGTCTTCCACGGCATCCAGGCCTTCGTCCCGCGCATGCTCGCGGGCGGTGAGCCCGGCCATGTCGTCAACACCTCCTCCGGCGACGGCGGGATCGCCCCGCTCCCCACCGCCTCCGTCTACGCCGTCACCAAGGCGGCGGTGGTGACCATGACCGAGTCGCTCTACGCCCATCTCAGGGCGGAGCACGCGCGCGTGGGCGCCTCCGTGCTCTTCCCCGGCCCGCACATGCTGCGCACCGGCCTGTGGGAGTCGCACCGCAACCGGCCCGAGCGGTACGCGAAGCAGCGTCCGCGCAGAACCCCGTACCGCAGCCTCGACCAGTGGGAGGCGGCCATGAAGGAGGCCGGGCACGAGGTCGCGTTCACCCCCGTCGAGGAGGTCGCCGGGCACGTCGTCGACGGCATCCGCGCCGACCGGTTCTGGATGCTGCCGGAGAGCGAGCACAGCGACCGCCAGATCCGCGCCCGGGCGCGGTCGATGCTCGACCGCGCCAACCCGTCGTACCTGGAGAGCTTCATCCTCGACTGAGGAGTCACGCCGTGACGCACGAGACGCATGAGACGTACGAAGACCCGTATCTGATCATCTCCTCCGACTGCCACGCCGGCCTGCCCACCGAAAAGTACCGGCCCTATCTCGACTCCCGCTTCCACCGCGCCTTCGACGACTTCCTCGCCGGGCGGGAGGCCCGCCGCGAGGCCATGACCCGGCTGGGGGTGCGCAACGAGGACTTCGCGAACAAGTGGTTCCACGACAACGAGGAGGGGCTGCGCGGCGGCTGGGACGCCGCCCAGCGGCTCAAGGAGCTCGACGGCGACGGCGTGGCCGGTGAGGTCGTCTTCCCCGACGCGGACGCGGTCGACAGCCGGACCGCGGCGCCGTTCGGAGTCGGCCTCGGCCTCTCCGGCGACCAGGACCCGGAGCTCGGCATGGCGGGCGCGCAGGCGCACAACCGCTGGCTCGCCGAGTTCGTGGGCGGGAACGCCGACAACGCGGCGCGGCACTGCGGGGTGGCGCTGCTGCCGATCACGGCGGAGCCGTCGCGGGTGGTCGCCGAGATCCACCGGGCCAAGGAGTCGGGGCTCGGCGCGCTGATGATTCCGTCGATGTGGGTGGACAAGGAGCCGTACCACGACCGGCGTTACGACCCCGTGTGGGCGGCCGCAGCCGAGACGGGGATGCCGCTGGTCACCCACTCGGGCGCGGCCCCGCGCGAGGAGTACGGCGACCATCTCGGCATCTACGTCAGCGAGGTCACCTGGTGGCCGGCCAGGCCGCTGTGGTTCCTGCTGTGGTCCGGGGTCTTCGAGCGCCATCCGGGGCTGAGGTTCGGCGTCGCCGAGTCCGGCTGCTGGTGGCTGCCCAACCTGCTGTGGTTCATGGACCGGCTCTATCTGGGAGCCCACGGCGGAAAGAAGCTCTCGCCGTTCGCGGAGCTCAAGCGGCCGCCGAGCGAATACCTGGACCGTCAGGTGTTCGTCTGCGCCACCAACACCAAGCGGCGCGAGCTGGCGCAGCGCTACGAGATCGGCGTCGACAACATCCTCTGGGGCTCCGACTTCCCCCACCCCGAGGGGACCTGGCCGGCCACGCGCGCGTGGCTGCGGAACACCTTCCACGACATACCGGTGACGGAGACCCGCCGGATGCTGGGCCTCGCCGCCGCGGAGGTCTTCGGCTTCGACACCGAGAGGCTGGCACCGATCGCCCGCCGGATCGGCCCGACCCCGGCGGAGCTGGGCCAGTCGCCCGACCAGGCGGCGGTGGAGGCGTCCTGGGCCCGCTCGCGGGAGGTCGGCCGCCACTGGCTGACGGACCACGACTTCCCGGTTCTGGGGGCGAGCTGATGGAGCGGTACACCGTCGTCTCGGCGGACTGTCACGCGGGCGCGGACCTCCTCGACTACCGGCCGTACCTGGAGAAGAGGCACCACGACGACTTCGACGCCTGGGCCGCGGGCTATGTGAACCCGTACGAGGACCTGCTCGCCGACACCGCAGACCGCAACTGGAACTCGGACCGCCGGCTGCGCGAGCTGGAGGCGGACGGAATCGTCGCGGAGGTCGTCTTCCCCAACACCATCCCACCCT
The DNA here is from genome assembly GCF_040611675.1 of Streptomyces sp. NPDC006551. Lineage (NCBI taxonomy): Bacteria > Bacillati > Actinomycetota > Actinomycetes > Kitasatosporales > Streptomycetaceae > Streptomyces > Streptomyces sp. NPDC006551. Next base: position 130,919 of record NZ_JBEXOT010000012.1, read on the forward strand.
TCTTCCCGTCCGCCTCGCTGATGGCCCCCGCTCCCACCCGCGAGGAGTACGAGCGGCGCTGGGCGGGGCTGCGCGCCCACAACCGCTGGCTGGCCGACTTCTGCTCCCTCGCCCCCGGCCGCAGGGCGGGCGTGGCCCAGATCCTCCTCAACGACGTCGACGAGGCCGTACGGGAGATCCGCCGCACGAAGGAGGCGGGCCTGACGGGCGGGATCCTCCTGCCCGGCGCCCCGCCCGGCAGCGGGATCCCGGAGCTGTACTCGGGGGCGTACGACCCGATCTGGGCGGTCTGCGCGGAGCTTGACGTCCCCGTCAACCACCACGGCGGCTCGGCCTCGCCGCCGCTCGGCGACGAGCCGGCCGCGCGCGCGGTGTTCATGGTCGAGACGACGTGGTTCTCCCACCGGGCGCTGTGGCACCTGGTGTTCGGCGGCGCCTTCCGCCGTCACCCGGAGCTGAGACTCGTCCTCACGGAGCAGGGATCCGGCTGGATCCCCGGCGTCCTGGAGATGCTGGACTACTACCACGGCCGCCTGGTCGCAGCCGCCTCCCGGGCCGCCACCGCGGAGTCCAGGTTCGGAGCCGGCCTCGCCGCGTCCATGGGCAAGGGTCCCAGCGCGGTCTGGCGCGACAACTGCTTCGTCGGCGCGAGCTTCATGCGCCCGCACGAGGTCCCCCTGCGCGACCGGATCGGCCTCGACAAGATCATGTGGGGCAGCGACTACCCGCACGACGAGGGCACCACGCCGTACTCCCGCGAGGGACTGCGCCTCGCGTACGCGGGGCTCCCGAGGGAGGAGGTCGCGGCGATGGTCGGCGGCAACGCGGCGCGGGTCTACGGCTTCGACCTGCCGTACCTGGACTCGATCGCCGCCGTCCACGGCCCTTCGGTCGAGGAGATCGCCGAACCGCTGAAGGAGGTACCGGCGGACGCGACCAGCCCCGCCTTCGCCCCGGGCGGGTCGGTGCGCGTGTGGTGACGGGCCGGATGAGACTCTCCCGGGGTGACTGATGCCCCTGTCCACGACGAAGCCCACGGCGGAGGGCTCGGCTCCCGTCTCAACTGGCTCCGGGCCGCCGTGCTCGGGGCCAACGACGGAGTCGTCTCCACCGCGGGCCTCGTCGTCGGCGTCGCCGGCGCGACCCGGTCCCACGCCGCGCTGCTGACCGCGGGCCTGGCCGGCCTGCTGGCCGGGTCCATGTCGATGGCGGCGGGGGAGTACGTCTCGGTCTCCACCCAGCGCGACTCGGAGAAGGCCGCCCTGGCCACGGAGAAGCGCGAGCTGCGCGAGCAGCCGGAGGAGGAACTGGCCGAGCTGACCGACCTGTTGTCGGCCCGCGGCCTCTCCCCGGACGTCGCCCGCGAGGCCGCGGAGCAGCTCACCGAACGCGACGCGCTGCGCGCCCACGCGCGAGTGGAGCTGGGTATCGACCCCGACGAGCTCACCAACCCCTGGCACGCGGCCGCCGCGAGCTTCCTCGCCTTCACCGCGGGCGCCCTGCTGCCCCTCCTCGCGATCGTCCTGCCCCCCGCCTCGGTCCGCCTCTGGGTCACCGTCCTCTCGGTCCTCGCCGCCCTCGCCCTCACCGGCTGGTGGAGCGCCCGCCTGGGCGCTGCCCCGACCCCACCGGCGATCCTGCGGAACGTGGGGGGCGGGGCACTGGCGATGGCGGTGACGTACGGGGTGGGGTCACTGCTGGACGCGGTGGGCGTCTGACGAGTCGGGCGACCACGACCGCCGTCCTCGCGATCGCGCCCGCCTCCGGGTTGTCGGAAGGTGCCAAAGCTTGCTGACAAGTCGTCTCGCATACTTGTTGGTAACAACGTCTAGCCGCAGCCCGACACCCCCCTCTACCGTCATCGGCATGCCGAACCTGCCCGATGTCGTGCTGTGGTCCATACCCGCGTTCGTGCTGCTCACCGTCGTGGAGATGGTGAGCTACCGGCTCCATCCCGACGAGGACGCCGCCGGGTACGAGACCAAGGACGCCGCCACCAGCCTCGGCATGGGGATCGGCAGCCTCGTCTTCGACTTCCTCTGGAAGATCCCGATCGTCGCGATCTACACCGCCGTCTACGAACTGACCCCCCTGCGCGTCCCCGTCCTGTGGTGGACGATCCCGCTGATGCTGCTCGCGCAGGACTTCTTCTACTACTGGCAGCACCGCGGCCACCACGTCATCCGCATCCTGTGGGCCTGCCACGTGGTGCACCACAGCAGCCGCAAGTTCAACCTCACCACCGCGCTGCGCCAGCCCTGGACCAGCCTGACGTCCTGGCCGTTCTATCTGCCGATGATCGCCCTCGGCGTGCACCCCGCCGCGATCGCCTTCTGCTACTCGGTCAATCTCGTCTACCAGTTCTGGATCCACACCGAGCGCATCGACAAGCTGCCCCGCCCCTTCGAGTACGTCCTCAACACCCCCTCCCACCACCGCGTCCACCACGCCTCGCAGGGCGGCTACCTGGACCGGAACTTCGGCGGCATCCTGATCGTCTGGGACCGCCTGTTCGGCTCCTGGGTCGGGGAGACCGACAAGCCCGTCTTCGGGCTCACCAAGAACATCGAGACCTACAACCCCCTGCGCGTCGCCACCCACGAGTACGCCGCCATCGCCCGTGACGTGCGGGCCGCCACCAGCTGGCGCGAGCGCGCCGGACGGGTCTTCCGCGGGCCCGGATGGCAGCCGGGGCCCGACACCCGCGAGAGCACCGGCCCCGCCGCGCCGGAGCCGGCCGCATGAGGAGCCCCGCCGTCGGCTCCGCCCCGGCCCAGGCGCCCGCCCTCTCCCGCGCGCTCCTCGCCGTCTTCCTCCTGGCCGTCGCCGCCGACCTGGTCTCCCTCCTCGCCGGCGCCGACCTCGGCCACCGGATCGCCAAGCCGCTGCTGATGCCGCTGCTCGCCGCGTACGCCGTCACCCGAGGCGCCCCGAAGCTCCTGACCGCGGCCCTCCTCTTCGGCTGGGGCGGGGACGTGTTCCTGCTCCTCGACGCCGACTGGGCCTTCCTCGCCGGCATGGGCTCCTTCGCCGCCGGACACGTCTGCTACCTGGTGCTGTTCGGACGGCGGCGTACGCGGCCGCTCCTCGGCCTCGGATACGCCGCCGCGCTCGTCGGCACCGTCGCCCTCCTGTGGCCCGACCTCCCCGCCGAGCTGCGCCTCCCCGTCGCCGGGTACTCGCTCCTGCTCACCGCCATGGCCTACCGCGCGAGCTCCCTGGGTCTCGCGGCCGGCGCGGGCGGAGCTCTCTTCCTGCTCTCCGACACCCTCATCGCGACCGGTGTCGCCGACTGGCCCCAGCTCCCGGCGCCCGACTTCTGGATCATGCTGACCTACCTGGCGGCGCAGTACCTCCTGACAGTCGGCGTCCTGAAAGCGGAGTACGGTGAACGTCGTACGACCGACTGACAGCGAGGACCGTCCCCCATGCGCGCCACCACCATCCACGCCCCGTTCGACATGCGCGTGGAGGACGTGCCCGACCCGGTGATCCAGCAGCCCACGGACGTCGTCCTGCGGGTGCTGCGCGCCTGCGTCTGCGGCAGCGACCTGTGGGCCTACCGCGGCGAGTCGGCCCGGAAGCCCGGTCAGCGCATCGGCCACGAGTTCCTCGGCATCGTCGAGGAAACCGGCGCCGAGGTCACCGGCTTCGACCCCGGCGACCTGGTCGTCGCCCCCTTCGTGTGGTCCGACGGCACCTGCGCCTACTGCGCCGAGGACCTGCAGACCTCCTGCCCGCAGGGCGGCTTCTGGGGCTCCCTCGGCTCCGACGGCGGCCAGGGCGAGGCCGTCCGCGTCCCCTTCGCCGACGGCACCCTCGTCAAGCTGCCCGCCGACGCGGCCTCCGACGACCACCTGCTGACCGCGCTCCTCGCGCTCTCCGACGTCATGGGGACCGGACACCACGCCGCCCTCGGCGCGGGCGTGCGGCCCGGCTCCACCGTCGCGGTCGTCGGCGACGGCGCCGTCGGCCTCTGCGGCGTCCTCGCCGCCCGGCGCCTCGGTGCCGAGCGGATCATCGCGCTCGGCCGCCACACCGTCCGTACGGACATCGCCCGCACCTTCGGCGCCACCGATGTCGTCGCCGAGCGCGGCGAGGCCGCCGAGGCCGCCGTCCGCGAACTCACCGGCGGCCAGGGCGCCCACGCCGTCATCGAGGCGGTCGGCACCGAGCAGTCGATGCGTACCGCCGTCGCGATCGCCCGGGACGGCGGCTCCATCGGCTACGTCGGCGTCCCGCACGGCAGCGGCACCGGACTCGACCTGTCGGTCATCTTCGACCGGAACATAGCGCTGCGCGGCGGCGTCGCGCCCGTCCGCGCGTACATCCCCGAGCTGCTTCCGGACGTCCTCGACGGCACCATCGACCCGTCCCCGGTCTTCGACCTGACCGTCGGCCTCGACGGGGTCCCCGGCGGTTACCGGGCGATGGACGAGCGCACCGCACTCAAGGTCCTCGTCAAGCCGTGAGCCACGCGGGGTCGTCCCCGCCCTGGAGGCCCGGCGGACGCGACCAGCCCGCCGGGCCGCCTTCGTACGACACCGGCGACAGCGCGTGCCGCAGCCGTCCCAGCGGGCTGTCCGTCTCGGCCAGGTACCGCTCCGGTTCGTAGCGGGGGAGCGAGGCGGTCAGCCAGTGCCCCGTCTGCGCCAGTGCCAGGCGTACCAGACGGGTGCCGCCCTCCCGGTCCTGTTCGGTCAGCGACCTGAGCACCGCGGCCGCGAGCAGATAGCCGGACCCGTGGTCCAGGGCCTGCGCCGGCAGCGCCCCCGGCCGGTCCGCCGAGCCCTCGGTCACCGCGATCCCGGTCGCCACCTGCACCAGACTGTCGAAGCCGCGCCGCTCGGCCCAGGGGCCGTAGTCGCCCCATGCCGACAGACGGGCGGTCACCAGACCCGGCCGGTGGAGGTCGAAGCGGTCCAGGGCTCCGGGGCGGTAACCGGTGACCAGGACGTCGGCGGCGTCGAGGAGTTCGTCGAAGGCACGGCGGTCCGACGGGCTGTCCAGGTCCAGCGCGGCCGTCCGCTTCCCGAAGTCGGTGTCGGCGTGCTGGTCGGCCAGTTCGGGGTTCCGCGGCGGGTCGACGCGCAGCACGTCCGCGCCGAGGAGGGCGAGGGTACGGGTGGCGACCGGACCGGCGATGACCCGGGTGAGGTCCAGGACCCGGAGCGGACCCGAACGCCGCCTCGGGGGCGCCTCGTCGAGCCGCTCCCGCGTCAGGAGCGGCCGCGCCGCCACCTCCCGGCCCTGCTCGTGGGCGGCCCACTCCTCGGGCCTGCGCAGGGCGACCGCCAGGCCCCCGGCCGCGTACACCGTCGTCTCGACCTCGACGGCCTTCCGTTCGGCGATCGCCGCCTCCACGGCCTCCACCGAGTCCCCGCGCACGCCCAGCGCCGCGAGCAGCGCCGCCCGGTGGTGCGGATAGTTGGCGTGCGTACGGATCCAGCCGTCGCGAGCGCGCCAGAAGCGGGACAGCGGCGCGAAGTTGACCGGTGCCCGTCCGCCGACCCGGAGATGTCGCTCGCTCACGAACGCGGTCGCCACCGCCCCGTCGTCCACTCTGACCGGCCCGGTCACGCCGTGACGTTCGACGGCGGCGAGACCGGCGACCGCGACCGTGGCGCGGGCCAGCTCCATCACGGGCAGCCGGGCCGGCAACAGTCCCGCCGGGCCCCCGTACCTCACGCGGTCGAGCAGGGCGGGATCGCCGCCCAGGGCCGACCACAACAACTCCGTGCCTGTGCGTACCGTGGTGTCCATGCCCGCACTATGGCACTCAGTGCCATGCGAAGGGCCCCGGTGTGTGCGCGACCGACAACGTCCGCGCACACACCGGGGCCCCGCGAGCAATTAGCGGCGCACGGCGTCGAGGGCGTCCACAAGCCCAGCGCCGTAGAAGCCGTTCTTGTTCTTGCCGCCCTCGCACACCGCGTCGATCTTGCCGTCACCCTCGATGTCGTAAGGGTTCGTGCAGGCGCGGTCGTCGGCCTGCGCGTACAGCAGGGACTTGAGCGCCGCCGGGCTCGCGTGCGGGTGGGTCGACTTCAGCAGCGCGAGCACGCCGGCCGCGTGCGGCGCGGCCATCGACGTACCGGCCTTGTAGTTGTAGCCGCCGTTGACCGTGGTCGACAGGATGCGGCCGTTGATCGCCGGGGCGTCCGGCGTCTGGTACTCGGTGCGGTCGCCGCCGGGCGCCGCGATGTCGATGACCCCCTGGCCGTAGTTGGAGTACGAGGACTTCAGGTCCTTGGCGCCCGTGGCGGAGACCGTGACCACGCCCGGCAGCATGGCCGGGTAGTCGAAGCACTCCTTCGGGTCGATGACCCGCGTCACCGGGGTGGTGTCGTTCGGGCTGGTGACGTCGGTGATCTCGTCCGCCGCCAGGTCCATCTTGGAGTTGCCGGCCGCGGCGACGTTGACCGTGCCCTTGCGCTCGGCGTAGCGGGTGGCCCGCGTGACCGCCTCGACCAGGGCCTTCTGGTCCTCGTCGTTCTTGCACGCGAACAGCCACGGGTCGGTGTAGTAGCTGTTGTTGGTGATGTCGACGCCGTGCTCGGCCGCCCACACGAAGCCGCAGACGACGGCCTCGGTGTAGAAGAAGCCGTCCGGGGTGGAGACCTTGATGCCGGAGACCTTCACGCCCGGCGCGACACCGGTGATGCCGACGCCGTTCTTGGCGGCGGCGATGGTGCCGGCGACGTGCGTGCCGTGGTCGCTCTCGCCCGGGTTCGGACGCCACGAGCCCGGCGTCGTGTTCGGGGCGCCGGTCACGCAGTTGGCCGAGGACGCGGCGTCGAAGTTCGGCGCCAGGTCCGGGTGGGTGTCGTCGACACCGGTGTCGATGACGCCGACCGTCACCTTCTTGCTGCCGAGCGTCTTCTGGTGGGCCTTGTCCGCCTTGATGGCCGGCAGGTCCCACTGCAGGGGCTCGAGCGGGTCCTGGCCCGCGGTGGCGCCGGCCGCCGCGGCGGTGGCCTCGGCGGCGGTGAGCGCCTGGCCGCCCTCGCCCACGGAGGTGTCGGTCTGGACGGAGAGCGGCGCCGTACGCGTCGCACCGGCCGACACCACACCCCGGGCCTGGCGGATCGTCTTCGCGAACTCGGGGTTCTGCGAGTGGACGACTATCACGCCTATCTGGTCATAGGAGATGACCACCGTGCCCCCGGCCGCGGCGATCGCCTTCTTCACCGAGGCGGCCGTCCAGCGACCCCCCTCGACGTTGACGACGTACGACAGCTTCGGGCCGTTCGTCGCCACGGCGGCCGTCGCCGGGGCGTCGCTCGCCACCGCGGCGGATGCGCCGGTCGGAAGGAAGCCGAGCGAGGCCGTGAGCGCGAGACCGGCCGGAAGAGCGAGTACTCGACCGCGTCTCGATCCCAGATGAGCCATGGGTTCTCCACATCATCCGTATGTACTGCCCGTACGCCGGTTGCGGGCGGGCAGGTGCATGACGAGTGAAGTTATCGCTGATCTTGCCGGGCCTTCAATGAGTTGAGAGGACTTGATACAGATACGGAGGAAGATCCAGGAGAGGAGAAACGTGAGGGGTGAACCGCGTCGCCCCGCGCTCCGTGCCGTTGTGCAGGGGAGGAGCTCCGTCCGGACCTCCGTTCCCCCGCCCCCCAGCGAGGCCCCCTTTGTCCATGCCTGTCGCACCCGTACCGCGAGGAGAATCCGTGGCCACCGAAGCACCGCCGCCGCCCCGAGGCGGCTCGGACGCCGACTCCGTCCCCGTCCAGCCCACGACAGAGGCGTTCGTCGAGGTCCAGGAGAGTGCGGAGTTCGGTGAACTGCGCCGTACGTACCGCTCCTTCGCCTTCCCGCTGACGATCGCCTTCATCGCCTGGTACCTGCTGTACGTGCTGCTCTCCAACTACGCGGGCGGCTTCATGGGGACCAAGCTCTTCGGCAACATCAACGTGGCGCTCGTGCTCGGCCTCGGCCAGTTCGCCACCACCTTCCTCATCGCCTGGCTCTACTCGCGGCACGCGGCCGCCCGCCTCGACCCGAAGGCCGAGGCCATCAAGTCCCGTATGGAGGCCGACGCGTGAGCAGCATCTTCGAGACCGTCTCGCTGGCGGCCGAGAACGCCACCAGCGAGCACCGGCCACTGATCATCGCCCTTTTCGGCGCCTTCGTCGTCGCCACCCTCTTCATCACGGTCTGGGCGGGCCGCCAGACCAAGAGCGCCGCCGACTTCTACGCCGGCGGCCGCCAGTTCACCGGCTTCCAGAACGGCCTCGCGATCTCCGGCGACTACATGTCCGCCGCGTCCTTCCTCGGCATCGCGGGCGCCATCGCGCTCTTCGGCTACGACGGCTTCCTGTACTCCATCGGCTTCCTGGTCGCCTGGCTGGTCGCCCTGCTCCTGGTGGCCGAACCGCTGCGCAACTCCGGCCGGTTCACCATGGGCGACGTCCTCGCCTACCGCATGCGCCAGCGCCCGGTCCGTACCGCCGCCGGCACCTCCACCATCGTCGTCTCGATCTTCTACCTGCTCGCGCAGATGGCCGGCGCGGGCGTGCTCGTCTCGCTGCTGCTCGGCATCACCAGCGACGGCGGCAAGGTCGCCATCGTCGCCCTGGTCGGCGTCCTGATGATCGTGTACGTCACCATCGGCGGCATGAAGGGCACCACCTGGGTGCAGATGGTCAAGGCCGTGCTCCTCATCGCGGGCACGCTCCTGATCACCTTCCTCATCCTGCTGAAGTTCAACTTCAACCTCTCCGAGCTGCTCGGCGCCGCCGCCACCAACAGCGGCAAGGGCCAGGCGTTCCTGGAGCCCGGCCTCAAGTACGGCGTCTCCGGCATCTCGAAGCTGGACTTCATCTCGCTCGGCGTCGCGCTCGTCCTCGGCACGGCCGGCCTGCCGCACATCCTGATCCGCTTCTACACGGTGCCGACCGCCAAGGCCGCCCGTAAGTCGGTCAACTGGGCCATCGGCATCATCGGCGCCTTCTACCTGATGACGATCGTCCTCGGCTTCGGCGCCGCGGCCCTGCTCAAGAACAGCGACATCATCGCCTCCAACAAGGCGGGCAACACCGCCGCCCCGCTGGCGGCCCTGGAGATCGGCGGCGGCGCCGGCTCCACCGGCGGAGCTATCCTGCTCGCGGTCATCTCGGCCGTCGCCTTCGCCACCATCCTCGCCGTGGTCGCCGGACTGACCCTGGCCTCGTCCTCCTCCTTCGCGCACGACATCTACGCCAACGTCATCCGGCGCGGAAAGGCCACGGAGAAGGAGGAGGTCCGCGCCGCCCGCTGGGCGACCGTCCTCATCGGTGTCGTCTCGATCGCGCTGGGCGCCCTCGCCCGCGACCTCAACGTCGCCGGCCTGGTCGCCCTCGCGTTCGCCGTCGCCGCCTCCGCCAACCTGCCGACGATCCTCTACAGCCTCTTCTGGAAGCGGTTCACGACCCAGGGCGCGCTCTGGTCGATCTACGGCGGTCTGATCTCCTCGGTCGTCCTGGTGCTCTTCTCGCCGGTCGTCTCCGGCAAGCCCACCTCGATGTTCAAGACCGTGGACTTCTACTGGTTCCCGCTGGAGAACCCGGGCCTCGTCTCCATCCCGCTCGGCTTCCTGCTCGGCTGGCTCGGCTCCCTCCTCTCCAAGGAGGAGCCGGACAAGGGCAAGTACGCGGAACTCGAGGTCAAGTCCTTGACCGGTGTCGGAGCGCACTGAATCGTATACGGTACGCAATCGGCGGACGGCCGCGTCGTAGAGTTCTACGACGCGGCCGTGCCGGTCCTCGTGACAATCGTCCGTGCTCGTTGTCGGTGCGCTCACGTAGGCTCGGTACATACCGAATCCGCAATCCGCGAGATGGGGGAGGGGGCCCACAGTGCTCATCGACACCTACGGCCGTGTGGCCACGGACCTGCGTGTCTCGCTCACGGACCGGTGCAATCTGCGCTGCACGTACTGCATGCCCGAGGAGGGCCTGCAGTGGCTCGCCAAGCCCGATCTGCTGACCGACGACGAGATAGTCCGGCTGATACGGATCGCGGTCACCGACCTCGGCATCACCGAGGTCCGCTTCACCGGCGGAGAGCCGCTGCTCCGCCCCGGTCTCGTCGGCATCATCGAGCGCTGCGCGGCCCTGGAGCCCCGCCCCAAGATGTCCCTCACCACCAACGGCATCGGGCTCAAGCGCACGGCCGCCGCCCTGAAGGCCGCCGGGCTCGACCGGGTCAACGTCTCCCTCGACACGCTGCGGCCCGAGGTCTTCAAGACCCTGACCCGTCGCGACCGTCATCACGACGTCCTGGACGGCATGGCCGCCGCCCGTGACGCCGGGCTCACCCCCGTCAAGGTCAACGCCGTCCTGATGCCCGGCCTCAACGACGACGAGGCCCCCGACCTGCTGGCCTGGGCTGTGGAGAACGCGTACGAACTGCGCTTCATCGAGCAGATGCCGCTCGACGCCCAGCACGGCTGGAAGCGCGACGGAATGATCACCGCCGGGGACATCCTGGAGTCGCTGCGCACCCGCTTCACGCTCACCCCCGAGGGCGCGGAGGAGCGGGGATCGGCGCCCGCCGAGCGCTGGGTCGTCGACGGCGGCCCGCACACGGTCGGCGTCATCGCCTCCGTCACCCGCCCGTTCTGCCGGGCCTGCGACCGGACCCGGCTCACCGCCGACGGTCAGGTGCGCACCTGTCTGTTCGCCACCGAGGAGACCGACCTGCGCGCCGCGCTGCGGTCGGAGGGCCCGGACGGTTCGGACGCCGAGATCGCCCGGATCTGGAAGCTGGCGATGTGGGGGAAGAAGGCCGGTTCGGGTCTCGACGACCCGAGCTTCCTGCAGCCGGAGCGCCCCATGTCAGCGATCGGCGGCTGAGCCCCCGGCTCCCGGGCCCTCGCCGGCCGAGTCCCACTCGGCCAGCGGCACGACATCCTTGAGGAACCCTCGTACGCCGAGGAACTGGGAGAGATGCTCGCGGTGCTCCTCGCAGGCGAGCCACGTCTTGCGGCGCTCCGGCGTGTGCAGCTTGGGATTGTTCCAGGCCAGCACCCACACCGCGGCGACGCGGCAGCCCTTGGCGGAGCAGATCGGGGTCTCGTCACTCACCGGATTGATCACCGGAACATTGTCCAACAAGGGCGATGCCGAGCAGCCACGGGGGGAGCTGCCCGGCATCGGTCCGTCGCTCCGACGGGGGATGCGGAGCGCGTAGGAAGTATGTCACGGGGAGCGGGGTGTGGTGCACCGGAACTTCATGATTGATCTGAGCTTTTCTTGAGCTTTTCGAGCCCATTAATGATCAACTCTGCTGCTGCGAGCGGTCCGTAGGCGCTTCCGTGGGACTCTCCGCAGGTCCGATCGCGGGCCGCGTCGGCGCCGGCACGAAGGTGGGCGGCAGGGACGGCGCGCGCTCCCGGCCGGCGTTGGCGATCACCACGGAGATGTAGGGGAGCAGTCCGCCCAGCACCAGGGCCACGATGGCCACATGCCGCTCGACGTTCCACAGGACCGCGGCCGCGATGACGGCCAGCGTGCGTACGGACATCGAGATCACATAGCGCCGCTGCCGGCCGCGCACGTCGTCGGCCAGCCCCTGACGGGCCCCGGTGATCCGGAAGACCTCGGTCTCACCATGCTTACGCATTGCACACCACCACCCGGCGCTCGCGCCGGACTCTCCCCGGTCCGGACCTCATCTCCACGGTACGCCCGCCACCTGGCCCTTCGGTGGCCGGGGCACGTATGGATCAGCCCGACATGCGTGGTACTGCCGACAGGCCGAGACTGGGCGGACATGCGCAAAATGCGCCGCATGAGGAGGCGACCATGAGTTGGTTGTGGGCAATCATCGTGGGTCTGGTCCTCGGTCTGATCGCCAAAGCGATCATTCCCGGGAAGCAGCAGATCCCCCTGTGGCTGACGACCGTTTTCGGCATTCTCGGCAGTGTTCTCGGCAATGCCGTCTCGACCTGGATCGGGGTCAACGACACCAAGGGCATCGACTGGACACGCCATCTGCTCCAGCTCATCGGCGCGGTGGCCGTCGTGGGTGTGGGCGACATGCTGTGGGCCTCGATCAGAGGCAACAAACGGCGCGCGTGACGCCGCACGCACGACGGCGGCCCGGCACACGCGTTCGGCGTGTACCGGGCCGCCCTCGTGCCCATGTCGTCTCCGGGGCGCCGGCCCGAGGACCGGTGTCCGGCGGATCGGGGCCGGACAGGCCTCGGTCCTGTCCGCGGATCAGGGCCGGACGCTCCCTAGGCGCCGACCTCGATCGCCGCCAGGTTCTTCTTGCCCCGGCGCAGCACCAGCCAGCGGCCGTGCAGCAGCTCGTCCGCCGACACCTCGGCGTCCTCGGCGGTGACCTTCACGTTGTTCACGTAGGCCCCGCCCTCCTTCACCGTCCGGCGTGCGGCCGACCTGCTCGGCGCCAGACCGACCTCGGTGAACAGGTCCACGACCTGGCCGAGCTCCGCCACGCGCGCGTGGGGCAGCTCCGACAGCGCCGCGGCCAGGGTGGCCTCGTCGAGCTCGGCCAGGTCGCCCTGCCCGAACAGCGCCTTCGAGGCGTTGATGACGGCCGCGCACTGCTCGGCGCCGTGCACCAGCGTCGTCAGCTCCTCCGCGAGGGCCCGCTGAGCCGTACGGGCCTGCGGCCGCTCGGCCGTGACCTTCTCCAGCTCCTCCAGCTCCGCGACGGACTTGAAGGACAGGATCCGCATGTACTTCGAGATGTCCCGGTCGTCCACGTTCAGCCAGAACTGGTAGAACGCGTACGGCGTCGTCATCTCCGGGTCCAGCCAGACGGCCCCGCCCTCGGTCTTGCCGAACTTGGTGCCGTCCGCCTTCGTCATCAGCGGCGTCGCCAGCGCGTGCACGACCGCGTCCGGCTCCAGCCGGTGGATGAGGTCCAGGCCGGCCGTGAGGTTGCCCCACTGGTCGCTGCCGCCCTGCTGCAGCACACAGCCGTAGCGGCGGTACAGCTCCAGGAAGTCCATGCCCTGCAGCAGCTGGTAGCTGAACTCGGTGTAGCTGATGCCCTGCTCGGACTCCAGGCGCCGGGCGACCGAGTCCTTGGTCAGCATCTTGTTGACCCGGAAGTGCTTGCCGATGTCCCGGAGGAACTCGATCGCGGAGAGCCCCGCGGTCCAGTCCAGGTTGTTCACCATGACCGCGGCGTTCTCCCCCTCGAAGGAGAGGAACGGCTCGATCTGGCTCCGCAGCCGGCTCACCCAGTTCGCGACCGTCTCCGGGTCGTTCAGGGTGCGCTCGGCCGTCGGCCGCGGGTCACCGATCTGCCCGGTGGCCCCGCCGACGAGCGCCAGCGGCCGGTGACCGGCCTGCTGGAGCCGGCGGACGGTGAGCACCTGGACCAGGTGGCCGACGTGGAGACTGGCCGCGGTCGGGTCGAAACCGCAATAGAACGTGACGGGACCGTCCGCGAGAGCCTTGCGCAATGCGTCCTCGTCAGTGGACTGGGCGAAGAGCCCACGCCACTTCAGCTCGTCGACGATGTCCGTCACGGTCGTCCGTCTCCTCGGGTCGATGGGGGTCATGCCTCACTCAGTCTATGGGGGTCAGACCCCCTTGCTGACCGAGCTCATGTTGAAGTCCGGCACCCGCAGCGCCGGCATCGCCGCCCTGGTGAACCAGTCGCCCCACTCGCGCGGCAGCGTCTTCTCCGTCCGCCCCGCCTCCGAGGCCCGCGACAGCAGGTCCACCGGCGACTCGTTGAACCGGAAGTTGTTCACCTCGCCGACCACCTCGCCGTTCTCGACCAGGTAGACCCCGTCCCGGGTCAGCCCGGTCAGCAGCAGCGTGGCCGGGTCGACCTCGCGGATGTACCAGAGGCAGGTCAACAGCAGCCCGCGCTCGGTCGCGGCGACCATCTCGTCCAGCGAGCGCTCGCCGCCGCCCTCCAGGATCAGGTTCCCGGCCCCGGGCGCCAGCGGCAGCCGGGTGAGCCCCGCCGTGTGGCGTGTGGTGATCAGGTGCTCCAGCCGGCCCTCCCGTACCCAGTCGGTGTGCGAGACCGGCAGACCGTTGTCGAAGACGGAGGAGTCGTCGCTCGAGGAGTGCGCGATGACGAACGGCGCGGACTCCAGACCGGGCTCTTTCGGATCGCTGCGCAGGGTCAGCGGCAGCGGGGAGAGCGTCTCGCCGAGACGGGTCCCTCCGCCCGGCTTGGAGAAGACCGTACGGCCCTCCACCGCGTCCCGGGCCGTCGAGGACCACAGCTGGTAGATCAGCAGATCGGCCACGGCCGTCGGCGGCAGCAGCGTCTCGTACCGCCCGGCGGGCAGCTCGATCCTGCGCTCCGCCCAGCCCAGCCGCTTCGCCAGGTCGGCGTCGAGCGCCGCCGGGTCGACGTCCTTGAAGTCCCGCGTCGCGCGCCCGGCCCACGCGGAGCGCGAGCGGTCGGGGGACTTGGCGTTGAGCTCCAGGGTGCCGTTGGGCTGGTCGTGCCGCAGCCGGAGCCCCGTCGACGTACCGAGGTACGTCGAGGTCATCTGGTGGTGGGCGAATCCGTACAGCTCACGGCCGCCGGCCCGGGCGCGGGCGAAGGCCTCGCCGAGAGCGGGCGCGAAGTCCGTGAAGACGGCGGAGGTCGTCTCGGCCGGCGCGTCCGTGAAGTCCGGGGACGCGTCGATGCCCTCCACCAGTGGCTGCGCGTCCTCGGCGGGCCCGGCGCCCCGGGCGGCGGCCTCGGCGGCCCGCACCAGCGGCTCCAGGTCGTCGACGGTCACGGCGGACCGCGAGACGACGCCGGACGCGGTGCCCTGCGCGCCGTCGACGGTCGCGATGACGGTGAGCGTCCGCCCGCGGGTGACGCCGTTGGTGGTCAGCGCGTTGCCGGCCCAGCGCAGATTGGCGGAGGACTCCTCGTCGGCGATCACGACACACCCGTCGGCACGGGACAGCTCAAGGGCCCGCTCGACGATCTCGTACGGCTTGCTGACGGGGCTCATCGACCGGCCTCCTGCGTGGTGTTCAGAATGTTGACTCCGCGGAAGAGAGCCGAGGGACAGCCGTGCGAGACCGCCGCGACCTGGCCCGGCTGCGCCTTCCCGCAGTTGAACGCGCCGCCCAGGACGTACGTCTGAGGGCCGCCGACCTGCTCCATCGAGCCCCAGAACTCCGTCGTCGTCGCCTGGTACGCGACGTCCCGCAGCTGTCCGGCCAGCCGGCCGTTCTCGATGCGGAAGAAGCGCTGCCCGGTGAACTGGAAGTTGTAGCGCTGCATGTCGATCGACCACGACCGGTCGCCGACCACGTAGATACCGCGCTCGACACCCCCGATCAGATCCTCCGTGGAGAGCCCGCCCGGATCCGGCTGGAGCGAGACGTTCGCCATCCGCTGCACCGGCACGTGCCCGGGGGAGTCGGCGAAGGCGCAGCCGTTCGACCGGCCGAGCCCCGTGAGCTTCGCGATCCGCCGGTCCAGCTGGTAGCCGACGAGCGTGCCGTCCTTCACCAGGTCCCAGCTCTGCGCCTCGACGCCCTCGTCGTCGTACCCGATCGTCGCGAGCCCGTGCTCGGCGGTGCGGTCACCGGTCACGTTCATGATCGACGAGCCGTACGCCAGCTTCCCCAGCTGGTCGAAGGTGGCGAACGAGGTCCCGGCGTACGCCGCCTCGTACCCCAGTGCCCGGTCCAGCTCGGTGGCGTGGCCGATCGACTCGTGGATGGTCAGCCAGAGGTTCGACGGGTCGACGACCAGGTCGTACGTCCCCGGCCGCACGCTCGGCGCCCGCATCTTCTCGGCGAGCAGCTCGGGGATCCGCTCCAGCTCCGTGTCCCAGTCCCAGCCGGTGCCGGTCAGATACTCCCAGCCCCGGCCGACCGGCGGCGCGATCGTCCGCATCGAGTCGAACTCGCCGGTCGTCTCGTCGACCGCGACGGCCGTCAGCTGGGGGTGCAGCCGGACGCGCTGCTGGGTGGTGACGGTCCCCGCCGTGTCCGCGTAGAACTTGTTCTCGTGGACGGTCAGCAGCGACGCGTCCACGTGCGCCACCCCCTCCGCCCGCAGCAGCCGGTCGCTCCAGTCGGCGAGCAGCGCGCTCTTGTCGGCGTCGGGGACGTCGAAGGGGTTGATCTCGTACGAGGAGATCCAGGTCTTCTCGGCGTGCACCGGCTCCTCGGCGAGCTCCACATGCTCGTCCGACCCGGCCGCCGCGATGACCTTCGCGGAGAGCTTCGCCATGGCGACCGCCTGCGAGGCGACCCGCGCGGCCCCGTCCATGGTCAGATCCACCCCGGAGGCGAACCCCCAGGCCCCGCCGTGCACCACCCGCACCGCGTAGCCGAGGTCCGTGATGTCCGAGGAACCGGAGGGTTTGGCGTCCCGCAGCCGCCAGGAGGCGCTGCGGACCCGCTCCAGGCGGAAGTCGGCATGCTCGGAGCCGAGTGCACGCGCGCGTGCGAGCGCCGCGTCGGCGAGCGCCCGCAGCGGCAGTGCCGTGAAGGCCGCGTCGATGGAATGAGGCACGAATGTCTCCTGTCGTGTGAGACCGGTCGCCCCCGATCATGTCGCGCTTTCGGCCGTGATGCCCAGAGGTTTCTGTAGGGACCCGACAGTGGCATGCGGAAGCCACTGTCAGGGCCCGATTCTTCGCGCAAGGGGCTGGACCGATAGGTTTTCGGCGTACCACACCGCTATCGAAAGGGTGATCCGTTGAGCCGCTCGGTTCTCGTCACCGGAGGAAACCGGGGCATCGGCCTCGCCATCGCCCGCGCGTTCGCCGAGGCCGGCGACAAGGTCGCGGTCACGTACCGGTCCGGAGAGCCGCCGGCCGGCTTCCTGGCCGTCAAGTGCGACATCACCGACGCCGAGCAGGTGGAGCAGGCGTACAAGGAGATCGAGGAGAAGCACGGTCCGGTGGAGGTGCTGGTGGCCAACGCCGGCGTCACCAAGGACCAGCTCCTCATGCGCATGTCCGAGGAGGACTTCACCTCCGTCCTCGACACCAACCTCACCGGCACCTTCCGGGTCGTCAAGCGTGCCAACCGCGGCATGCTGCGCGCCAAGAAGGGCCGCGTCGTCCTGATCTCCTCGGTCGTCGGACTCCTCGGCTCGGCGGGACAGGCCAACTACGCCGCCTCCAAGGCCGGCCTGGTCGGCTTCGCCCGTTCCCTGGCCCGCGAGCTCGGCTCGCGCAACATCACGTTCAATGTCGTCGCGCCCGGCTTTGTCGACACCGACATGACCAAGGTGCTCACCGAGGAGCAGCGCAAGGGCATCGTGTCCCAGGTGCCGCTGGGCCGCTACGCGCAGCCCGAGGAGATCGCCGCCACGGTGAAGTTCCTGGCCTCCGACGACGCTTCGTACATCACTGGAGCCGTCATCCCGGTTGACGGCGGATTGGGCATGGGGCACTGACACCTATGACGAACACTGGCGGAATCCTCGAGGGCAAGCGCATCCTGATCACCGGTGTGCTGATGGAGTCCTCCATCGCCTTCCACACCGCGAAGCTGGCGCAGGAGCAGGGCGCGGAGATCATCCTCACCGCCTGGCCGCGGCCCACGCTGACCGAGCGCATCGCCAAGAAGCTCCCCAAGCCCGAGAACGTGAAGGTCCTGGAGCTCGACGTCTCCAACGACGAGCACCTCGCGCGCCTGGAGGGCCAGGTCCGCGAGCACCTCGGCGACCGACTCGACGGCATCGTCCACTCGATCGGCTTCGCCCCGCAGGACGCGCTCGGCGGCAACTTCCTCAACACGCCGTTCGAGTCCGTCGCCACGGCCATGCACGTCTCCGCCTTCTCCCTGAAGTCGCTGACGACGTCGCTGCTGCCGCTGATGACCGAGGGCGGCTCCGTCGTCGGCCTCACCTTCGACGCGCAGTACGCCTGGCCGCAGTACGACTGGATGGGCCCGGCCAAGGCCGCCCTGGAGGCCACGAGCCGCTACATGGCCCGTGACCTGGGCAAGCAGAACATCCGCTGCAACCTGATCTCGGCGGGTCCGATCGGCTCGATGGCCGCGAAGTCGATCCCCGGATTCTCGGAGCTCGCCGCGGTCTGGGACAGCCGGTCCCCGCTGGAGTGGAACCTGGCCGACCCGGAGCCGGCCGGCAAGGGCGTCGTCGCGCTCCTGTCCGACTGGTTCCCGAAGACGACCGGTGAGATCGTCCACGTCGACGGTGGTCTGCACGCCATCGGCGCGTAACGCCTGCACGCTGCGGCTCGACAGCCGTGACGAAGGCCGGGTGCCCGCCCCTCGGGGGGCGGGCACCCGGCCTTCGTCGTGGGACGGCTCCCCTCCCGAGTCGAAAAGTCCGACGGATCACCTCAGACTGGGTCAGAGCGTGACATTCCGGCTACGGGTGGGGAGGAGGTACGGATATGCGCGCGCCGCACCGCAGGGCCGCCGCGTTCGTCTCGGCCGCCGCACTGTTCACCGGGCTCGCCGTCGCCGCCGAGGTCCGCGCCGCCCCCGCCCCGACCGAGGACCCGTTCGCGGTCACCGTCGCCGAACAGCCCGACACCTTCGGGGCCTCGTGCCGTGCCGTCGTCCAGGGCTCGCGCGTCACCGCGTACTGCCACAACCCCTTCCCGGACACCGACCGCGTCCGGCTGCACATCGAGTGCGCACGCTGGTGGGACGTGGACACCGACAGCGCCCCCGTCGACGTCGCCCCGACCGCCTTCGCCCAGGTGACCGGTCGCTGCTGGAAGGAGGTCCGCGCCGCCTGGATCACCCATCAGCCGGTCGAGACCCCTGGGCGGGCCCAGGGCGCCGGAGGCACATGAACGGGTACCCGGCTGCCTCCGCCGCCGCGGTCTCCGCCTCGCCGTCCCGGATCGCCTCCACCAGGCGCGCGTGGTCCATGTGGTGCTCCGGCCGCAGCTCCTGCCCCACGTCGTCGCGCAGCCACTCCCGCAGTACGTGCCCGAGATCGGCGTAGAGCTCGGTGAGGACGTCGTTGTGCGAGGCCACCACGACCGCGTGGTGGAACGCCGCGTCCGCCGTCACGAACCGCTCCGCGTCGCCCGACGCCCAGGCCTCCTCGCGCCCGGCCAGCAGCGCGTCCAGCTGCTTCATGTCCCGCTCCGTGCGCCGCCCCGCCGCGAACCGGGCCGCCGCGGACTCCAGCGTCGAGCGCAGCTCCGCGATGTGCCGCGGGTCGGAGCCGGCGAACCGCCGGTGCATGACCCCCGCCAGCTCGCTCGTCGCGACCACGTAGGTGCCGGAGCCCTGCCGGATGTCGAGAAGGCCGTTGTGCGCGAGCGCGCGGACCGCCTCCCGGACGGTGTTGCGGGCCACGCCCAGTTGCTCGACCAGTTCCGGCTCGGTCGGAATCCGTGATCCGACCGGCCACTCGCCGGAGGTGATCTGGTTCCGCAGCTCGGTGATCACCTGATCGGAGAGCCCGGACCGCCGGGGAGAGCCGAGCGCCATGACGCACCTTCCAATATGGTTCCGGATTGGACAACCAATCATCCCATGATTCTATGATGGCTCCATGCCTGACGAGCCGCAGACCCTCACGACACCCGCAGCACCGGCCCGCGCCTCCTCACCGGCCACCACCGGAGGGGGTTCTTCCGTACCGGACAGGCCCGCCCTGTGGATCACCCGGCTCGTCGTCGTCGGGCTCGTCCTCGCGGCCCTCAACCTCCGCCCCGCCATCACCAGCCTCGGCGCCCTCCTCGAAGAGGTCCGCGACGGTCTCCACATGAGCGGCAGCGTGGCCGGCGTCCTCACCTCCGTGCCCCCGCTCTGCTTCGCGATCTTCGGCATCACCGCCCCGCGGCTCGCCCGCCGCTTCGGCCCCACCGCCGTCGTCTGCGCCGGCATGGCCGCGATCTTCGCCGGCCTCGCCGTACGCCCCTTCGCCACCGGCACCGCCGGCTTCCTCGCCGCCAGCGCCCTCGCTCTCATGGGCATCGCCGTCAGCAACGTCCTGATGCCGGTCATCGTGAAGCGGTACTTCCCCGACCGCATCGGCACCATGACCGGCCTGTACTCCATGGCCCTCGCCATGGGCACCTCCCTGGCCGCCGCCGCGACCGTGCCCATGACCCAGGCCATAGGCGGCAGTTGGCGCACCGGCCTCGGCGTCTGGGCGGGTCTCGCCGCCCTCGCCGTCCTGCCCTGGATCCCCCTGCTGCGCGACCGCGGCACGGGTGGGCCGGCCGCTCGCGTCCCCGCCCAGTCCGGAGCGGCTCAGCAGGCCCCGCCTCTCCGGATCACCCGCAGCCGCACCGCCTGGGCCCTCGGTGTCTTCTTCGGCCTCCAGGCCACCGGCGCGTACATCACGATGGGCTGGATGCCGCAGATCTTCCGCGACGCGGGCGTCCCGGCCGGCACGGCCGGTGTCCTCCTCGCCGTCACGATGGTGATGGGCGTACCGCTCGCCTTCGTCATCCCCCGCCTCGCCGGCCGGCTCAAGAACCAGGGCCCGATCGCCGTCGCCCTGGGCCTGTGCGGCCTCGGCGGCTACACCGGCCTCTACCTCGCGCCCGCCGAGGGCGCGTGGGTCTGGGCCGTGCTCCTCGGCGTCTCCAACTGCGCCTTCCCGCTCGCCCTCACCATGATCGGCATGCGCTCGCGCACCGGCGCCGGCGTGGTCCGGCTCTCCGCCTTCGCCCAGAGCGTCGGCTATCTCCTCTCCATCCCGGGCCCCCTCCTCGTCGGCGTCCTCTACCAGCACAGCGGCGGCTGGGGCCTGCCCATCGCGCTGATGGCCGGGCTGATGCTCCCCCAGATGGTCGTCGGCATCCTCGCCGGGAGGGACCGGACGGTCGAGGACGAATGCTGAGATGCGAGACTGGGCCCATGCCAGTGCTCGACCCGAATCCCCAGAACGGCCAGAAGAAGCTCCTCATCGTGCTCGGCGCGATGCTCGGCATCACGGTCCTCATCGCCGTCGTCGCCTCGATCGCCTCACCCTGAGACGGGGGAGGGTGGGGACAACCCCCCTCCCCCTAGGGGGTGACTCTCAGGGTGAAGTGGGTGGATCACCGGATGGGCCCGCCCGCCCCCGGTCCGTACGTTGGAGACATCGCAGCGGATCACCCTTTCCACGGAGGCGGCCATGTCGGCCCGTACGCACCCCAGCACCCGGAGCACGGCGGCCGGCCTCGACACCCGGCTGCCCTGGTGGGCCCTCGCCCTCCCCGTGGCCGCGTTCATCGTCCTCTTCCTGCTCATAGCGGGCCCCGGGAAGGCCCACGCCATCGGCGGCGATCCGGCGGTCGGACACGTCCTGGAGCGGATCCAGCAAACGCTCTCACTCTGAGTCGACGTGAGCCGTTTCATGGGAAGCTGGAGCGCATGAGCGTCGATACACCCCGCAGGATCGTGCTGCTCCGGCACGCCAAGGCCGACTGGCCCCAGGTGTCCGATCACGAGCGACCGCTCGCCGAACGCGGCCGCACGGACGCCCCCGTGGCCGGCCGCAGGATCGCCGAGACCGGGATCTCCTTCGATCTGGCCCTCTGTTCGACCGCCGTCAGAACCCGCGAGACCTGGAAACTGGCCGTGCACGAGCTCCCGCACCGCCCCAGGACCGTGTACGAGGAGCGACTGTACGAAGCCTCGCTCGGCGAACTCATCGCCCTGCTCAACGAGACGCCCGAGGACGTGAACGACCTTCTCGTCATCGGGCACAACCCCGGGATGCACGCGCTCTCCGACGCCCTCGCGGGCTCGGCCGAGGGCGACACGCGAGCCCGCATGAACCGGGGCGGTTTCCCGACCGCCGCCTTCGCCGTCGTCGGCTTCGACGGCTCATGGAAGTCCGTCGAGCACGGCGTGGGTACCCTGCTCGAGTACTGGGCCCCGCACGACTGACCCCGTACCACCGATCTCCGTACCGCGCGTACGGCACGACAAGGGCCCGGTCACCCCTCGGCGACCGGGCCCTCCGCCCGAGGCGTGGCACAGGCGTGGTCAGTGCAGCAGGTCCTCGCCGCCGTCCGCCGCCTCGACCTCCTCGCGGGTGATCCCGAGCAGATAGAGCACGGTGTCGAGGAAGGGCACGTTCACGGCGGTGTGGGCCGCCTTGCGGACGACCGGCTTGGCGTTGAACGCCACCCCCAGTCCGGCCGCGTTCAGCATGTCCAGATCGTTGGCGCCGTCGCCGATCGCCACGGTCTGCGCCAGCGGCACCCCGGCCTCCAGGGCGAACCGGCGCAGGAGCCGCGCCTTGCCCGCCCGGTCGACGATCTCGCCCGTGACCCGGCCGGTGAGCTTGCCGTCCACGATCTCCAGGGTGTTGGCCGAGGCGAAGTCGAGCCCCAGCCGCTCCTTGAGGTCATCCGTGACCTGGGTGAACCCGCCCGAGACGACACCGACCTGGTAGCCGAGCCGCTTGAGTGTACGGATGAGGGTGCGGGCACCGGGAGTGAGCCGTACCTCGGCACGGACCTTGTCCACCACGGAGGCGTCGAGCCCGGCCAGCAGCGCCACCCGCGCGTGGAGCGACTGCTCGAAGTCCAGCTCGCCGCGCATCGCCGCCTCGGTGACCTCGGCCACCTTGTCCTCGCAGCCCGCGTGGGCCGCGAACAGCTCGATGACCTCGTCCTGGATGAGCGTCGAGTCGACGTCCATCACCACCAGACGCTGGGCGCGGCGGTGCAGCCCGGCGGAGACGACCGCCACGTCCACGCCGATGTGGTGCGCCTGCGGGGCGAGCGCGGTGCGCAGCGGCTCGGTCTCACAGCCCGAGACCGCGAACTCGACCGCCGTCACCGGATACTTCGCGAGGCGGAAGATCCGGTCGATGTTGCCGCCGGTCTCGGTGATCCTGGCCGCTATGGCGGCCGTCGCCTCGGCCGTCAGCGGGTGCCCGAGCACGGTGACGTGGGAACGCCCACTACCGCGCGGACGGTTGTCACCGGTGCCGGAGATGATCTCGGCCTGAAGCTTCAGCGACTCGGCCCAGCTGTGCACGGTGGCCCGCAGCTCCCCCTGGGAGGCGACGGTCGGCTCGGTCACGAGCGCGCACAGGACGAGGCGGCCGCGGGACACGACCTGCTCGATGTCCACGACGTCGACGGAGTAGGCGGCGAGGGTGTCGAAGAGCCCGGCGGTGATCCCGGGACGGTCCTTCCCGAAGATCTTGACGAGAAGGGTGGGAACGTCTGAGGTCTGCGATGCGCTCATGGTGGTTCCACCGTATCGGGCACCGGGTGCCACCAGCCTCCCCGTCCCGCGTACCGGACACCCGACTGGTCCCCTCCTCTGTCACGGTAACGCCGCAGACCCGGCCCCGCCCCGCCGCCGCCCTCGCGCCCCGACTCCCGACGCGCACGGGACGCCGGGTTCCTCACGCGCTGCCCCATTCGTGGAGGCCGCGCACGCGCCTCTGCACGGTCTTCACCCCGCCCGACTTTCGGATACGGGACCCGGCCTGAAATAGTTCCCCCCGGATGTTCGCCATCCCTGGACTCCCTGCGACAGGGGGTACATCGGGGGACAAGTAGTGGGGCATGGAGTGCCAGAACTCGTACTGGAATTGAACGGAAGGACCTGGACTCTCGATCCGTCCAGGTCGTACACCCTCGGCCGCGATCCGCAGGGCGACCTCGTGATCGACGACGCCCGGGTCTCGTGGCGACACGCCACCATCAGCTGGGGCGGCCGCAGTTGGGTCATCGAGGACCACGGCTCGACCAACGGCACCTTCGTACAGGGCCAGCGGATCCACCAGATGGAGATCGGGCCCGGCTCCGCGGTGCACCTCGGCAACGCGACCGACGGGCCGCGGCTGAATCTCGCCGCCGGCGCCCAGGCCGCCCAGCAGCAGGCACCGGCGCAGGCCGCGCCCGCCCACCAGGCCGCGGCGCAGGCGGAGTGGGCCGGCCACCAGGGCCGGCCGCAGCAGCAGGGCTGGCAGCAGCAGCCCGCACCGGCCCAGCCGCACGCGCAGACCCCGCACCCGCAGGCCCCGCAGTTCCCGCAGCAGCAGGGCGGCCCCGTCGAGCAGTTGGCACAGAAGGTGCCGGGCCAGGGCGGCGGAGCCGCGGGCGCGCCGCCGGTCTACGGCGACCGCAGCCCCACCACGTTCCACCAGCTGGCCCTCGGCCACGTCATGCGCATCGGTCGTGCGCTCGAGAACGAGCTGGTCGTCTCCGACCTTCAGGTCTCGCGCCACCACGCCGAGTTCCACGCCACCCCCGACGGCCGTTTCGAGATCCGCGACCTCGGCTCCCACAACGGCACGTACGTCAACGGTCAGCCGATCGCCAAGGGCGGCACCGCCCTCATCGGCCCCAACGACATCGTCGGCGTCGGCCACTCGACCTTCCGGATGGTCGGCGGCCAGCTCGAGGAGTTCGTCGACACCGGTGAGGTCTCCTTCTCGGCCCGCCACCTCACCGTCACCGTCGACGGCGGCAAGCAGATCCTCAAGGACGTCACCTTCGGCGTCCCCGAGAAGTCGCTGATCGGCGTGATCGGCCCGTCCGGTTCCGGCAAGTCGACCCTGCTCAAGGCGCTCACCGGCTACCGCCCGGCCAACGAGGGCGACGTCCTCTACGACAACCGGAGCCTCTACAAGCAGTTCGCCGAGCTGCGCCAGCGCATCGGTCTGGTCCCGCAGGACGACATCCTGCACAAGGAGCTGACCGTCCAGAAGGCGCTGCGCTACGCCGCCAAGCTCCGCTTCCCCGGCGACACCGCCGAGGCCGAGCGCGAGGCCCGCATCGACGAGGTGCTGCGCGAGCTCAAGCTCGACATCCACAAGGAGAAGAAGGTCACCTCCCTCTCCGGTGGCCAGCGCAAGCGCGTCTCGGTCGCCCTGGAGCTCCTCACCAAGCCGTCGCTGATCTTCCTGGACGAGCCGACCTCCGGCCTCGACCCGGGCATGGACCGCGACGTCATGCAGCTGCTCCGCGGCCTCGCCGACGACGGCCGTACGGTTCTGGTCGTCACGCACTCGGTGGCCGAGCTCGGCCTCTGCGACAAGCTGCTCGTGATGGCGCCCGGCGGTTCGGTGGCCTACTTCGGCCCGCCGGAGGAAGCGCTGAACTTCTTCGGCTACAGCACCTGGGCCGACGTCTTCTCCGCCTTCGAGAACTACCGCGACTACGACTGGGCGGGCCGCTGGAAGGGCTCGCAGCACTACCAGATGTACGCCGCGGACATCGACGCCGTCGCCGCCCAGCCCGTCCAGATGCCGCAGCACGCGATGGCCAGGCCGCCGAAGCCGCAGGGCTGGGGCTCCCAGCTGTGGACCCTGATCCGCCGCTACTCCTCGGTCATCGCGTCCGACAAGGGCTTCATGGGCCTGATGGTGATCCTGCCGGCCGTCCTCGGCCTGGTCTCGGTCGTCATCCCCGCCGACTTCGGCCTCGCGCCGCCCAGGCCGCCGTCCCGCTTCAACGGCGACGCCGGCACGATCATGCTCATCCTCGCGGTCGGCATGTGCTTCTCGGGCGCCGCCAACTCCGTACGAGAGCTGATCAAGGAACGGGTCATCTACGAACGGGAGCGGGCCACCGGCCTGTCCCGCTCGGCGTACCTGATGTCCAAGGTCATCGTCCTCGGCGTGATCACCGCCATCCAGGGCGTCATCATCTGCGGCATCGGCTTCGCCACCCGCGACCTGCCCGCCGAGGGCCTGGTCATGCCGCCGGCCGTCGAGCTGTGCGTCACGATCATCGCGCTCGGCTTCACCTCGATGATGTTCGGCCTGGTCATCTCCTCGCTGGTGAAGACCGCCGAGAAGACGATGCCGCTGCTCGTCATGTTCGCGATCGTCCAGGTCGTCTTCACCGGCATCCTCTTCCAGGTGTACGGCTCCCCTGGCCTGGAGCAGTTCGCCTGGCTGATGCCCTCGCGCTGGGCCATCGCCGCCGCGGGCTCGACCCTCGACCTCGGACACCTCATGCCGCCGTGGGACCACAAGGACCCGACCAACCTGGACCCGCTGTGGGACCACACGGTCGGCCAGTGGGGCTTCAACCTCACGATCCTGGTGCTCATCGGGATCATCTGCGGCATCGCGGTGGCGCGTCTGCTGCGCCGCCACGAGCCCGAGGTCATGCGCAAGTAACAGCGGTCGTACGACGCCGAAGGGCGGCACCCCGTGCGTGGGGTGCCGCCCTTCGGCATGTGCGCAGCGTCCGTCAGTAGGCGCTGTTGACGTTGTCCATGGAGCCGTAGCGGTCGGCCGCGTAGTTGCAGGCGGCGACGATGTTGGCGACCGGGTCGTACTGGTCGAACTTGGTGCCCGGCACGTGGTAGGCCTTGAAGGTCGGGTAGATGACCTGCAGCAGGCCCTTCGACGGGACACCGTTGATGGCGTTGATGTCCCAGTTGTTGATCGCCCGGGGGTTACCGCTGGACTCCCGCATGATGTTGCGGTGGATGCCCTCGTAGGTGCCCGGGATGTTGTGCTTGTCCATGATGAACAGCGCCTCACGGATCCAGCCGTCGAGGTTGTTCGCGAAAACGGGCTGGCGGGCGGCGGCACGGCTCGCGGCGGCCTTGGCGTCGGCGCGCTTCTTCGCGTCGGCCTTCGCCTTCGCCGCGGCCTTCGCCTTGGCGGCGGCCTGGGCCTGAGCGTCGGCCTTCGCCTTGGCGGCGGCCTTGGCCTTCGCCTCGAGCTCCTGCTTCGCCTTCAGACCGATGGTGGTCTGCTGCTCGGTGAGGCTGGCGTGCAGCGCCTTGGCCTGCGGGCTGTTCGCGTTGTACGCCCAGGCGACCTGCTGCGTGTTGGCCAGCGCCTGGGGCTCGGTCTCAGCGGCGGCGTCGTTGCCGGGGACCAGGGTGAGGGCGAGGGCGGCGGCACCGAGGGCGGCGACACCGGCGATGGAGGCCTTGTGGGTCTTCTTCAGCCGATAGTGGCCGGGGGTGTTCGCGGACATGCAGGGCTACCTCTTCGAATAGACAGGGGGTCGCTCAGGCCGGTGGCGGCTCTGCGCCTGCTTCGGCGGCGACGGATGCAATTCTTAGCGGCAGCAAAAACCTGTGGCAAAGGTGTGACGTACGATGCCGGGTAGTGGATCAGGGGCCCGTGCATCGCCCACGGATACCGGCCGGGGACCATGCCCCACAGCGCCCGTCTGCTCTTTGCTCGTCGACTAAAGGTGTTCGTAAGTGACCTGCGTCCTATGCGCGGGCTCACATCGGGCACGTAGCGAACTCACCCCAAGTTGCGCCCGCAATGCACACAGTGAGCGGGATCCTCCGAGTGGACGAGGGGGGCGGGGCCTGCCTCCTGCCCGAGGCGGAGCACGCCTCCCACCAGGTACTTCGCCCCAAGGCCTGGGCGGCGGATCTTGGCCGGGGCCTAGGCCGTGTCTTTCGGATCTTGCCGGGCTCGCGACGCCTGGCACGCACGCTCTCCCCGTAGCCCTTCGGGCACGGGAGGTGCCCCCAGTCGTCGTCGGTCGCCGATGCTCCGCATGGACTCCCTCCTCCGCCTTGCGATCGCACGCAC